>CAZVVZ010000015.1:0-16279 GCA_964631135.1 uncultured Eubacteriales bacterium
ATTCCTCCTAATTTTATTAAACTTTCATTTCTTTACTGCCTATATATTTTTCTTCTGACTCAATAATAGGCTTAATATACTCCTCAACAAATTCTTCAACTTGCTTTGGTGCTCTGCCTATGTATTTTTCAGGAGTTAATATATCCTTCATTTCTTCTGATGTCAGAGAAAAACTGGCATCATTTTTTATCCTTTCTAAAAGATCATTCTTAAGCCCAAATTCTTTTACCTGTCGGCCTGCCTCCATAGAATATAATCTTATTTTTTCATGCAATTCCTGCCTATTTCCGCCTTTTTTTACCGCCTCCATCATAATATTTTCAGTAGCCATAAACGGAAGTTCCTCTAAAACATGCTTTTCTATAACTTTCGGATATACAACCATGTCTGAAACAACATTAAGGTAAATAAGTAAAATAGCATCAACTGCTAAAAATGCTTCCGAAATAGAAATCCTTCTGTTAGCAGAATCATCTAATGTTCTTTCAAACCACTGTGTGCTTGCAGTCATAGCCGGATTTAATGTATCCGCCATAACATACCTTGCAAGTGAACAAATTCGTTCACTTCTCATAGGATTTCTTTTATACGGCATAGCAGATGAGCCAACTTGCTTCTTTTCAAACGGTTCTTCCAATTCTTTTAAGCTTTGTAACATTCTTAAATCATTAGCAAATTTATATGCACTTTGAGAAATACCGGATAGACAGCTTATTACCCTAAAGTCTACTTTCCGTGAATAAGTCTGGCCTGTAATCGGGTACACATTTTCTACTCCAATTATTTCCGCTACCCTTTTTTCAAGTTCTCTTACCTTATCGGAATCATTATTAAGTAATTCCATAAAACTTGCTTGAGTCCCTGTTGTACCTTTCACACCTCTTAATTTCATTGTACTCATTACAAAATTTAGTTCTTCATAATCTAAATACAATTCATGTAACCATAACGTAGCCCTCTTGCCTACAGTTGTAAGCTGAGCCGGCTGAAAATGAGTAAAGCCCAAAGTCGGCATATCTTTATATTCCATAGCAAAATTTGCCAATTTTTCCATAACCGCAACTAGTTTTTCTTTTATTAACTTCAGTGCATCCATCATAATAAGTAAATCTGTATTGTCCCCCACATAGCAAGAAGTTGCACCTAAATGTATTATAGGCATCGCATTTGGACACTGAGTTCCATATGCATGAATATGTGACATTACATCATGCTTAAATTTTCTTTCATACTCCTCTGCCACTTCATAATTTATGTCATCAATATGGGCTTTCATTTCTTCTGTTTGTTCATCAGTTATTGGTAATCCAAATTCTTTTTCTGCTTCTGCTAAAGCTACCCAAAGTTTTCTCCATGTCCGAAACTTATTATCATCCGAAAACAAATATAACATTTCATTGCTTGCATACCTTTTTCCAAAAGGGCTTTCGTATTTATCATGCATTTATCTTCATTCCTCTCAAGAAAATATTCATTTTTTTATTATATTACCGATATAATTATAGTAGAAATGACTAATTTAGTCAAATTGTTAAAAAAATAGGATATGGAGAGAATTCACATGAGGGCTAAAAACAAGCTTTTTGTAATAATTATACTATTGCTTTTTATAAGTTTATCATTCTTTTTTTGTAAAAAAAATATTTCTTCCATTTCCAGCATAACCATTAGCTATGCTGATTCTATTTTTATACCTAAAAATAATACTAACGAGGAGGAATATGGATTGGTTGATTTAAACTCACTTTCTAGCAACTTTATAATAGATTTAAGATATGCTTCTAAAAATAATTTTGCCGGGAAACAATTTTATCCGAAGATTGCAAAAGCATATTTACAAGAAAGCACCGCGAAAAAGCTTGTAGAGGCCAATGAAGAATTTTATCAGCTCGGATATAGAATAAAAATATTTGATGCATATAGGCCGCGAAGGTATCAATACATGCTAAGAGAGGCCGCAGCAGAAATAAACCCTGCCACCCAGGGATATATTGCTAACCCAAAAACCGGTTCTCATCACAATCGAGGCACTTCTGTTGATATAACCCTAACAGACTTAGAAGGTCGTGAACTTGATATGCCAACAGGGTTTGACTATTTCGGTAAAGAAGCCGGTATAACTTATAACGGCTGTACCGAAGAGCAAAAAGCCAATAGAGAATTGCTGGGAACTATAATGGAAAAGCATGGATTTAGAAGGATAAATTCTGAATGGTGGCATTTTGATGATGTCGATTTTATTGATTATCCTTTGCTTGATGTTGACTTTATTGATTTATATGAGTAAAAGATTGCTCAAGAGAATTTATTGCAACAAAAAACTGCCGGTAATACCGGCAGTATATTGTTAAAAACGGACATCGAAATCATCTTCAAACAATATTTGTTTTTGAATTAAAGAGCAACAACGTTTGCAGCTTGTGGACCCTTAGCTCCATCAACTACTTCAAATTCAACTTCTGCACCTTCTGCTAAGCTCTTATAACCTTCCATACTGATAGCTGAAAAATGAACAAATACGTCATTTCCGCCTTCTCTTTCGATAAATCCGTAACCTTTTTCAGAATTAAACCATTTAACTTTTCCTTTTTCCACTTTCACATTCCTCCTAAAACATACTTTTTACCCTTATTACAAGTAAAGCTCGTGTTTATTGCCGATGTCGTACAAAAACTACTCCTTTAATGTATCACACTTAATTTCTAATGTCAACAGATACATAGACTAGTTTTTTAATTTTCCGAGTTTGTTACTAGTCAGAGTATATGCCGCTGGTCAGAGTACATGAAATAAGATATATATTTTATCGGAACTCAGGATTTGCGACGAAAGACTTTAAAAAATACGGGAAGTCTTTCGGCAAATATTCGTTCCTTTTAAAACATATATCTTATTTCATGTACTCTGACTAGTAACCCGAGTTTTTTAATTTTCCTAAAAATCACTTGTAACTTTTATATTTTTTTTGTACAATAGATAAGTGTTATACTTAAGAAGGGTGGGAATTTCATGTCTGTTGTTTCACCGGAGCAGTTTGCTATGTTGAAATTTGCAAATAAAGACTTTAAAAATATCCAAAAGCACTATAAAAAATTTCATGATATAAATTCAAATAAGTACCTTGCTGTATATAAACAAGGGCTTTACGGTATTTTAGATATGGAAACTGAAAAATTAGTAGTACCTCATAAATATCAAAAGATATGTGACTTTAAAGAAAATTTTGCATGGGTTAAAGCGAAGAATAAATGGGGTTTTATAAATAAAGACCTTATCGAAATTGTTCCGCCCAAGTATGTAGATGCATTTGGATTAGATAATGGTAATTTTCAGTTAGGAGTAATACATTGTGTCGGTACCCCTCAAATAACTGATGATTTGTCCGGGCTAACAACCTGGTACAAAGAAAATCGTAAAAAGAATCCACCTATATTATATAATAGGATTCAAGGATTCAGCGAAGGGTTAACCCCTATAAAGCTCCGTAAGAAATGGGGATTTATAGATACAAATGGGAATTTAGCCATAAAGCCAAGGTTTGAATATGCGAAGCCATTCTCTTTTGGAACTTCTGCTGTGTGTCTTAATGGAAAATGGGGATTTATAAATAGTAAAGGTATTTTTGTTATAAAACCACAGTATGCTGACTGCACATCGTTTATGAAACATTCTCAAGCATTAGCAAAGGTGAACTTAAAACGGCCTGCCCATAATGCAATTCTTGCATATTTATATAGTGTATTTAAAAAGGTGTACGTTCCTACAAATACCGATTCGCCGTTCGCCCAAGTAGAAATACCTTCTGAAGATATTGGAAAAATAAAAATCGCTTACATAGATCCTAATGGGATAAAAATAAAAAGAAGTGCAAAAAAAGATATTGAAGTGCACTCTGAAATATATTAGAAATAATAGTTTTACAATAAAGCAGATGTCATATAGTTTAACGTTGCTCAGAATTCACGGTGAAAATCTTTTATCATATGCTATAAGTCGGTTTCCTGTGAATATTCGCATCTTTTAAACTATATGACATCTGCACTATTTTTTTACTTACGAAGGCTTTTTCAGCAGCCTCCAATAAGCTCCTATTTTGTTATAAAGCCATTGATATTGAACTTTACTCTGGTTAGTATCTGATAATGCTTAGTCTTTCCAGTCTCTATCTTCGCAAATATCACATAAGCATTGAGAAATCTCAACGTCAAAATCACAGTCTAGTGCAATATCTCCTAAAGAGACTAACCCTACCAATTTTTCGTTATCAACTATCGGCAACCTTCTAACCTGCCAGTCTGACATAATCTCGCAAGCCTCATCTAGAGACATATCCGGTCTCCCTGTTTTTACACCCGAAGTCATAATATCTTTAACCATAGTAGTTTCGGGATCCTTTCCTTCAGCAATATTTCTGACAACAATATCCCTATCAGTAACCAATCCAAGTAAAACCTGGTTGTCATTACATACAGGGACCACTCCTATGTCATATTTTTGCATTATTTCAGCAGTTTTTTTAAGGTCTGTGTTAGGTGTAACCCATTTTAAATTTGTGTTCATAATTTCTTTAATTTTCATTTTGCTCATTCCCTTCAAAAAAAATAGACAACCTTAGTTTGCCTATTTTTTTTGCATTTATTCAGTGACTGAACCTGTCTCATAATAATTTATTGTAAATGTCACAGGGTTTGATGGCATTGAAAAAACTGAAATCGGATATTTCAACCAGCTAGGTGAGAATGTCATTCCACTAATATCCCAACCTCCAAAGTAATAATCATTAGTATTAGTTATAGCCTGAACAACTACCGGCTCTCCAACTATTTTACTTGAATTTTTTAGAACAAAAAGTCCTGTATCTATAGTTATTTCCTGTCTATCCTCAGCCATTATAGCCTCTATTACAACATTACTCTCCGGCATAATAAACTCATCATCAGTAATCGTAACACCGCCCTCTTTTACATTCCAGCCGGTTATTTCAGGAATTTTAATGTCTAAATCTATTACCTCACCGACATCTCCCGAAACGACTAAATCTATACCTTTTATTCTTAATGTTACTGTATATGGACTGCTCACACTGGCAAAAGAAACATTTAATGCTAAAAATATAAATAAAAAAAGCGAAACTAATTTTTTCATACTATTACACCTCACTTAATCTTTAGTAGTATCGGCATTTCTAAGCTTTTACTTTATACATTCTGTTATTTACTATTGGTCAAATCACTACGTCAATTCCGGCTTTTTGTGCCTGAGAATGTTGAAATTTCCTTGAAATTCTATACAACTTTTTATTCTTTATGAATTTTGCCCCTGTTTGTTTAAATAAAAAGGGAACATTTGCTTCGATACACTGCCTTCTTATATCTAGTACCCACTCATAGTCACATATTCTTGCTTCTTCACCGGATTCTCCCCCAACAATAACTTCTTCAATATTTTCTTTCAAATAATTTTCTAAGTTAATAGACTCCAATAAAGGCTCACATATTATTTTTTTATGCTTTATAGGTAATTCCTTATATATTGGAAGCCTTTCGTCCGCACGTTTTTGATTTTCACATGTGCAGTACATGACCACATTATCCCAGCCATCATTCCAATCGTCTGGTAAACCCACATTAAATCTCTCAATTCGTTTTGTTATAATTAAAAAAGTGCAATCTTTTCGCTCTCTTATTATATCCCATGCTTCTTTTCGCCATTCATCCGTATCTTCCAAGAAAAAATCTGATGTAAGACAAGTATAAATCAGCTCTCCGCTTTTTACCTTATATTCGCCTTTCCTATTTTTCTCTATAGGGAGGTAAAATACTTTATTCCTTTTAACCGTACTACTATCAATATCATATTCAGAATCACGTCTATAAACATAGCAGTTCATACAGCCTTCGCTTTTTTTCTTGCAACCATGCCACAAATTCCAAGAAACAGCCATTTATCTCACCTTATCCTTTAACTTATCATACTGCTTATACATTTCCTGAACAGAGTTTTCTAAAAAATAATAATGAAAAATATATGGAACTAACAATATAGTAAAAAGAAATAAAAGTAAAGAACAGCTAAAATTTGAAGTCGTAAAAAATGCAAATAATGCAATGATATCCATAATAGCGAACAGTACAGTAACTATAAGGTGTACAAGTCGCTCGTGCTGAAAAAACTTTACTTTTATTAAATGTGTGGAAATGGCTTCATCAATCTCTTTAGGAGAATGCTCTTCCTCTAAAAATTTATTTATTTTTTTTACATATTCACAAGCATAATTAGCCATATAATCCCCCCATTACCGCATACTCCCAAAAACTATATTTTCATTAAAATAAAGCCAACTAAAGCTCCGTAAATAGCTCCAACAAAAACTTGAATCGGAGTATGTCCTAAAAGCTCTTTTAACTTTTCATTCGTATCAACCTTAACCTGCTTAGAATTGATAAGCTGATTTAAAATTTGAGCTTGTTTGCCAGCTGCACGTCTTACACCTGCCGCATCATACATAACAATAAAAGAAAAAACAAAAGAAACAGCAAACATAGGCGAATAAAACCCCTCCGACATCCCAACAGCCGTCATTAAAGATGTAACAACAGCCGAATGAGAACTAGGCATTCCTCCAGTTTCTACAAACCTTCTGAAGTTTATCTTTTTATGTATAACTGCATCTGTAAGCAACTTAAAAATCTGTACCGTAAACCATGTAACAGTTGGAATTATTAAAAATTTATACTTTAAAATCATACTTTTCTCTCCTTAATTTTCTCGCTCTTTAATAAAAATAGCCAGTTCCTTTAAAAATGCAATATTTCTATCGGAAATATCATCTAAAACATTTATTGCTTTATCCGTAAAATTCTCCAGTCTACGGTTTGCTTCGTCTAACCCTAAAACCGTAACAAACGTCCTCTTACCGCTTTTGCTGTCATGCCCTACAGGCTTGCCTAAAACTTTTTCGTCCCCTGTTTCAGACAAAATATCATCTTTTATTTGAAAAGTAAGCCCAATTAAATCAGCATATTCCTCTAACACTTTAAGTTCCCTCTCTCCGGCTCCCGCAAGTGTAGCACCTATAAGCAGCGAAGCTTTAATTAAAGCACCCGTCTTATTATTATGCATATACATAAGCTCCTCCAAAGATATATCTTTCCCCTCTAAGTCCGTATCAACAAACTCGCCTTTTATCATATTAAAAACTCCATTTGAAAAAATATCAAATGCTTTTATCTTATTTAACACATTCTCCCCATTTTTCATGTCGTCGGCAATTACCTTATAAGCAAAATCCAAAAGTCCATCACCTGCTAAAATGGCTGTGCACTCTCCAAAAACTTTATGGTTTGTTAATTTCCCACGTCTAAAATCATCATTATCAATCGCAGGTAAATCGTCATGTATAAGAGAAAAAGTATGTACCATTTCCATAGCACATGCAAAATAAAGAGCTTTTTCATAGTCAGTCTTAAATAATCTGTATCCTTCTAAAATCAAAGCAGGTCTAAGCCTTTTTCCACCGGCCATCAGGCTATATTTCATAGCCTCAATAAGCCTTTTCTCCAACCCATCTTCAGAATTAACTAATACATCTAAAGTCGTTTCAACCAGCTTACTGTACTCTTTAAGTCTCTCTTTTAACATATCCGCTCCCCCTTACATATCTTCTTCGACCAATTCTCCATTTTTTTCTAAAATTATAGTTATTTTCTTCTCTGCATTATCTAAAATTTCACTGCAATGTTTAGACAGTTTCATTCCATCTTCAAATCTCTTCATACTTTCCTCTAAAGTCATGTCTCCATTTTCCAACTCATTAACAACTTTCTCCAGCTCAGCAATGCTGTCTTCAAACGTCTTATCCATAATCATTCCTCCCTAATCGCTTTAATTTCGCCGTCATTTAGCCTTAATAAAAATGACTCATTTATGTCAATATCTTCTTTTCTTTTTATAACTTTTCCGTCTTTTAATGCAACTGCATATCCACGAGCTAAAGTCTTTAACGGGCTTAAAGTGTCTAATCTGCTTGTGATTTTAGCAAAATCATTTTTTTTGCTTGTAATAAGCTTCTCCTGACCATATATAAGCTGCTTTTCCGCAGTATCTAGTCGAATCTTAAGTTTATTTATAAGCTCCATAGGCTTCTTAAAATAATATGATTCACTAAGTAATCTTAACTGCTTTTTCTTATTTTCCAAATTTCCGACTAAAGCAAGCTTCAACCTCTTCTGGAAATTGATCAGCTTATCCTCTAAATCATCTAGCTGTGGAAAAACGACCTCTGCCGCGGCAGACGGTGTAGGCGCTCTTAAATCAGAAACAAAATCACAAATAGTAAAATCTGTTTCATGCCCAACAGCGGAAACAACCGGTATCTCGGATTCGGCTATTGCATAAGCAAGCTCTTCACTATTAAAATTCCATAAATCTTCAATACTTCCTCCGCCCCTACCAATTATAATAACATCCGCAGCATTTTTTTCGTTTATTACTCTAATCTGATGTGCCAGTTCGCGGTATGCTCCTTCGCCTTGAACTGAAGCCGGAAATAATTTAATATTAGCTTTGGGAAAACGTCTTAGTGAAACATTGATAATATCTCTAATTACAGCTCCGGTAGGTGAAGTAACTACCGCAACACAAGCTGGCAAAACAGGTAATTTCTTTTTTCTTGCCTTATCAAAAAGCCCCTCTTTTTCAAGCTTTTCTTTAAGTTTTTCGTATTGGACATATAAATCGCCTACACCGTCTACCTGCATAAAATCACAATATAGCTGATACTGGCCATCTCTTTCATATGAAGAAATATACCCGGATATAACAACTTTCATTCCATCTTCCGGCCTAAATTTTAGCCCTAAAGTCTGTCCTTTAAACATCACACATCTTATCGTTGCTCCTTCATCTTTTAATGAAAAATATAAGTGCCCGGAAGAATGATTTTTAAAATTAGAAATTTCACCCTTAACCATTATATTAGAAAGGATGAAATCGTTATCCAAAATTTTCTTTATATACTTATTCACCTGTGTAACCGTATATGTATTTATATTGCTCACCCACTTTACTCAATCTGCCCAAGTAAACCATTGATAAATCTTGAAGAATCATCACTGCCATACTTCTTAGCAAGTTCAACAGCTTCATTTATACTAACCCCTACAGGAATATCCTCTCTATGCTTAATTTCATAAATGGCAACCCTTAAAATAGGCAAATCCATCTTTGCGATTCTGTCTATAGTCCAGCCTTTAGCTTTGCTTTCTATTATTTCATCAATCTCTTTTAATGAATTTAGTACTCCATTTATTATTTCAAGGAAATAATCTTTATCATAATTAGACTCACCATATGAAACTATAAAATTCTCAACCTGCTCTTTAACGTTTTCCTTTTGAAACTCAACCTGAAACAAAAAGCAAACTGCCATCTCTCTTGCTAATTTTCTACTCACTTTACTAACCCCCACTTTAAGCATTTTTCTTTTTAAAATTTATACCCTGAATATGAATATTAACTGCCGTAACAGTCATTCCAACCATTTCTTCAACAGTCTTTTTAACCTTGTCCTGAACATCCCATGCAATATCCGGAATTTTAACACCATACTCGACAATTAAATATATATCAATAGAAATAGACTTATCCCCCATGTCTACTTTTATACCTTTAACCCTTTTCGTACCAAGCATATTAGTAATTCCATCAATAATTCCACCATTGATATCGTATATTCCCGGAATAGACATAACAGTCTTTTCAACTATCGTAGAAACAACTTCCTCAGAAACAGTCAAATTTATATTATTTTCCATACCTGCCTCCTTTATAAAACATAATGTATTTTACCATGTTTTTACTCATATTTCAATATCGGATTTTAGTAATGGAAAATGCAATGAAACTGCCCGGATTACTATATAAAATAATATATATGTTTTATCGGAACTCAGGATTTGCGACGAAAGACTTTAAAAAATACGGGAAGTCTTTCTGCAAATATTCGTTCCTTTTAAAACATATATATTATTTTTATATAGTAGCCCGGGCAGTTTCATTATAGGGACACTAATCAAACATAAGTTACATCATCTTTGAAATTTCCTTTCTTAATCTTTTTATAATCTTTTTCTCTAACCTAGAAATATATGACTGGGAAATACCCAGCATATCTGCAACCTCTTTTTGTGTCTTTTCCTTACCGCTCTTTAGTCCAAACCTAAGCTCCATAATATTACGTTCCCTTCCGGTAAGTTTATCAATAGCATTATTAAGAAGTTTCATATCCACTTCATTTTCAATATCTTTATTAACTGATTCAGGATCACCGCCCAAAATATCTGATAATAGCAGTTCATTTCCGTCCCAGTCAACATTTAACGGCTCATCGATAGAAACTTCGTTTCTTATTTTAGTCATCTTTCTAAGATGCATTAAAATTTCATTTTCAATGCACCTTGATGAATATGTCGCAAGTTTAATATTCTTATTGGCATCAAAAGTGTTTATAGCTTTAATAAGCCCAATAGTACCGATAGAAATCAAATCTTCAATACCCACACCGGTATTTTCAAATTTTTTTGCAATATATACAACCAAACGTAGATTATGCTCAATTAAAACCGGTCTTACTTCCTCGCCACATCTTAATAACCTTAAATAATGTTCTTCTTCACTCGGCTCAAGAGGTGGCGGTAATGTGTCACTTCCACCTATATAATAAACCGAATTGTCCTGATCATTTCTAAATATAGGCTCCAAGAATTTCATAAAAAATTTTTTAATGTCCATATACTCCTCCATCCCGCATGCCTTTGCGTAACTTAATTTATATCTAGAGTATATAAGCATCAAAACGTAAAAATTGTCACTTAGTGCATCAAAAAAGGCGAAAAATTTTTCATTTTTCGCCTTTTTTCCTACTTCATTTTGCTTTCAAACTTAGCTCTTTGTTCTTTATTTAATATTCTCTTTCTAAGCCTTATATTTAAAGGTGTAACTTCAACCAGCTCATCATCTGCAATAAATTCTAAAGCCTGCTCTAAAGATAACTGTCTCGGAGGGGAAAGCCTTAATGCCTCATCAGAACCGGAAGCACGCATGTTGGTAACATGCTTTTTCTTGCATACATTAACAACAACGTCCTCATTTTTAGCATTAACACCAACAATCATGCCCTCATAAACCTGAGTACCCGGAGTAATAAATAATTCTCCTCTCTCTTCAGCATTATACAGTCCGTAAGTAACAGCTTCACCTGTTTCAAAAGCAACCAGAACACCTCTTAATCTTGAATGAATCTCACCTTTAGATGGTTGGTACCCATCAAACAAATGATTCATTATTCCCGTTCCCTTTGTATCCGTTAAGAACTCTGAACGATATCCGATAAGTCCACGAGAAGGTATTTTAAATTCCAATCTTGTGTAACCTTGAGTACCCGGAGCCATATTGATCATTTCAGCTTTTCTGAGGCCTAATTTTTCTAAAACACACCCCATATATTCTTCAGGAACATCTATAACTAAATGTTCAACCGGTTCGCACATAACACCGTCAATCTCTTTATAAATAACATTCGGACGAGATACCAATAGCTCAAATCCCTGTCTTCTCATATTTTCAATCAAAACAGAAAGATGCAACTCGCCACGGCCTGAAACCTTGAAAGTATCTGCTGAATCAGTTTCTTCAACTCTTAAGCTTAAATTGGTCTGTACTTCTTTAAATAGTCTGTCTCTAATATGTCTTGATGTAACAAACTCGCCTTCTCGCCCCGCAAAAGGTCCATTATTAACCCCAATCGTCATTGTCAAAGTCGGTTCATCAATATTAACAAACGGCAATGGCTCAATACAGTCAGGAGAGCATACAGTATCTCCGATATTAACATCAGCAATACCGGAAAATGCAACAATATCGCCCATTCCGGCTTCATCAATTTCTACTCTCTTAAGTCCTGAATATGTAAATAATTTACCGATTTTAGCAGATTTATTAGTATTATTATGTCCACCACATAGGACAATATTTTGACCATTCTTAATAGTACCACGTTCAATCCTTCCAACTGCAATCCTTCCGATATAATCGTCATAATCAACATTAGAAACCAATACCTGCAAAGGCTCGTCCATTTCTCCCACAGGGCACGGAACTTTATCTAAAATAATATCAAATAGAGGCTTCAAATCTGTAGCTTCCCCATCAATTTCAGTCTTAGCGACACCTGTTTTTCCTGAAACATAAATAATAGGAAAATCCAACTGGTCATCATTTGCCTCAAGCTCAATAAATAAATCCAATACCTTATCAACAACCTCAAGAGGTCTGGCATTTGGCTTATCGATTTTATTTATAACAACAATAGGCTTTAAATTAAGCTTTAATGCTTTACTTAAAACAAACTTAGTCTGTGGCATAGGCCCTTCAAATGCATCAACCAGTAATAAAACTCCGTCAACCATTTTAAGAACACGTTCAACTTCACCGCCGAAGTCAGCATGTCCCGGAGTATCTACAATATTTATCTTCGTATCCTTATAATGAATAGAAGTATTCTTAGAAAGAATAGTAATACCTCTTTCCCTCTCCAAATCATTAGAATCCATCATTCTCTCTGATGTTTGCTCATTATCACGAAAAGTTCCACTCTGCTTTAGCATAACGTCTACCAACGTAGTCTTACCATGGTCGACGTGGGCAATAATCGCAATATTTCTAATATCTTTTCTCTCTCCCATTTTTAACACCTCTAAAAAATATATTCATTCACAAAAAATGTAGGAATAAGTACCTCTTTATTCCTACATCTTTTTGCAATTATTCATAGAACAAGAACTACCACTAAATTATTCTTCAGTAACTTCCTCTTTAACAGGCTCAGCTACTGTTTCCTTAGCTTCAGAATTTTCTTCCTTAACCTCCAAATCAATAGTAGGTTCTTCTAATTCTTTCATGCTAAGCTCAATTTTCTTTTTCTCTAAATCAATCTCCATAATTTTAGCATTAACATATTGGCCTACCTTTAATACTTCAGCAGGAGCACCAATTCTCTTATGAGAAATTTGAGAAATATGAATTAACCCTTCTAATCCAATTTCAATCTGTGCAAAAGCTCCAAACGGAACAAGTCTTTCAATCTTAACCTCAACGGTATCACCAACATGATATTTTTCTTCAACCTTATTCCAAGGATTATCTTCGGCTCTTCTATATCCTAAAGAAATCTTTTTCTTCTCAGGATCAACAGATAACACATAAACATTAACTACCTGTCCAACAGACAAAACCTCACTAGGAGATTTAATTCTTCCCCAAGATAATTCAGAAATATGAACAAGTCCGTCAACTCCGCCTAAGTCAATAAAAGCTCCAAACTTTTCAATCTGCTTAACTGTGCCTTTAAGCTCAGCTCCTTCAGTAATATGACTCCATGCTTCAGCTTCTCTCTGTTCTTTAGCTTCTTTAGCAATTACTCTCTCGGAAGCAACAACTTTTCTTCTTTCCTTATTAGCCTCTAAAAATCTAACAGTAACATTTCTTCCAACATAATCCTCTAGTCTGGCATCTCTTTCAGCAAGCTGAGAAGCAGGGATAAATACCTGAATGCCATTTTTATTTGCAAGTAAGCCTGCTCCGACTTCACGAATAACCTTTACGTTAACAGGTTTCTTACTTTCAACCCAACTATCTATTTCATCCCACATTTTCATTCCTTCAACTTTACGTCTGGATAAAAGGACTGTTCCATCCATATCATTTACTCTAACAACATATGCTTCCATTTCCTGACCAACTTTTAGTTCTTTTTCAGGATTACTATCAGCTTCGTCTGAATATTCGGAATACGGCATAATACCATCATACTTTAATCCTAAATCTATAATAATATTGCCATTAGCAACATTTGCGACTACTCCTTTTGTAATACTTCCTGAATGAATCTCTTTCAAAGATTCTTCCAACATTTTTTCAAAATCCATTACTTCATTACCCACGTCTTATCCATCCCTTCATAGTTCTTTTTGCTTCAAATTCTCGACAACCTGGTCAATAAGGCATTGAGGCGTGGAAGCCCCAGCCATAACAACTATTTTACACGATTGTTCCAAAAAATTCAAGTCTAATTCATCAATATTTTCAATAAATTTCGAATTGCACATATTTTTAGCAATATCATACAATCTATTAGAATTAGCACTGGCTTTATCGCCAATAACTATAACATAATCGGCATCTGCCGCCAATATCTTTAACTCTTTTTGGCGATGTTCCGTTGCTCGACAAATCGTATCAAAAATAATGCAATTCTTCGCAGCAGCCCTTATTTTATCTACAATAGTTTTATTAAGTTCAACATTCATAGTAGTCTGAGAAACGACACAAACATTTTCTAAATTACATTTTTCTACGTCCATAGCACTATTTATAACTTTAAAATTGCCGTCAGTCCATCCTGAAATCCCAATGACCTCAGGATGAGCCTCATCCCCAATTATTATAATATAATAGCCATCTTTAGAATATTTGTGTACTATATCATGAATATTTTTAACATTCGGACAAGTTGTATCAACAATATTCAAATTCTTTTTTCGGCATTCTTCAAACTCTTTGGCAGTAATACCGTGAGCTCTGATAATAACATTACTGTTATCCGGGACATCTTCAACCTTGTCCACAAATATTAAGCCTTTTTTTCTAAGGCCATCGTTAACAAACTTATTATGGACTATACTCCCAACACTATACACCGAGCTTTTCCCTTCTAAAGCCTTTTCAGTAAGGTCAACGGCACGTTTTACCCCAAAGCAGAAACCAGCAGTTTTCGCAACAACTACCTCCAAAAATATCACCCCTTAACAGAATCAATAGCCTTCTGAACTGCTATTTCAAGCTGATTCGTTAACTCATGTAAATCATCTTTTTTTAACGTTTTACCATAATACTCATTAAAATATATAGGCTCTCCATAAACGATATGCACCTTTGATCTAAACTTATAATTATCCTCTGCCACAACTCCAACAGGCACAACAGGAACCTTAGCCTCATAAGCAACCATCGTAGCACCGGGTTTAAATCTCAACTTTTCGCTCTGCTTATTCCTTGTCCCCTCAGGAAATATACAAATTGCATTCCCATTTTCGACAAGCTGTACAGCTTTCTTTATCGCCATAAAATCCTTCTTCCCTCTAGCGATAGGGAATACTTTTAATATTCTTAACAATCCGCCTATGAGCTTATTCTTAAACATCTCTTCTTTCGCCATCATATACATAACTCTCTTGGTCTTAGCCGGAATAATAATCGTTTCCCAAGCAGATATATGATTTGGAGTAACTACGCATCCACCTTTTAACCTTTCAAACCTTTCGCAATTAACAACATCTATCTTAAAATACACACTTAAAAATATCCTAGCTAAAAATGCACACACTTTTCTAAACATTATACATATCCCCTATTTGTTTCTATTAACAATATTTATAACTTCAGTTACAACTTCTGTTAACGACTTATTCGTCGTATCAAGTTCAATTGCATCATCAGCCTTTTTCAGTGGGGAAGCCTCTCTTGACATATCGTTGTTGTCCCTTTTAATAATATCATTCTTAACCTCATCAAGGGTAACTTTCTGACCCTTATTTATTAACTCTTTATACCTTCTTTCAGCTCTAACGTCTAAACTTGCAATCAAAAAAATCTTAGTAGTAGCATTAGGCAAAACTACCGTACCTATATCTCTGCCATCCATAATTACGCTCTTAGAAGCAGCGAGATTTCTTTGAATGTTTACTAATTTTGTTCTAACTTCCGGAATCGCCGAAACGTCAGATGCAGCCATAGAAATCTCCGGTGTTCTAATCAATTTAGTAACATCTTCTCCGTTTAAAAAAATCATCTGACCTTCAGCCGAAAGTTTAACATCTAAATTTATTTCATCTAACACACTATTTACGTCATCAGAATTCTTTGGATTCAACCCCTTTCTAACAACATATAAACCAACAGACCTATACATAGCTCCCGTATCAATATAAATTATATTAAGTTCTTTAGCCGCTATTTTAGCAACCGTACTTTTACCCGCACCGACAGGCCCATCTATTGCTATCAAAAATTGTTTTTCCAAAGTCAACACTCCTTATAATTTTTTCACATAAATTATACATATTTCGCCTAAATACGTCAAGTTTAAAGTCTTTCGTTGCAAATTCTTTATCTTTGAAATGTGATAATGTCTTAAGTGTTGAAATGAAAAAATGTCCCAAAT
>CAZVVZ010000016.1:0-3151 GCA_964631135.1 uncultured Eubacteriales bacterium
GTAAACTCAACATCAGCCGGAAGTTTGCAGCAGAATATTCTTCCGCCATTTCCGTCTGAACCTGCTCCTTGTGTCACTTCACCATATTCAACATTACTGCTCTCAAAAATCGCAGAGTCAAAAATTTCATTAAATATTTTTTCAACATCTTCAATTAAAATCTCGTCTGCAAGCTTTTTCTCTGTAGAATCACTGATTTTAGAAACCATAGCAAGTTCCTCTTTAAAAGTAACATTTACATTTGTTTCTTCATTGGTTTTTTCCCCACAACCGGTTAATAAAATAATCATTAAAATTCCAATAAAAGCTTTTTTCATAAGTACTCTCCTTTATACCTCTGATGTTCCCTTAAAATAGAACGATAGTCTTAGCTGACCGGATAATTTACCGGTAACCGAATTTGATTTAAAAGCCAAAGTATCAATTCTAACAACTTTTTCGTAATTCTCAACATACTTTAGGAAGTCTTCAATTTGACTATATGTTCCGGAAAAGTTTCCTACGTTAACTGTATATATTTCATAACCGGCCATTTCTTTAGTTTCCGATTTTTGAGTAATTTTCTCGCTGTCTTCTTCCCACTTAATAGGCGATCCGGACCTAAAATCCTTAAATATCTTTGTACGTTCGGCGCTACTGTTGATTTCTACCATTTCGTTAGACAGTGTTTCTGCCTCTGCCTCTAGTTCCTTTATCTTTTCTCTAATCTCATCTTCACTGCTTGCAGCTTTTAACGAATTATACTTTGTTTCTTTTGTTTCGTGTTCCGCCTTTACTTCAGCCCTGTTAGATATTAGAGCATTCCCTATACAAACAATTACAATAATATAAACCAAGATAAGAATGCCAATAACAATTTGTTTATTATTCTTTAAATTTAGCTTCTTTAAGTCTATATCTTTAAAAGATATTGGCTTCGTTAAAAAATCCTTATTCACATTCTCACCCCTTTACTTTAAATATCATTCCTTAATTTCAGTTCAACTGAATTCGTACCTTTTCTGTAAGTATCTTTATGCTCAACTTCAAAATACCTTTTAAGCTCAGCATCAAAAATATCACCATAATCAACATCAAGTGCGGAAAAAGTAAGTTTTATTTCATCACTTCCTACTACACTGCAACTCTCAAGTGAAATCCCAGACACCGAGTTAATAGCCTCATCTATGTACTTTAATGCCATGTATGCCTTTTCTTTTCCGTCGGGAACTCCCTCAATAAGTTTTTTCACACTATTTATTTCATTAGCTTTTGCCGAGTACTCGTTTTGCAGCTCAATTAAATTCTGCTTCGATGCGATATAGCTGTCATATACTTTAATTTCTTCTTCTAATTTATAAGTTGTAAAGTTTATTATACATAGTACCAATATCATTAAAACTCCTATTAAAACCCCAACCTGGTACACAATAGGGTTGATTTGCTGATAAACTTTAGACAGCTGTAGTCTTCCTTTTATTAAATTTACTTTTTTATCATCCACCGGAACTGCTCCTAAGCAGTTTTCTAAAGTTACCTGCCTACGTTTTGCCGGTTTTGCATCATCTTCAAAAATTACTCTTTCAAACTCTTTTATTTTCTCTGTTTCAATACCAAGCGTAGCTTCTACAAATTCGCTAATACCTGAAATTTTAGTAGCCAGTCCAATTATATACACCTTAGAAACAGTTGCTCTGGCATGGCTTCCGTTATAATACTCAATAATATTAGCAACATCCCCAAGCATTCCCTGT
This sequence comes from uncultured Eubacteriales bacterium, assembly GCA_964631135.1. Classification (GTDB taxonomy): domain Bacteria; phylum Bacillota; class Clostridia; order TANB77; family RGIG9151; genus RGIG9151. The sequence goes on from CAZVVZ010000016.1 coordinate 1,734, forward strand.
AGCACATCTCGAATTATATTAGCTACAACATAAACATCATCTGTTTCCTTCAAATATCCTTCGATAATTACACTATTATAATCTCTCTTTATTTTCTCCGCTTTAGTTAATGTACACTTAAAGTGCTCGGCAATAGACTGTGTAATATCATCAGAACCCGTTTTTAAAACTCTGTTATACATCAGCATTCCCTTAGACACAATAATAAAGTTAGTGTTTTTAGACCCTAAGTCAATAACTGCATACGTTTCATTACCCTTGCCAAGTTCAAAGTCTATTAAATTATACAGCTCAAACCCCGAAAAATTGATAGACGTTAGCACTAGCCCCAATTTTTCAATAATCCCTATATAAGGAATGATAATATCATTAGGTATAGCTATAATCAATAACTTACTATTGCTCTCTTCTCCCATAGATACATACCCTAAAGTATACTCATCTAAATCTACGGGGAATAAATCTTTAGCATTTATTTTTATAAAGCTTAAAGTATCCCTTTTATTCATCTTTGGAATAGGCATTTCTCTAGTAATAATATCACCTGATGAAAGCGAAATAGTAACACTTCTGGAAGTGATTTTTTCTTCCTTTATTTTTTGAGACAATTGCTCTACCAGTTCGTCCGTTTTCACCACAACATTTTCTTCTAACGTTCCTTCCGGTGTAGCAATAATAAAACCCTTATTAACAATCATTTTCCCAGCCAGCGGAGTAACCTCTATCATTTTTGTGTTATAGTTTCCTACTTCAAGTATAAGATATTTTTCTTTTGACTTAGCCTTCTCTAAATCTTTTGAAGGTCTCATTATTCTCACCGCCTTTTTTCATAAGTAAAATATAAATAATAAACAAGTCTTAAGAAGTAACTACGTTACTTCCTAACATTTATCTGTTATTTACCTTTATAGCAATTAAAACTAACAAAACGGAGAAGACAAGACTTACTAGCCCAGACCATACTGTTAGTCCTAACCATAAATATATACCAAGATACCCCATTCCGTTAATAAGTTCTATGCAAGGATATTGCAAAGAGATCTTCTCTTTGCAATATCTGCATTTTCCCATCAAAATCAAGTAACTAAGTACAGGTACTAAATCATACCATTTAATTTTGTTTCCGCACTTAGTGCAATGAGATGCACCAAGCACAATAGATTCTTTTTTAGGTATACGATAAATACAAACATTAAGGAAACTACCAATTGTTATTCCGAAAATAAATATAATAACTCCCATTTTGTATTCTACCCTTCCATTTAGAACTCTATGTAAATACTTTTCGCTAATATTACAACGTAACCAATTTTTATTTCATCATTTTAGCTTTCGGCTCTATCATTCTCAACTTCAGTCACGATGATAATATTTCATATCGCCGATTTAATAAAACTATGGTTCCATGTATGCTAATG
>CAZVVZ010000016.1:3251-15210 GCA_964631135.1 uncultured Eubacteriales bacterium
TTACCGATTTGTGCCGCTGTTGCTTTATCAGCTCTTACCTGCATTCTCTGTTGAATTCCTGAGAAATTAGGAATTGCAATTAACATAATTATTGCTAAGATTGCTATAACAATAATTAGTTCTACTAGGGTAAACCCTTTGTTACTTGTTTTTTTCATATTACTTCCTCCTTTAATTTAATGCAATATATACACATTCTCTAATTTAGAGAAATAGTATCAAAATCAATAACTTAATGTATTGTATAATGTAAACATCGGTTCTAATACAGACATTACTATAAATCCGACAGAGCCTGCTAAAATTATAATTATAAGTGGTTCTAACAACGTAGTAAGTCTTTCGGATAAATTCTCAACTTCTTCGTCATAAAAATCAGCACATTTATCCATCATCTCATCTAATGCACCGGTTTCTTCACCTGTTTTTATTAACGAAACAACCATTTTCGGAAATAGCTTCATATTCTGAATCGGTATAGATAACGACTTACCGGCTGAAACTTCATCAGCCACTTTCATAAGGCCTCTTTCCACGACTTTGTTATTAACAACTTTAGCCGAATACTCAATAGATTTTAGCATAGGTACACCGGTTCTAACCATAATACTGAGTGTCCTCGTAAATCTTGCTACTATAGATTTTAATAGAATATTTTTTAATATAGGTAACCTCATCAAAAGCGAGTCTTTCTTTAATCTTCCTTTCGGAGTAGAAATATATTTACTTATAGCAAAAATAACCACCGCTATTGTAGCAAATACTGCCCACCACCACTTATTCAAGAAATTACTTAAATTTATTAGCATCTGAGTAGACCAAGGTAATTCTACACCCATACTGTCAAACATAGTCACGAACTGAGGTACAACCTGTGTTACCAATATGTATATAACAACTATCGTTACTACTATTACAACACACGGATAAATCATAGCATTCTTAACCTTGCCTGCGACTTTATTATCCTTCTCATAATATGTCGCCATACGTTCCATAACATCGTCTAAGAATCCACCTGCTTCTCCTGCCTCAACCATGTTTACAAACAAGTCCGGTAACCTGTTTGTATTTCGCATCGCTTGAGATAACGAAAGCCCTTTTAAAACTTCTTGATAAACCTTGTCTATAACATTTCTTGTATTCTTCTTATCAAGCTGTTCTCTTAAAATATCAAGAGCCGCAGATACCGAAACACCTGCTTTTAAGAGCATCGAAAACTGACGTGAAAATAAAGCTACCTGCTTAGGCGATAATACACTGTTTGAAAAAAGTTCTATGTCTTTATCGAAAATGGTTTCTTCTTTTATAGATACTAAGTAGCTCCCTTTTGACTTAACCATAGAAGAAACAGCTTCACTACTCGGCCCTTCTATTTTCTGTTTAACTCTCTGTCCATCCGAAGAAATAAGGACACATACATACTTAGGCAATATTTTCACTCCTTTATAACCGATTACAGAAAATATATCGGCAAGACCCTATTAAACTTTAGCTTTCTCAATATTTTTTTTGAAAAAAATCGAAAAAATTTAACTTTTTACTAATTTTATTCTACCTTTTTCTACAAAACCCTTTTGACAAAATTCGAATAATAATTTCTAGGTAGCCTACTAAACGAAATAATGTATCTAGCCGGGCAGTTCTTCTTTTAATTTATATAAAATATTTAATGCATCAATCGGTGTGACCCCATTCAAGTCCAATCTCTCTAGTTCATCGGCAATCTTTGCCCCTTTTAGATTGAACATATCTACCTGCCCGATTACAGGTGCGGATTTTTTTATATCTTTAGTATGTTTTTTACTTATATCCGCATCTTCTAACTGTTTCATAACTTCTTTTGCACGATTTACAACAGCATACGGAACACCTGCTAATTTTGCAACATGAATTCCGTAACTTCCGTCAGCTCCTCCACGCAAAATCTTCCGTAAAAAAATCACATCTTCGCCTTTCTCCTTAACGGAGATACAATAATTTTTAACACCTTCGATTTTATTTTCCAGTTCAGTAAGTTCATGATAATGTGTAGCAAAAAGTGTTCTTGCATGTATCTTTTCACTTATATGCTCAACTACTGCCCATGCAATACTAAGCCCGTCGAAAGTACTCGTTCCTCTACCTATTTCGTCTAAAATTATTAGGCTGTTTGATGTAGCATTATTTAAAATATTAGCAACTTCAGACATTTCCACCATAAAAGTAGACTGCCCCATAGCAAGGTCATCTGATGCTCCGACACGAGTAAAAATTCTATCTGCAATTCCGATTTTTGCGAAATCTGCAGGTACAAAGCTTCCTATCTGTGCCATTAACGTAATCAATGCTACCTGCCTCATATATGTAGATTTACCTGCCATATTAGGCCCCGTAATTATATTTATTTTATTATCATCAAAATCTAAAAATGTATCATTCGGAACAAACTCACCTTCCGAAATACACTTTTCAACAACAGGATGCCTTCCGTCTTTTATTTCAATTATTCCACAGTCGTCCACAACAGGTTTTACATAGTTATTTTTATCGGCAGTTTCTGAAAGTGAAACTAAAACGTCAACATTAGCAATCACTGTTGCTGTTTTCTGCAATCTTTCAACTTGAAGAGCCACAAAATTCCTTACTTCGCAAAACAAATCATATTCCAATGATATAATTTTTTCTTCAGCTCCCATTATAGTTTCTTCAAGCTCTTTTAATTCCTGAATTATATATCTTTCTTTATCCGCTAAAGTCTGTTTTCTTATATACTCCGGCGGAACCAGATCAAAGTATGAACGTGTTACTTCTATATAGTACCCAAAAACTTTATTAAAAGCGATTTTTAAGTTCTTTATTCCGGTTCGCTCTCTTTCTTTACTTTCTAATTCCGCTATTATGTTTTTTCCGTTAGAACCGATATATCTTAACTTATCTACCTCTTCGTTATATCCGGTTTTAATTAAGTTGCCTTCTTTAGTAGAAATAGGTGCCTCATCTATAATTGCTTTTTCAATCAGCTCTACAACATCCGTTAATAAATCAACGTTAGAAACAAGTTTTTTTATAAGCCCGTCATCAATTTTTTCTAAAATACCTTTTAATTCCGGTAACATCTTTAATGAAAGTTTTAATGCTACTAAATCTCTTGCATTTGCACTCCCATATACCACTCTTCCCGTAAGCCTTTCAATATCATAAATTTTATTAAGCTTTTCTATTATGTCCGATCTCATAATCGGATTATTTTTTAAGAATTCTACAGCATTTAATCTTTCATTTATATTATTTACATCAATTAACGGTCTGTCCACCCAACTATGAAGCAGTCTTGCTCCCATAGCGGTGTTTGTGTTATCCAAAACCCATAGTAAGCTTCCCTTTTTATTTTTATCTCTTAAGGTCTCTGTAATTTCAAGGTTTCTTCTTGATGATATATCTATTTTCATAAATTTATCCGACTCATATACTTCTAAATGATTTATATGTAAAAGACTGGTTTTCTGAATCTCAATTAAGTACTTTAATAATGCACCGGTCGCAACATATGCCATAGAAAATCTTTCTTTATTTTCGGTAAAATTGTCTATCTGCTTTTTTATTAACTCAATCGCCATTTCTCTGTTAAAAAACTCTTCATTTAAGTTGGAGATGTATAATCCGAATCTTTTCCTTATCGCATCAATTTCAGATTTACTTTCAAACATCAATGGGCTTACTATCATCTCTGAAGGCTTAATTCTCGCAATTTCATCTAAAAGATTAAAAAAACTGTTAATCCCTAAAAATTCCGTACAAGAAATTTCACCGGTACTAACGTCAGCATTTGCAAATCCAAAGTTATTTCCTAATTTATATATAGAACAAATATAATTATTATTTTTTTCATCTAACATAACTGCATCCGTAACAGTTCCCGGTGTCACAACTCTAACAATTTCTCTTTTTACTAAACCTTTTGCCAGTTTAGGGTCTTCAATCTGCTCACAAATAGCAATTTTGTAGCCTTTTTTTATAAGCCTTGAAATATATGTATCTACCGCATGATATGGTATCCCACACATCGGTGCTCTCTCCTCAAGCCCGCAGTCCTTCCCCGTTAACGTTAATTCTAATTCCTTCGACATCAAAATAGCATCATCAAAAAACATCTCATAAAAATCACCTAGTCTAAAAAATAGAATTGAATCCTTGTTTGCTTCTTTTATTTCTAAATACTGTTTCATCATCGGTGTTACTTCTGCCATTGTGTTAAGTCTCCTTCTATTTTAAATTCCTGCCTATTTATTTAAACTCCGCAAATTCTTCATTTAACATTGTAACTTTATTTTTAATTTCAATGCTGTCTTCCGTATTCTCCAGTCCGAGTATATAATTTTTATATTTTCCTTCTTCAGCTTCGGTAGCCGGATATATAACTTTTTTAAATCTAATACATGACTTCTTTATACATTCATTTAAATATCCGTTTTTATCTTTTTCAAATGTCATCATAAGCCTATTAACATCAGGGATTTTTAAAAATTCTCCGAAATAGTCTTGTCCGGTTTCAAGAGTTAAAATTTTGGCTATTTTTAATATCTGAGCCGTACGAACAACTTCTACTTTTCCCAGCTCCATTTCTCCATTATCCCGAAGCTCTACATTCTTTAAGAAATTTTCAAATCTATTATAATATAAGGCATTTATAACCTCATCTATATCTATTTTTTCATTATCAGCTCTTTTACTGTACTCGTCTTCACTTTCTATAGCATCATATACTCCAATTAAAGATTCTGCAAACATTTTTCGTCTCTTTGATACATCACGAGATAATACTTCTCTGGTTCCTCTTACGAATCCGCCCTCACGTAAAAGCTTATCTGCTATTGGATTTAATATTACTCCATTTCTAAAACGTATAATGGAGTTTATATTTTTTTTCAATTCGTCTTTTATTTCTTGTGACGTCTCAAGCTCTTCTCCGCTATACTTCACCGCATATTCTAATTTTTCTTGTACTTTTGTGTTAAAATACTTTTCCATTCCTGATAAAAAGCCCTGTAATGAAATCACTCCATACTTTTCTGACAGTTCATTATAATCTTTAGCTGTTGCCGTCTCAAGAACACTTGAAATAAGTTCATAGTAAAACATCTGGCAATCAGCATATTCTTTTTCCAAATCGGAAATAAAATCGCTGCTTTCTGTACCTATGGAAGAATGTTTATGAATAATTTTTCTTAAATATTGCATCATTTCATCAAACAATTCCTGTAAATTTTTCTTTAATCCGTCACTATTATACTTCTTTTCAAAAATAGGAAATGTGTATAAAATATTGCGATGTTTATTTATTTCGTTTTCGCATAAATAGTTATATAGCTTATTTCGACTATATATTTCACCTTTATATTTTATTTTCCCAATTTTTGAAAACACAAATTCCCTTTTCCCGATTTCCTTTTTGCTAATATTATTTTTAACTAAATCAAGAATATCCGAGCCATCAACCAATTCCAAAACTTTATGATGTGCATATTCTTCTGCTGCTTCTTCAAACGAAAAAAACATATGATTTTCTTTATAGAAATCCTGTCCCAGCATTTCCTTTAAAAGGAGTTCTGTTGAGGCCGCAAAAATTTCAGGGCTGAGATACCCTCTTAATATTCCTTTTAGTTTTACTGCATAATCAGCCTGATGATATATAGTAATCAATAACTCTGCTATACCGTCTAGCCTGGTACCGACTTCTTTCTTGCCGAAATATTTCATAATAAAATACATAGGATCAAAATAAAAGTTTATATCATTTCCCACCGTATCTGAGCACTCACAAAATGCAGCTTCTACACTATTCCATGAGCTATTCGGCAAATTATCCGCCACAATCTGAGGTAAAAGTTCCAATCTATTATTTTTTATTTCGCATTGAAATGAAATATCATACTTATCGCATTCTATTTCTATAAGCTTCCTAAAAAAATTAAACACTTCATCACTATCTTCTTTGCTACAAAAAGCTTTTTCTCTTATTTTTTCAGAAAATAGTTTAATTATCTCTCTTTGAGTATCATTATTCTCATAAATATTAACAGATTGCACTCTAGCTCCTCCAATTCGTTATTAAATAACTAAATTTCCCCTGTTAAGTACCATTTTCTCTGTTCAGTAATCTTTAATTCTACTATTTTTCCTATAAGTGCATCTTCTCCGTTAAAATTAACTACTTTTCCTCCATCAGTTCTTCCTGTTAACATTGCTTCGTTTGTTTTACTGTATCCTTCTACTAAAACTTTCTGAGTAGTACCGACAAGTTTAGTATTTTCCTCTTCTAATATTTCATTAACCAGATTTATAAGCCTTCCTATTCTTTCTGATTTTACTTTTTCATCTACCTGATTCTCCATCTTTTCGGCAGGAGTCCCAACACGCTTTGAGTAGACGAAAGTAAATGCCGAATAATATCTTACTTTTCTTACAACATCCATAGTATCTAAAAAGTCTTCTTCGGTTTCTCCCGGAAATCCGACTATTATATCTGTTGTAAATAATACGTTAGGTATTTTCTTCCTTATTTTTTCAGCCAACTCTAAATACTGTTCCTTAGTGTATTTTCTATTCATGCTTTTTAATATTCTAGAACTACCTGACTGTAGCGGAAGGTGAACACATTTTGATATTTTTTCTTCTCTTGCAATTATTTCAATAAGCTCATCCGAAAAATCTTTAGGATGAGGACTTACAAACCTTATTCGTTCTATTCCGTCAATTTTCGCCACTTTTTCCAAAAGCTCGGCAAATGTCATTGGAACTTCTAAATCTTTTCCATAAGAGTTTACATTCTGCCCAAGCAAAGTTATTTCTTTATATCCTTCTTTTGAAAGTTGCTCTACTTCTTTAATTATGCTTTCCGGCATACGGCTTCTTTCTCTGCCTCTGACATATGGCACTATACAGTAAGAGCAAAAATTGTTACAGCCATACATTATAGTTACTGAAGCTTTAATTGCACTATCCCTTTTAATCGGTATATCTTCAGCTATCGTTCCGTCAATATCCCATATTTCAATCATTTTTTTATTTTCATTTATTGATTTATATAATAATTCGGGAAATTTATATAAGTTATGTGTGCCAAAAATTATATCTAAATGCTGTCCATATGTATTATTAAATTTTTCCACCATATGCGGTTCTTGAGCCATACAACCGCCAAGTGCGATAATCATATCAGGTCTGCTTCTTTTTAATGATTTAAAATATCCAAGTTGCCCTAAAATCTTATCTTCGGCATTTTCTCTAACACAACAAGTATTAAATACAACTAAATCTGCCTCTTCGGCATTTTCAGTAAAACTGTATCCCATTTCGGTTATCATACCTGCAAGCTTTTCCGATTCATTCTCATTAAGCTGACAGCCCATTGTGTATATGTGATATTTTTTATTGCTTATTAAATCAGAAACTTTTTTTATATATTCTTTTTGCTCATCTATTTCATTTTTGGTTAATACTTTAACTGCCACTAACTCCAAATCCTTTCTGATAAAAATTACTTTGATTCAAGCCTCTCTCTAACAATCTTATTGATAACCTGAGGATTTCCTTTGCCCTTACTCTCTTTCATAACCTGACCTACTAAAAATCCTATAACATTGGTTTTTCCTTTTTTATAATCTGCTATCGATTTCTCATTTTTTTCTAAAACGCTGTCTATCATTTCTGAAATTGCATTTTCATCGCTTAACTGAGCTAAACCTTTTTCTTCTATTATCTGTTTTACATCTTTTCCCGAATTTAATATTTCCTCAAATACAGTTTTCCCGGCTGTATTACTAATAGTTCCCTTTTCTATTTCAGCTATTAAATCCGCCAACGTCTCAGGTTTTATACCTACCTCATCTATAGATATTCCTTTCTCATTCATTACTTTAGAAATATCGCCTAAAATCCAGTTACTTACTGCCTTAGGATTTACTCCTAATTCCACAGTAGCATCAAAAAATTTAGCCAATTCTTTAGTATTAACCAGCAATGTTGCATCATAATCGGTTAAATTGAACTCAGCCAGATATCTTGCTTTTTTCTTGTCAGGTAATTCAGGTAAGTTATTTTTTATTTCTTCAACATACTCCTTAGTAAGCACTATAGGTACTAAATCCGGTTCAGGAAAATAACGATAGTCCTGTGCATTTTCTTTCGTTCTCATAACTATGCTTTCACCTTTATCGTCATCCCAACGTCTGGTTTCCTGATTTATCTTTTCGCCATTCTCAACAGCCTTTATCTGTCTCTTTATCTCATACTCTATAGCTCTTCCTGTTCCGCTGAATGAACTTATATTCTTCATTTCAGTTCTTTGTCCGAATTCTTTAGAGCCCTTTGGCATAATAGACACATTTACATCGCATCTTAAAGAGCCTTCCTGCATTTTACAGTCGGATACTTCTATGTATCTTAAAATCGTTCTTATCTTCTCTAAAAGTGCCTTTGCTTCTTCTGAGCTTCTCATGTCAGGCTCTGTAACAATCTCAATAAGCGGTACTCCGCAACGATTCATATCTATTAAAGAACCTGTCCCCCAAGCATTGTGAAGTAATTTACCGGCATCTTCTTCAACATGAATTCTTGTAATACCTATTCTTTTTATTTCTCCGTTGACTTCTACATCTAAAAATCCATTTTTGCAAAGCGGTAAATCATATTGTGAAATCTGATATGCCTTCGGTAAATCCGGATAAAAATAATTTTTTCTGTCTTGCTTACTAAAAAGTGATATTTCACAGTTCATAGCAAGTCCGGCTTTTACAGCATATTCCACAACTTTTTTATTCATAACCGGCAAAGTACCGGGCATTCCTGTGCAAACAGGGCAACAATGTGTATTTACATCTCCGCCAAACTCTGTAGTGCAACCACAAAATATTTTAGTTTTTGTAGATAACTCAGAATGTATTTCAAGACCTATAACACTTTCATATTCCATAATTTCAACTCCTTCTACTTCTCAACATTATATGCTACTTTTAAAATCATACTCTCATCAAATGCTTTCCCTATAATCTGCATTCCAATAGGTAATCCTTTTTTATCTACCCCGACCGGAACAGAAATTGCAGGAACACCGGCAATACTTACAGGCACAGTGCAAACATCCGATAAATACATTTCAAGAGGATTAGCAGTTTTTTCTCCAAGCTTAAAAGCAGTAGTTGGAGCTGTTGGTCCTATTATTACATCATATTTATTAAATGCTTTATTAAACTCATCAACAACTAGAGTTCTGGCTTTTAATGCTTTATTATAATATGCATCATAATAACCTGAACTTAAAACATAAGTTCCAAGCATAATTCTCCTTTTTACCTCAGGTCCAAACCCTTCACTTCTGCTGTTTTCATACAGTTCATTTAAGTCTTCGGCTTTATCACTTCTATATCCATATTTTACACCATCAAACCTAGATAAATTTGAACTTGCCTCAGCAGATGATAAAATGTAGTAGATGGATAATGCATAATCAACCGTAGGCATAGAAAATTCTTCTACCGTTGCTCCTTTTTCTTTCAATTCATCAACTGCTTTTAAAATAGCTTCTTTTACTTCCGGATTTATTCCATCACTGAAAAATTCTTTAGGAAGCCCTATCTTTAATCCGCTTATATCCTTAACTAATGCTTTTGTATAATCAACATCTCCGATATCTACAGACGTAGAATCGTTTTCGTCTTTACCGCATATAGCATTTAACAGTAATGCTGTATCTGTAACATCTTTTGCAAAAGGTCCTATCTGGTCCAGCGAAGATGCAAATGCTATTAGTCCAAACCTCGAAACAGTTCCATAAGTCGGCTTAAGTCCAACAACTCCACAGAAAGATGCAGGTTCACGAATCGAACCGCCTGTATCTGAGCCTAATGCGAGGGTTGCCTCATATGCTGCAACAGCAGCTGCAGAGCCTCCGCTTGAGCCACCGGGAACATGTTCTGTATTATGAGGATTTGCAGTTTTCTGAAAAGCAGAATTTTCTGTAGATCCACCCATAGCGAACTCATCTAAATTAGCCTTTCCTACCATAATACATTTATTATCTTTCAACTTTTTTACAACAGTTGCATCGTATGGCGGAATAAAATTTTCAAGCATTTTAGAAGCGCAAGTTGTTCTGATGCCCTTCGTACAAATATTGTCCTTTACTGCAACAGGTATGCCGGCTAAAATCGGTAATTCTTTTCCTGCATCAAACTCTTTTTGAATTTCTTCTGCCTGTTTTAATGCATTTTCTTTATCTAAACTTAAATATGCTTTTATTTCCGGCTCTTTCTCCTCTATTCTTCTATATATAGACTCAATAACTTCAGTAACCGTAGTTTCCCCATTTCTATACATTTTTGCAAGTTCATGTGCAGAATACTCATATAATTCCATTATTTTCCCAACCCTTTCCGCTATATAATGCTTGGTACAACTATGCATCCGGCCTCTTTCGAAGGTGCATTTTTTAATATTTCATCTCTACTGTACGAAGGCTTTACAACATCTTCTCTAAAAACATTACTAATTTCTAATATGTGGTTTGTAGGTTTTACTCCGTCAGTATCTAAATTACTTATTTTATTCGCAAATTCTACAATATCGTCCATCTGACTAACCAACTTTTCTTTTTCTTCTTCAGATAGATTTAACTTTGCAAGTTTTGCAATATATTCTATATCTTTTGTTGTAATCATAAAAATCATTCCCCTCATTCTTTAGAAAGCATCATAATTCTTTCAACAATTTTTTTGCCTGCTTCTAAATCTCTAAATTCTAACTGATTCTTCTTTATTCTTATCAGCCTTTCTTTATCATTAGCTAAAAGTTTATTAACAGTTTTAATCAATCCGATATTTTCATGATAAAGCAAACCTAGTTCATTTAGAAGTATAAAATCTATATTACCTTCTTCTTGGCCCGGTAAAGCTCCCGTCACAATAACAGGCAAGGTACATGTAATACACTCCATAAGTACATTAGGGCTACCTCTCACAATTGCGACATCATGAGTAGTCATAAGATTCTCTACATCTTTCACAAATCCATAAATCGTTACTCTGTCCAAATTATTTTCAAACTTTTTCTCCAAAACTTCCTTTAGCTTAGTATTCCTGCCTGCAACAGCAGAAATACGGGAATTAGGAACTTTTAATAAATCTTCTATAATAGCTCCCATGTCTCCTGAGCCTTCTCCGCCACTCATAATTAAAAAATCTATTTCTTTCTTCTCACGAATAGCCTTTTCGTCAATCATCTTTATTTTTGCGCCGGCTTTTATTATTTCTTTTCTAACCGGAAGATTTATAATAGAAATTTTATTTTCGTCTACCCCATTTTTTAATGCATATACCCATGCTTCCTTAGTAGGTGCAATCATCAAATCAGCCCTTGGATCAACCCATAATGGCGAAATTGAAACCAAATCTGCAAAAACAGTTGCAAATTTAATTTTCTTTTTCCCTTCACGTCTTCTAAGCAAGTCAATTACCGCACTATTAAATGCCGGATGTACCGTTACTATAATGTCCGGATTAAACTGATTAACAAGTTTATTAAACTTTCTCTTTATCAATCGCTTGACAACACTTTTAACCAATTTTGGCTCACTTTCTGTCGTTGTATAAATAAACTTCCACATATCTTCTGAAGTTCGAATTATAGGCGCATATAGTTTACCGATTCTAAGACCCATCTTTCCGGCAAGCTCAAAAGCTTCAACAGACTTATACTCCACCTCGGGAATTTTATTTAGTTCCTCTTCTAAAGCATTAGTTATACTCTTATGGCCATGCCCTGTTACATACGATGTTAATATCAAAATTCTTTTCTTCATAAAGTCACCCCTATTTTTCCTATATAAGTATATTGAATTTTTTTGAATTTTTCAAGTCTTTTTGCATTGTTAAAATAATAGGTGCTACTAGTCAGACTATATGAAAATAAGATATATGTTTTA
>CAZVVZ010000017.1:0-15076 GCA_964631135.1 uncultured Eubacteriales bacterium
TTAAAGTCTTTCGTCGCAAATCCTGAGTTCCGATAAAACATATATATTATTTCATGTACTTTGGCTAGTGACATATACTCTGACCAATAATAGGTCTACTCTAACTTCTACATAAAAAATTAAGATATATGTTTTGAAAGGAACGAATATTTGCAGAAAGATTAGCTTTTCAAAGTTGCCCAAACATAATTCCTAGAAGCCGAAATATCTTCTATATCTTCCCACTCTGCGATTTCAACTTCGTTTTCAATAGTGCTGTAAACTTTTCCTTCTTCCGATAAGCACAAGAAGTTTTCCCCTCTTGCTACTACTTTCTTTATATTTTTCCATGCCTTAACACTCTCTGTATCCACACCTATAGGGTGATATGTAACCTTTACTGTACCGTCTCCTTCTAGTATCATTGTTTGTAAATCGGTAAGTGCAAAATCTTTTACATTTTTGAATAGTTTTATGAAATCATCTTCTCCAAATTCGCTTACACCCGACATATAAAGCTTGCCGTCAATTGATAGTCCAATAGCTCTTTGGCCGCTGGCACATATCTTTACAATATCATGCCACTCAGATACTTCACATTCTCCGTGAGCATTTTCCCCCTTAGCTATAACTTTACCGCTAATATCAAGCCCTATTATAAAACCTTTTCCTGCTTGTATATCTATGATGTTATCCCATTCAGTTATACTTTCTGAAACACCACTTGTAAGATCCAGATTTTCTACAGTGCCATCATTTTTTAGCATTACTATATGATTGCCGTTCATTGCTATTTTTTTAACATCGTAAAAAGTAGGATATCCGCCCTCCGAAGTAGAGTTTTTTAGCTTGTCACTAATCGTTAGAACACCTTTCGTGCTTAGCATCGCAATCTTGTTGCCTTCCACGTCTTCACAAATTTGAGAGATACTATTAGTCTCATCAGATAAGCAATACCCAAATACCGCATTATTACTAATCAGTGTACCGTTTTCTTTAAGTGCAACTATATTATTATTGTTTATAACGACATTCTTTACTTCTGTCCAATTTCCATTAACAAAATTCTTATAAGGCTTTCCTGAAGCCCTTACTGTACCGTCATATTCTATCCCTACAATTCTGTTGCTAGATACCACTATATCTTTTATTCTTACCCAATTTTTTATATCTCCGTAATGATATGTGTTTTTTCCTGCTGTAACGACCTTTCCATCATACCTTAATCCAATACTCATGTTACCTTTAGCATAAATTCTCTTTATATTAGCCCATTCACTTACATTGCATTGTCCGCAAGAATTTAATCCTGTTGCTAAAACCTTACCGGACGATGTCAATCCTAAAGTGTAAAAGTCTCCAACAGCAACTTGTACAATATCTTGCCATGATTTTACATCACACTCGCCAAAGTTATTTTCACCTGTAGCATTAACCTTACCATCTTTGCGCAGTCCTACCGTGTGATAAGCAGTAGCAAGCTGAATTATATCATACCATTCTTCAACATCGCATTCTCCATTTGAATTAGCTCCAACAGAATAAGTTGTATTGTTTTTTGTTAAGGCAACTAAATGCTTTTCGCCAAAAGACAAGCTTTCCACATTTCCCCATGAATATATATATTCTGCTCTCTCATAATCACATTTCCCTGCATATATTACAGTTCCGTCTTCTCTGATTCCGAATACAGCATCATCCTTTACATATATTTTTTCTATATTTTCCCACGTTGTAATCTGCTGCTCTAACCTATCCTCTGTTCCTAAAGCAACAACTCTGCCATTATTTTTTAAACAAACGAACTGTGTGTCACTTATTCCCATCGCTTTTATGTCGTTAAATGCAGGATACATCAGTGTTTGCTCATTTATCTTATCGCTTTCGGATTTAAAATCCTCAACCTCTTCTTTTTCTTCCTCATTTTTGGCATTGGTATCTTCTAATTTGTTACTGTCCTTATTTTCTATGTCTTTACTTTCTATTTCTTTTTCTTCCTCTAAAGGAACATTATCCTCCGCCTGCTGCTTGGTTTCTTCACCTTTATAGATCCTAAGCACCACTTTATCTATAGGGTCGCCGGTTAATAAAACTATTTCTTCTTTGGCAGTAAGCCCTCTATCGGAATCCACTTCAAAGACCTCTATAAATTTATCGTTCTCTTTCTTTCCAAAACACATTTCTTTACCGATTTCATCATAAAATGCAGCTTCTATAGTTTGTTTTTTTACACCGGCTTCAAAATTTAATTCAAAAGCAACAATATTTGCATTAGTTCTTTCATCAGTTATCAATGTACAGTTTGTAATCTTTTTAGTGTCAAACGATTCCTGTAACCTTGATGTATTCTTGGTTCTAACCATATCAACCTGGCTTAATAAATTTTTTAAAGTGTGTTTTACATACGAAACTTCCCCAAAGTCTTTATCTGTTTTGTCTTCCAATAAGTAATTAGATAATAATATCAATACTTCTCTATAAGGTATAACATAATATAAGTTTAAAAGCATATTATACACTTCTAAATTATGATATTTAGTCACATTATTATTCTGATATTTTATTAGTGAATCTATATTTTTTAATAATATCGGCAATAATATATGCTTTGCAGCTACACTCTTTTCTATAACTGTTTCGTAGCACTGTAAAAATCCAAAACAGCAGTTTATAATTATTCTCGAAAGCTTCTCACTCCAGCACTCTTCATTTTTAATTACGTTTAAAAATATAGCTGAAATCTTTTTTGTCCATACTTTGTCCGTTTTCGGAAGTATTTTTATTACTTCATTTGATATTTTTATTGTTTTTAAATAATCCTCTCTGGAAAAGCTTTCTTCCAACGACTTTATAAACTGCTCTATTTCTTCTTCAGAATATTCAAAACGCGATACAGCATCCGCATAAAATTTACAATCCTTCACATAAATAAAAGGATATCTTTTCTGCGGCGGTATCGCGAATTCTTTTTTTCTTTCCGATGTTTCGGCTTTCGGATTTTTGGAGGCTACCGAAAGAATAATTATTATAGCTACTATTACACAAAAAATTATCCCTATAATTAACATTCATCTACCTCCAAAGCTTTACTCGATAATTGCTGTTATTTGATGATTTACGTCTGATAATAGTTTTTTTGCATCTACAACTGTTTCTAAGTCTAATTTTTTAGTTTCAAACTCATTTTTTAATTCTGTTAACTTTACAGTCTTATTCATAAAAGAGGTTAAATTGTCCTCAATATCTGATTTAGACATTTTATAAAAATCATCATGACTCTTTATATTATCAAAATATTTCCCGTTTTTCTCTATAAATGCATTAAACTCAAATATCGTATTATCTAATGCTGACTTTATCATCTCAGAACTATCTTTCGTGGCATTTTCAAACCCTAAAACCTTTAAATAGTTGCAACCTAATTCGTACTTATTCTTATAAAATTCAAAAGCATCTGTACTTTTCTTTAATCTTTCTTCTAATTCTGCTATTCTGTTTCCTGTTAACTTGTTTTTCTTTGAAAACGGCACAAAGAACAACCTTTGAAACGTGCTCTTAATTTTATTGTTGCTATATATTATCGGATATAAGTTACTTTTTAGTACAGTCAATTCGGTTTTGATTTTTGAAATATTCTTTTCATGGAAATCCTTTGAATCGTAGTCATAGCTAATCATAAGACTAGCTTCATATCCATTCTTTGAATTTTCGTAGCGAGTCTTTAACTCACTCAATCCCTTATATTTTTCTACCTTCGTGGAATAATAATTGATGTACTCATCAAGTCCAATACTCATTTTTTCCAAAATATCGCTATACAAAGCCAAACGTCTTCCCATAATAAACCTCTCCTTTGATTAACATCCTATTTTTCAATATTAACATCGGTTTAATTTAGGAATTCTTAACTACTTTTTCACATTTTTTTAATTTTGTGATTATTAGTCAAACTACCATATATGTTTTTAACGGAACGAATATTTGCAGAAAGTCCGCCTATCTTTTACTAATGCTTTTTTTAGAAACACAAATATCAATAAACTCATTTTTATATGTTGGAAAAAACATATTATTAAATATAGTTTTTCTAAAAGGATGTTTATATTCTATGTTTAGCTCAACAAGTTCTCCATAGTCTGCCACCTTCTCGGTAGCAAAAATGTTTATGTTGTTTATGTCCAGACCTTTTTTCTCTAATTCGGTCTTAATCGAAGCTTGTTCGGCTTTATTTAAACATCCAAAATCCTCCATAATAAAAATATATTTTAATGCCGTTTCAGATATTTTTTGATAAACTGTAAAAGGCTCTAATATGTGTACGGCAAAAACAATAAAAAAAATAAATATGAATATGGTAATCGTCCAAATAAACGGTGTAACCAATATGGTACTTCCTTTATTCCTCTTTTTCATAACTCCACCCTTTCATTTTTTCTACCTTTACTTTTTCACTTGCCATAAATTTCAGTTTCCCATTTAGCATGCTCTGAAACACTATAGGTCGTAATTCAATATCCAGTAAGCTTTCTATATACATTTTGTCGTCCGTGTTAACTATTTTTGCATTATTTACTTCAACTTTATAAATAAATCCTTTCTCTGTAACACGGGATACATCAGCATTCCACTGTCTTTTTATTTCGTCTTCAATCAATTTTTTAACATCTTTTTCGTAAAAAGCATTACTATCTTCTCCCATCACGTCTCTTTGCAACGACATCAAAACATTTCTGTTAATTAAATACATATCATTTTTTATATTGTGTAATTCAGCGGTAATGACAATTTGAAAAACAGCTGTACCGAAAAGCACAAAGAAAATAAATAAAAGTATATAGAATATTAGTATCCCGGCATAAATGCTTCCCTTATTTTTCATTTGTCTATCCTCATTTCCCACCTTGTGTCTGAATTTACTACATATTCTGTTATATCTCTATTTAAAACCGTATCCCAACGTTCAAAAACGTCAAAAGGCAGATGTATAGCCTTGTTCCTCATTCCATTAGGATATATATTTATGCTGTACGAATCAGATATTCTTTCAAATAATCTAGTTTCATCTATATTTTCTAATGTGTCACTTTTTAAAGTACTCCATGACTCGAGAGTCTGTGCTGTCTTATATGGTATAACGTAAAACCATTTATATATCTGTATTCCCTGGTTATCAACATACTGTGGATAAATTTTTTTAGGAAAATTCATATATTGATACTCTATATTTGACGTATCTTTGCCGTTTTTTTCCGGAATATCTATTAAGAACTTTTTTGTCAAATAGTCCAATGTTTTTATACTTTCATCTCCGCTAAAATCTATTTCTATATATTCCACACCTTTAGTTGCCAAAACAATACCAATGGTTTCACCGGCACATACAAAGCCGTTTGCATCTGTGTTTCGAGTCTTTTTCATTTCTTCTAAAAAGCCCTTTTCATTCTTATAAAAAAACCGTCCAAACGACTTATCCAAAATTGCAAATTCTTCTTTACTTTCTGGATTCTCATCTTTATCATTATTTCTTTCTTCCTCTTTAGCGGCTTCGTCTTGTACAAGCAAAGTTAAGCTGATTTCCGATATGTTTCCCTGAACATCTGTTGCAATTAACTTAATCTCATACTTTCCCAGTTTTATGTTTTCCGGTATTTTTATGTTTTCCCCATGAAAAGCAGATGTATACTCGATTGCATCATCTCCAAAGATTGTTGCTTTGTCTTTTGTCATAGAAATATTATTCGTTTTTAATATATTCGTGTAACTTTTTATGGCATTGTTCGACATGCTGTCGTCACTGATAAGCAATCTGTAATTATTCCTTACAGCAGGATTACTGTTATATTCGTCCACATATTGCTGCTTTACATACTCATTTTCTTTAACTCTATATCCAAGCCATGTAAAGTTTCTTAAGTCATATTTTTTAGCAATATTTAAAACAATCTTATGCCATTTCGCTTTTCTTAGTGTACTTGATGTAACATATCCGTAAGTAGCTCTTGAAAACTTCTTCATTTGCTTATACATGTACAAGGAATTAAAGTTATCAACATGTTTATTGATATCTTCCCATTTTGCCTTATATTTATATATCAATTCATTCCCAGAATATATAAATATACTTGTAATCCCACTGTCATCAGTATTCCACGTTATAGTCCACGGCTTTGGCAAATATTTTTTATCCACATCTATATACTCATATGTGGATTTCCCTGTTTCATCATATTCAAACTTATTCACAGTAAGTTTATATTCCGGTAATATGACATTTTTCTTGTTCACATTTGCTAATTTCGTCCCACTTTCTATCCCAATTAGCATGTCTTCCTTATTAGATATTTTGTTTTTAATATATATTTTGTTTTTCCAGCCGACAAACCATGTTTTAGAATCATATGTGGTCATTTCAAGCGGAATATCATCATAATTTAGATTAGAAAAAATCAAAGTACCGTTTTTAGTCATTTTTATGTCTTCCGTAAACTCAAAGTCTATACTGCCGGTATCAAAGTCTTCACCAGCCTTAAATCTATAACTTTTTACGTTTTGCTTGTCTCCGGATGCTACTCTTCCTTCTACATTAAAGTATTCATCTATGTCTTCCGGGAAAACCGCTTCTATATCAAATGATATCTCAAAAAAGTTTGGAGTAGTTTCAGATGTCTTTTGTAACTCGGTATACATCTGCATTTCATCATTTTTTGCAATAACATTTTGGACTTTTTCTAATGATTTTGTATTAGCAAAAATATCTATACTATCTCCGGGTTT
The DNA here is from genome assembly GCA_964631135.1 of uncultured Eubacteriales bacterium. Lineage (GTDB taxonomy): Bacteria > Bacillota > Clostridia > TANB77 > RGIG9151 > RGIG9151. Next base: position 6,754 of record CAZVVZ010000017.1, read on the forward strand.
AACTATATAAGGTTTTAAACTCCCCGTAAGTTCAATACAGCTATCCGTCGTATATGCCCAATCAGATTCTTGGCCAGCTTCATCAATAGTTCTTATTCTAACTTCATCTAAAGAACTATCTCCCTTATAATTTAGCAGCAGTTCACTAAACGTGGTTTTACTAATTGTCCTCCATTCTTCGTTATGTATCTGTATCTCGTATATTAAATTTTCCTGAGAAGTATAATCATCTTTTCCGGCTTCCCATGTAATGTTTCCGTTTAATGCATTGTATCTAACATTGATTGGAGATGACGGTGGATAATCATTTACATTCTTTTTAGCCTTATATTCAATTTTTACCCAGCCATTATACGAGTACCCCTTAACTTTTTCTCTGCTTTCATACTCATATACAACTTCTCCGGAATAGCATCTGACAGGCTTATAATGTTGATATTCGAAAACACACGAATAAGGGTATGTATAATAACCACCAAAGGTTGTCTTCTCTTTAGGCCCGTAAAAGAACTTAAAATGCTTTACATACGTTTCATATTTTCCGGTAAGTTCATTAAAAAAAGTCTTCTTGCTTTCCCAGTCTCTATTTGGAGCGACTTCACCCCATCCATATGTTCCTTTAACCAATTCGCCCATGCTATATAGCTTGCCCTCCGGAATATAGGATACACCTGTGTTTGACATGATAACCGAATATTTTTCACTATTAAAATTCTGCTCGTCAAAAGTAATATGGTCATCTTCTATCAAGTTATCTAAAAAAGACTTTGGAACACCTTTACTTTTATCGAATACATAAATGTGCCTGACTCCATCTTTCTCTATTCCACAATAATCTTGCCATTTATCGTTTTCCACAGAAATACTTATTCCTTCAAATTCTTTTTCACTTATATATTCCCCTGTACCGGTAATCTTATTTATATCCGTAGAATATACTGAATTGGGATTATATTCATAAAATATACCTTCCGTATTTCTGTCTATCCAAACATAAGTATATCCCGACTTAACTGTTGTTTCATTTGGAATAGGCACTCCATTATCAAATTCAACAGTCACCTCATTACCATCAACATATATATCCTGAACAGCTGATGTATCCCCACTTTTAGGGATTATTTTTCCTTGAATTTCATAGGGTAAAACAACCTTATTTTTTACATTCCTATTCGAATTTTCTTTATCTATACTAATTGTAAACTGTTCTTTTACCAAAGATTTCTCATCATAGCTTATAGTGCCTTCTTTTGCGCTCCCTACCGTAATTTCGATGTCCTTATTAGAATTGATTTTTGCACTGCTAAAATCTCCGGATACAGACTGTATGCTCTTTACTTCCTTGTTCGGTGTTACTATTATAGTTTTCTTACTCTCATCAGTAAGCATGGCTTCATCTATTTCCATACTTTCTATTTTATCAATAGTTTTATAATTATTAGCCCATTCTCCATCGGAAAAATTAACCTCAATATAGGATCCATCTATGTTTGCTGTCATTTTACCGTTATCCACATACATGCCTTTTATTTTTACATCATTGAGTCCTTTAATACTTAAGTCTTCTTCTAAATATTGATTTTCCGATACAAAACTAAATGGAATTATTTTTTCTGAAGTAACAACCATATCACGAATGACAAAAGCTTCTGACACATTCTGTATCAGAACCGAAGCAATTAAAAATATAGCTATTATTCTTTTCATATCAGGAACCTCCTAAGTTAATAATAAGAGAATGAAAAGAAGTAACAAGCTTATTTTCTATATTCTTCGCATTATATAAATCTGTTATCGTTCTGTCAAACCTTATTTCTTCTTTTGGGAGAAGATTAACTATGTAAAATGCAGATGTATTCCAGCTTTCACCGGATTTAACAAGCTGCCCTACATCAGCATTTTTCTGCAATTGTCTGTTTATCTCATCAGTATCAAAAACGTCTATTACAGAAATATCTTCTTTAGGAAAATGAATATGTAAAAATTCCACACCTGCATATAAATCACTGTTGCTCGTATTATTAGTTGTTTCGAACTCAACAGCTATAACAAAGTTATTCTCTCCAAGCTTCTTTCTATACTGTAGGTATCTATCATCAGAGTTATTTATTTTCTCAAAAGTATCTTCATATTGTGCAATAGGTTCGTTAAACGGAAATAAGCTTATATTCTTTATTGTCGTAGTGGCATAAGGAATATCATCAGCATTTTCCCATTTTTTCAAAGCAGAAGGTAACTTTAGTATATTTACTTTAGCTATACCGTTTTCATATATAACTTTATCTTGATCGTTTATCACAGAAAGCAGTATACATCTGCATTTTAAGAAATTGTCAATAAAGCAGCATGTTTCTGCTCGCGATGAAAAATTATCTAATCTAGCACTTCCGTCCGGATATCCTTTTAATATTCCTACATGACTTAATATAGCTGAAATCCTTTCTTCTTCTTTATTTTCCCTATTTACATCTAAAAATTCTTTCTTATTGCTGAGTTTTTCTGTATTTATATCCTTTAGCTCCTCCAAGCTCCTATAAATCATTAAACAAATCTCTCTCCTAGTTATAGCTTTATCCGGATTAAACTCACTGTACTCATTCTCAAATATAATATTTTTGCTTTTAGCAAGGTTGATACTGCCATCGGCCCAATATCCTGTATTATTGGATACATCAGCATTTGGCACTATAATCTTCATAAGAATTGTTATAAATTCGGCTCTTGTCATATTATTATCCGGTTTAAATGTCCCATCCGGATATCCTGATAAAAGTTCTTTCTCACTTAATACATTTATAGCCTCATATCCCCAATGCCCGCTGTTTATATCACTATAACCATATGACGGGCTAAATACAAAAAGCATTAAAACAATTCCGCATATTGTTTTTTTCACAGCTCCTCCATTCTATCCGGTAATATCAAACGTTCCCTGAGTTCTTAAATTATTAAGCATTTCAGCGATTATAGGCTCTACTGCAATAACTATAGTGTCTAATTTAGTGAAATTAGCATTATCATAGTTTCTTCCAAGCTCATCATATATGCCCAAAATTTCTATACTATCAAGTATCTTTGCCGTCTGTAATGAATTATCATCTCTATTGTTGTCAAACTTAATTCCATACTTTGAAAATGCAGTTGCAATTATATTGCTTTTCCCTGTAAAATATAGATGTATTCTGTCTTTCGGCTTTATTTGATAAGATACTGCATTCTCTGCCGCCTTAATCTTTATCGCTATTTTTTCAAGTCCCGCTCTTGCTTCAATTATTTTTAGTTGCTCTTTTGAAGCAATATCTTGTTTAAATATGATTTGCCCTGCATTTATCGGCTCTTTAGCATATTTTCCTTCTAAATCTTTAATATCCGTAACAGCTCCCGTATTTATTACTAAAGATTGGGGAACATAAACCGTTTTATAGTCATTTTTACTAATCTCTGAATCCCTTAATACATCTGCATTTGAAATATATACTGCCTGCATGGACTCATGATTTATAATTCTGCTTTGCACCAAGGTTAAAATTAAAAACAAGACTGTAGCTGATATACCTGATATAATCAATAAATTTATTTTTTTCATTGTATACACCTTTATTTTTTTATTCTCCCATATCTATAGTAAAAATACTGCTTGCTGCACTCGTCATCCAACTTTCTAAGTTATTGCTTGTTGCCTTAAATGCCTTGCTTACAGAAGGGAAAAATACCGTTAAAACTAATGCAATTGCTACTCCTATAAGTAGAAAAGACTGTGTAATCTCTGATGCTCCCTTATTTTCTTTTAAAAATTTTTTTATTCTGTTTTTCATATTTCATTCCTCCATTAAATTTATTTACAATGCCGGTCCCATTTGTATTCTCATTTTAGCATTATGTTTATAGCATAAAACGTCTCAACAGCTACAGGATATATTCCAATTGCCGCGATGTTTAATACTATTATAAATACTCCCATTGTCATAATTGCCATTTTACTTTTGGTAGAGTCCTCCAGGAACTCTATGTATTTTTCCCTCAGCATAGCTATAAGGTTGTCAAATGCCTCTACCGCTGATGTACTCTGTATTTGCTGATTTAGTGCTGATATAAAAATCCGTATTTCGGGATAATTAAATTTATCGATCAATGTATTTCCGGAATCTATTATCGTAAATTTAGATAATTCATACTCCAAGTATACGTTATTTATCAAAACCGAGAGCTCTTTGTTTTCACACAGCTCAGGTAAAGTCCTTAAAGCATTGCTCAAAGGAATTTGCGAAGATATTTGTACTCTTAAGCATTCACTTATATTCAGCAAATCACAGAGTACCTGCTTTTTCTTTGCACCCTTCTTTATAAATCTTAATCCGTATAATAATCCGATGGCTATTATACTAAATATAATGCCTTCTAAAACCTTATATCCGTTCAGAATCGTCAACAAAAAAATCCCTAGAGCCAGCAGTACATCTGCCTTTGATGTCTTAATTATGTGTTTGTTACTGCTGACGTCTGTTTTATCAAAAATAATTCTTCTTGCTCTTTTGCCTATAGCTTTACTTATACATATCTTGCTAACTATAAATAAAACTGTTATAAGAGCTATTTTTAGTAATCTAATCATATTTACCTCTCTAATAATCAAGTTTTCTGACCACTTTAGAAAGCCATATTATCCCCCAAATACTTAAAAAATTTATATTAAGTATTATATTTCCTGTAAGCGAGTTTATCATCGTATCTAAGTAATACTGATTTCCGCTTATAAATGAAAAGTACATGTAAATATCTATGAAAATCAGCATGTATAGTACATTGCAAATAGATTTTGTTTCTTTAATTCTTTTTTTCTTTTGCTTTATGGCTTGGGATATTGTGTCCTGTGTTTTTTCCGTCAAAGTAGTAATATCTCCGCCGTATATATGGCAATATCTTACATTATTCATATATAAAGAAAACTTTTTTATATTAACTTTCTGGGCAAAACTTTCTAAAGCTTTTTCCGGTAGTTTCCCTGCATTTATTTCTATCAGCAGTTGCTTTGTATATCCCGAAAACGGTTCTAAAGCTATATTCTGAATTCTTCTTAATGCTTCTATTATATCTGAATTTATTTTTAATGCAGATTTTAATTGTATAAAAAAATCATTTAGCCCGGATTCTAATTTTTCCTGCTCTTTATCACTAACATATTTTATTAGCCAAAACGGCGCAAAAACAAACGGAACAGCTATTATCAATGAATTTGATGTCAGGACAAAAAACTTCTTACATATGACAAAAACCAATAAACTTATTATTCCTCCGATCACAGCAAGAGATAAAACAGATATGGTATTATATGGGATATGTAATTTTTTAAAACTCAACTCTATATCCGACAACTGTTTGGGTGAAAAAATCTTATTAACAATTCCCTTGTTTTTTACAATTATCGCCTGTAATCCTGATGTATCCTTAATTCTAAGTTCACAAAAAATTATATATCCGAATAAAAAAGTAATTAAGATTTTTATTATATATATTATAAATCCCATGATTTTACTCCTTTATAAGTGCCATTTTTGATTTAACTCTTCTTTTAGGACTTTGACGTTTCTCGAATTTTCCTAAAATAACACCGTTTTCATTTTTTTCAGGGATAAAACTAAACAATTCATCGTACTCTATCCCTTCCTTATATGAAAAACCCACTTCACAAATTTGATAAATCTTAAAATTCTTCATATATACTATTAAATCTACTGATTGTGCTAAAATTTCCTTAAGATACATATCTGTATATTGTTGAGCAGACACATTCCTCTTCATTAAAGTGACAAGCCTGTCCAAAACTAAATTCGCACTTTCTGCATGTACAGTAGCGTATCCTATATGTCCGGTACTAACTCCGTCAAAAAAGCTCATAGCTTCTCCGCCCTTTAGTTCTCCTATAACAATTACATCGTTACTCATTACTAAAGAATGACGAGTCAAATCATCAAGCAGTATATTATCCTTGTTTCTGTTCTTTACAATCTCACGTTGAATAATGTTCTCATGTTTGCTGTATAATTCTGCAGTTTCTTCATTTGAAGTTATTGCATAATGTTCAGGAATTTCTTCTAAACATGCCCTTAGCAAAGTGGTTTTTCCGGATCCTCCTTTACCCGCGATAATCAGGTTGCATCCGGCTTTCACCGCTTTCATTAAGAATTTGTACATTTCTTTACTCATCATATTCTTTTCGTAACAAAGCTCTTTTAAGCCTATTTGCTGTTCGGGTCTGTGAATTCTTATTACCAGACTTGGTGAAATAATATTTACAGGCGAAATTCCTGCCTCTATACGTAAATGATTTTTTCTGTCCGAAACAACAACTATCGGGTTTTCATGAGTGATTTTGCCATTATTTTTTAATACACAGTACCTTACAAAATTATAAAACTCAGTTTCATTACTAAAACTTTCATTTATTTTACACCATTTGCCATTTTTCATTATATATATTGTATTCCATTTAATCGCTCTAATATCGCTTATATTTATATCTTCTATGTATTTTTGAAGAATGTGATAACCAAATATTCTATCCAAAATAATTTTTACAAGCTCCTCTAGATTATAATTTCCATAGTTATACTCTTTACTAAGCTTTTCGCGAATTATTTTTTCGACAACTGCTCGGCTTTTTGTCTCAAATCCGGATGCACCCAGTGTTTCAGAGCATTCATCTATTAAGAATTCTATTATCTCATTTACTATTTTATCTGTTTTTGATGTTAATTTTTCTATATTCACATTTTTATTTACTGACTTATATGGGTCTATTAACATATCTCCTCCGTTCTGCTAAACATTTTTTAGCATAAAACCGCTTCCTTTTATATGTGAAAGCCTGTATTTAAGTGAATTTTTTTTATTTAAGTAGCTCTGTTTCCAATTGATGTCCCAACTTTCTAAAATTGGATAATATTGTTCTGCAATTTCTGGAATCAGTTTACTGTTCATGCTGTTAATTGCCTCTTCATATTTCCCTGAAAAGCTGATGTATCCTGCAATTTCGAATTCGTTTAGCAACTCTTTTATTGTTGTTTTATCTAACGATTTATTACTATACTTATTTATAATTATTTGCAATTTCTTGTTATGTACTCCCCACACCGGAAAAAGTTCGGAAAGCAATCTATACGTTCTTTCTATAGAAATATAATTGCCTTCGGTCACAACAAACACCTTAGTTGCATTTAATACTGAAAACTGCATAGAATCTAGGAATATATTACCTGAAGCATCTATTATTATGTAATCATATAAAGTTTTTGCGACTTCTAAAATGCGCGAATAATATTCAGAACTTAAAATGTTTTTACATACGTATAAAGACTTATTACCTGTTAAAATATCTAGGTTAGTAAATAATTTTGATTTTAATATATATTTTTCGAAAACATTGATATTAAAACTTCTTTTATCGATAGCTGTAATCATATAATTTAATGACGAGTTTTTTTCTGAAGGCAAGATGTATCCTGGGTTTTCCGGTCCTCTTTTTACACCCATGAACTGATTTATTCCTGCATTTACTGTATCAAAATCGATTAGTAACACTTTCGCTTTAGTTTTCTCAGCTAAAATTTTAGCTGTTTCACATGCAATAGTTGTTTTTCCTACAGACCCTATCCCAGCAAAAGTTATAATTTGTTGCTTTTGAAATTTAACCGTCAAATCGCCATTTAAGGCTTTTTTATTCTTTTCTTTATTACCGTATAAATTTAATATATTTTTTTGCCTTAAATCGGATTCTCGCACGTTATAGTCTATACCGTTAATGCTTTTCTCAAGTTCTTCAAAAGACGTAACCCCGTCTGTAAAAATATCAAAAATTCCTTTAGACCATAAAAACCGTTTATAGTTCTCGTCATCTTTTGAATTGATTACTATTACTTTCATTTTAGAATCAGTCTGCTTTATTTTTTCTATAAAAATGTATTTATCGAAATCTCCGCTTAACTCAGAATAAACTATTAAAATGTCTATAAATTCTTTTTTTATCAATTCTAGTACCCCATCCTGATAGGAAATGTCCGGAATCGTTTCATACTGCTTCTTTAATAAATAATTATAAATAGTATCGCTACCTATTGCTGTAGCTACCTTTTTATGCATTTACTCACCTTCTCTTTTTCCTAAATTTTACTTTTCATGTAAATAATTTACAATATATTGAAAATATTGTCAATACTTTTTTTATTTTTTTATTTTTTATTACCAGTCAGAGTAGATGAAATAAGATATATGTTTTAAAAGGAACGAATATTTGCTGAAAGACTTCCGGTATTTTTTTACATTCACT
>CAZVVZ010000018.1:0-8987 GCA_964631135.1 uncultured Eubacteriales bacterium
ATATATATTTTATCGGAACTCAGGATTTGCGACGAAAGACTTTAAAAAAATACGGGAAGTCTTTCTGCAAATATTCGTTCCTTTTAAAATATATATAGTATTTTTATAGTAGTTTGCGCAGTAATTGATTTTTTATTTTAAATATGAGGAAAAGCCTGCCTAGGCACTGTCATATAATGCGATAAAAGTCAGTGCTGCGGTTACTCTTTTGACATTTTTTTTTACACATTGCTAGTATAGTAGGTAATGTTAAAAGGGAGGACAAGTGTTATGCTTATACATTTTTTTGATAAAACTATGATAATTAAAATTATTGAAGTAATTTTACTAAGCAATATAAAAGTATTAGGAGCCTTTGTACCTATATCTGTTGGTATTATAGAAAAGGAAGAAGAATTAAAAAAGAAGTTCTTTTTATACATTGTTTCCGCAGTTGTTGTGTATTTAAAATTTTCTCCGCTGGTTTCATTACAGTTTGCATCATCAATAGTAATTTTAACAATACTTCAAAGGGTAATTGCATCATTTAAGTTCAACAATAAAAACTTAGTACATGTGGCTATGTTCGTGGCAATATTTTTAAATGATGTTATATGGAGTGCTTTTGAGAATATTCTTGCTTATGATATCATAGTTGCTACGATAAAAGGAATTTCGGCAGTATTAGGATATATGTTATTCAGTAATTTCAAACTACCGGATTCTAATGTTGATGAAAAAGATATGCTTGCTTCGGTAACATTTATAGGTATTATGCTTATGGGTTTAGGAGATTTATCTCTTTTTTCGCTTAATGTCAGAAGTGTTGTAAGTATAGTTGCTGTTATGGTTGTGGCATTTTCGAATGGCATAAAATATTCTGTTTTGGCAGGGGTTATTTTAGGAACTATGGCGGAACTTTCAAGCCCTAATATGGGAGTAGAAATTATTGCATTTGCTTTAGGCGGATTAGTGTCCGGGCTGCTGAAAGATAAAGGAAGGGCTTTTATTATATGGGGTTTTATTTTAGGAAACAGCATTTTAGCATATTATTTAACCGGGTATAATACACTTATTAACCATTTTTTAGAGATTACGATTGCAGGAAGTATTTTCTATGTTTTAACCAAAGAGGAAATGAACAGTTTTAAAATTTTTGAGCCTGCACCGAATAATTTACTATATGAGGCAGCATTTCCGACTGATACAATTAAAAATTTAGATAAAAGTTCAAGGGTATTTTACTCTATTTCAGAGCTTATCGATGAAGCTGATATAAATGATGACAGATATGACTTGTTTGACGAAATAAAAGAAGACATATGCTTGGAATGTCCTAAGTATGAAGAATGTTGGGATAAAAATTATGATAATACGATGGATAGGATTTTCGATGTAATAGAATTATTAGACGATGACGAATCTATGCTATCTGAAGAGAATTTGTTAGATGAGATGTGCGGTAAAAGTAAAGATATTTTCGAGAAAATAAAAAACAGATATAGTGAATACAAAGCTGATAAAGAGAAAGATAAAAGTATCGGAATAAAGAATTGTGTAGCAAGACAGTTCGCAGGCTTTTCGCAATATATAGCAGATATTAAACAAAAATTTGCAGAGGACAACCTTAGCAGCTTAGAAGAAAAGATTGCTAATAGTTTTGAAAAAGAGAATTACGAACTTGAAAAGGTGAATGTTAATATATCTGATGAAAAATGTGAAGTTGCTTTAAAAACTAATGGTGAGCCACATAAAGTAAGTTTCCTATTAGCGGCTAATGAGATACTTTCTAAGATTTTAAAACGTAGGATGCTGGCAGCAGATGAGAAGAAGGAATTAGTTGTATTTAAGGAATACAGTAAGCTTCATATCGACTGTTACGTGGCAACCAAAAAAGCTGAAAATACATCTGTTTTAGGAGATAGTTATAAGATTATAAATTCTGAGAATGATAAGTTTATGATGTTACTTAGTGATGGCATGGGCACCGGTTCAGAAGCTAATAAAATTAGCAACTCGTTAGTAGAGCTTTTTTCTGAGATGTCAAGAATCGGATTAAATCCGGGAACTGTTACTAATATGTTGGGGTCATTTATTAAATACATTTCAAATACCGAAAAAATTGTAACGTTAGATACGTTATCGATTGATTTGTTAACCGGAGAATGTGAGCTTTTAAAAATAGGAGGTGCACCTACTTTTATATTAAGAGGGAAAAAGGTTGAAATAATTTACTGTGACTCATTACCTCTCGGGATATTAGATAGGGTAGATTTCTTAGAAGAAAAAAGGCTTCTGGAACCGGGAGATATTGTTGTGTCGGTTTCTGACGGAGTTGTGGATTCTAAAAGGGATATGATAAATAAAGAGTACTGGGTTTCTTCTTTCCTAAAACATTTAGATATAGATGAGCCACAGATTATAGCAGAAGAATTACTAGGTAAAACGATTGAAAATTACAATAATGTTATAAAAGATGATATTACAATAATTGTTTCTAAAATTTGTGAATAATAGATTGAAATAAACACCTATATACGATACAATAATTACATTAGGAGGAATTGATTTGGATAGAATTTTAGGAATTGACTACGGAGACAGCAGAACAGGGATTGCTGTTAGTGATTCGTTTGGCTGGACTGCTCAGGGATTAGAAACAATAGCATATAAGGGAAATATGAAGATGCTGCTGAATAGAATAGGTGAAATTATAAAAGAATATAATGTAAAGCAAATTGTCATTGGGTATCCTAGAAATTTGAACGGAACTATAGGCCCAAGAGCTGAAAAAACAGAGGCTTTTATTCAAATTTTAATAGACAAATTTGGATTAAATGTGATAAAATGGGATGAATGGTTAAGTACGGTATCTGCGCATCGTGATATGAATGATATGGGCATAAAAAACAGAAAGAAAAAAGGATTGGTGGATACTATTGCTGCTGTTCATATTTTACAAAATTATTTAGATGCTAATTTAACTAAATAGTTGGGGCGACCAACAGAAGGAGGACTTTATTATGAGTAATAAAGATGAAGAAATGCAAGATGAGTTGGATAATATGATTGTGTTAACTGATGATGAGGGAAATGATGTTGAGTTTGAGTGGCTAGATACAATTCAAATGAATGGCCAAACTTATGTTGTTGTTTTACCTACTGAGGATGATACAGAAGAAGTCGTTATTCTAAAAATGGAGCAGGAAGATGATGAGGATACTTTCGTAGGCCTTGAAGACGAGGAAGAGGTTAATGCTGTTTTTGAAGAGTTTAAAGAAAAAAATAAGGAAAACTTTGAATTTGAAGAATAATTAAGAATATAATTCTTAAAATTGCACATATTAACTCTGTAACATACATTTGTATTTTGCAGGAGGTGAGTTTTTATGGCAAACAGAAAGAAATTAGTACCAGAAGCAAATGCTGCTATGAGCAACTTTAAGTATGAAACTGCCAGTGAAATGGGAGTTAACTTAAAGAACGGATATAACGGTGAAATGACCGCAAAACAAGCAGGCTCAATCGGTGGTGCTATGGTTAAAAAAATGATTAAGAAAGCACAGCAAGATATGACTAAGTAATTTTTAGGATGTCCTATATAATTTAGGGCATCAATACATAGGAGTTGATAGTATGGATAATAACACAATTTTTATGAATTTGCAGGATATTCAAAAAAAGGAGAAGCATGACAAAATTAGGAGCATAATGAAGGAAGTATATCAAGCACTAAAAGAAAAGGGATATAATCCAATCAATCAGCTTTGCGGTTATTTTGTTTCTGCAGATCCTACATATATCACAAATCATAATAATGCAAGAGCATTGATTACACAGGTAGAAAGAGAAGATATTTTAGAAGCTATTACTGAAGAGTACATAGAAAAAATATAAGGAGATACATATATGGATGATATAGTTATGGTCTTTAAGACTAACGAGAAGTATCAGGAAATTGAAGGGCTGATTAGTTTTCTGGAATCAGCAGGTATAAAAGTAGTAAGATCACCTCATTCAGTTGTGGCTTCTGCATTAGATTTAGTGAACGGAGTTTGCCTTTTTGTAAATAAAGAGCAAGAAGCGGAGGCAAAAGAACTGATAAATGAATATTTTAATGAAGAACCTGAGTTTGTGGATTTACCGGATGAATTAAAAGAATAGCTATATAGTTTAATGTTATATCTTTTTGAAAAAATCACCAATGCTTCATTTATGTACCTCACATATTTTACTTTCAAAAGTAAACAATATAACTATCAACTATAGTTGGTTGGAGAGAGAAAAAATATAGGAGGGTGTTCAAATGAGCAACAATTCAACGTTAATCCCTGGTGCAAAGGAAGCTTTAAATAAGCTTAAATTTGAAACAGCTAGTGAAGTTGGTGTTAACTTAAAAAATGGTTACAACGGCGATATTAAAGCTAGAGATGCCGGTATGGTAGGCGGAACTATGGTTCGTAAGTTAATTGGAATGGCTGAACAAAGTTTGTCTAGATAAGTTCTAAAAGTATAGTGAAGGTTAGAAAGCAAGAATGTCTAGAAATTTTAGGATCTCTATAAGTATAGGGAGATATTAAGTATGTAAAAGAGAAAATAAGGCATGACCTTTTGAGGTTATGTCTTATTTTCGTATGTAGATTGATAATTAGTTACTGCTCAGACAATAATATATATGTTTTATCTGAATTTGGGATTTGCAACGAAAGACTTTTAAAAACGACAGAGGAAGTTTTTCTGCAAATATTCGTTCATTTTAAATCATATATATTATTTTCGTTTAGTAGTCTGATTGGTAACGTTTTAAAATCAACAAGACAGCCTTGTGAAAAAAATAAAAAAATGGTACACTTTTTTCGGAGGCGAATTTTATGAAAATACTACTTAAAAATATAACGGAAAATGCGATGAAATATAATGGTGAAGTTGTTTGTAAAAGTATTTTTAATAATGGTGATGATATAAAATTTTTAGAAAATATAAAATTTAACGGTACTTTAAGAAAAGGAGAAGATTTTGTGGAAATATCCGGAACTGTTACTGCTGATTTTGCTACTAGCTGCCATGCTTGCGGAGAAGAAGCAAAGGGCAAAGTTTCATTTGATATTTTTACAACTTATAGAAGAGAACCGGCTGAAGATGAGTATGAGTTGGAGGGAAATGAAGTTGATTTTGACAAAATGATTTTGGAAAATATCAGACTTAATTTACCGGTTAAAATATTGTGCAAAGAAGATTGCAAGGGGATTTGCCCAATATGCAGGAAAAACTTAAATGTTGAAAAGTGCGACTGCAAGACTGACGGCAAAACGGATTCACCTTTTGATGTTTTGAACAAATTGCTAGATAAATAAGTTTTTTAATATAAAAATATAAGTTTTTTTTTACAAATGACGATATTTATTCGTGATAACGAAAGTAAAAGGTACAAAAAAGAATTACTGAAGAAAAAGTGAGGAATTTGATATGGAGGAAGAAATTGCAGTTCTTGCGAGAATCCCGGTTACTATACCATTTACAGATATTTCTTTTAATATTGTAATCTCTGAAGTAATAGTTACGTCTTGGATTATTATGGCTGTATTGATAGTATGGGCTTTTTTGGCTACTAGAAAAATGAAATTAGTTCCGACGGGTTTGCAAAACTCGGCGGAAATTGTTGTAGAAACGATTGATAATTTTGTAAAAGGAATAATGGGAGAGCACAACTATAGGGCTTTTGTACCGTATATTGGAACATTAGGCCTTTATTTGCTACTTTCAAATACTTTAGGTGCATTGTTTTTTGCAAAACCGCCCACAAGAGATTTTTCAATTCCATTTACTTTGGCTATTATGACTATTTTATTGGTCCTGGGCGCGAGTATTAAATACAGAGGACTTAAAGGTTGGGCTAAATCCTTATTTAAACCGTTATGGGTTATGTTCCCGTTTAATTTACTTGAGTATATAATAAAGCCGTTATCGTTATGTATGCGACTTTTTGGAAATATTTTAGGAGCTTATATTTTGATGCATATGTTAATTCATTTGCCTATTGCACCGTCAATAGCATGTTTATATTTTGATTTATTTGACGGAGGTTTACAGGCATTTGTATTTGTACTATTAACAACACTTTATGTTGCGGAAGCAATTGAAGTTGAGGAATAATTTGAAAGGTGGTGGAATGAATAATGGGAACAATCGCAGCTGCCATTGCAGTTTTTACCGGTATTGGAGCCGGAGTTGGTATTGGTATCGCTACAGGTAAGGCCGTTGAAGCTGTTGCCAGACAGCCTGAAGCTAGCGGAAAAATTCAAACAGTTTTATTATTAGGTGCAGCATTAGCAGAAGCTACAGCTATTTATGGCTTAGTTATTGCACTTATGGTAAAGTAAGTTAATTATGGGCGAGATAATTCTGCTAAGACTATCTCGTCCAAAAAAGAAATTAAAAGTGGAGGTAAATGATGTTTACTTTTGATGAAACTTTCTGGTCAAATGCTTTTTTCACATTATTTAATTTGATGATTTTATACTGGATATTAAAGAAACTGCTTTTTAAGCCGGTTACAAAATTTATTGACAATAGAAACAATAAAATACAGGAAACAATTGATGCGGCGAATGCTGCGAAATTAGAGGTAGATAACTTAAAACTTCAATATGAAGAACAGCTAAAAGATGCAGGAGAAGAAGGTAAGAAAATTATTGAAGAGCAAAGAATACAAGCAGCTGCAGAATATAATGCGACTATCAGTGCCGCAAAAAAAGATGCAAAAATGCTTGTTGATGATGCAAAACACGAGATTGAAATAGAAAAAGAAAAGGCACTTTCTTCTTTAAAAAAAGAAGTTGGTGGCTTAGTTATAAATGCCAGTGAAAAAGTTATTAAGAAAAATATGGATACAGAAACAAATAAAAAATTGATTTCTGATTTTCTTTCAGATTCCGGAGTAGCATAAGGAGATGATATTTTATGTCTGCCATTGAAAGACGTTATGCAAAGGCATTGATTGATGCATTAAAAAATAAAGAAGATAAAGAAAAAGTTGAAACAGATTTAGCCGATTTAACGTACTTGTTCAATAGTAACAGTCAATTTAAGAAAGCTTTACTGGACCCTCGTATTGAGCCTAATATTAAAGTAGGGGTTGTAAAGGAGATTTTTTCTCAGACTAATCCGTTGCTTATTAGTTTTATTAGTCTGCTAATTGATAAAAACAGAATTAGCTACTTGGACGGAATTTCAAAAGAGTATAGTAAGTTAGCACGAATTATGAATAATGAACTTTTTATAAAAATAGTCAGTGCAAGCTCACTAGATGAAGCTGAAATTAACGGTATATCCGATAAATATAAAAGAGTTTATAATGCCTCTGCCGTTAAGTATGAGCTTTTAGTAGATGAAAGTTTACTTGGCGGAGTAAAGGTTATTGTAGGTAACAAAGTTTATGATGGGAGTGTAAAAACCCAGCTTAGAAATATGTTGTAGTTAAGGAGGAGATTTTGGTGACAATAAAACCAGAAGAAGTCAGTGAAATCCTAAGGAAACAAATAGAGAATTACGATTCTAAAGTAAAGACTGATGAAGTCGGATATGTAATTCAAGCCGGTGACGGTATTGCTAAAGTTTATGGGTTAGACGATTGCATGTGCGGAGAACTTATTGATTTTGGCAATGACGTTTTAGGTATGGCTATGAACCTTGAAGAGGATAATGTGGGTTGTGTTCTTTTAGGCGGCGAGAAGACGGTTAAAGAGGGAATAGAGGTTAGACGTACAGGCCGTTCGGTTAGCATACCGGTAGGTGAAGAAATAATTGGTAGAGTTATCGATTCGGTAGGTCGCCCTATTGATGGTAAAGGTGACTATAAAATAGAGGGCTATAGAGATATTGAGTTCTTAGCTCCGGGAGTTACTACTCGTGAGTCTGTTAATAAACCGCTTCAGACCGGTATTTTAGCTATAGACTCGATGGTACCTATAGGTCGTGGTCAACGTGAATTGATAATAGGAGATAGGCAGACAGGTAAGACTGCTATAGCTATAGATACTATTATAAATCAGAAAGATCAAGATGTAATTTGTATATATGTTGCAATTGGTCAGAAAGGATCGTCTGTTGCAGGTGTTGTTGACACATTAAAAAGACATGGTGCAATGGATTATACTATAGTTGTATCTTCTACAGCCAGTGATTTGGCACCGGCTCAATATATTGCTCCGTATGCCGGCTGTGCTATTGCTGAATATTTTATGTATGAAAAACATAGAGATGTTTTAATAGTATATGATGACCTATCTAAGCATGCGCAGGCTTATCGTGCGATGTCTTTGCTACTAAAAAGACCACCTGGACGTGAAGCTTATCCCGGCGACGTATTCTACTTACATTCAAGATTATTAGAGCGTGCTGCTAAGATGGACAAGGCCCATGGCGGTGGCTCAATTACGGCTTTGCCTATAATAGAAACACTTGCCGGCGACATTTCGGCATACATTCCGACGAATGTAATTTCTATTACTGATGGCCAGATTTTCTTGGAAAGCGAGTTGTTTTTTGCGGGCCAAAGGCCGGCAGTTAATGCAGGACTTTCTGTATCCCGTGTAGGGGGTGCGGCTCAGATTAAGGCTATGAAAAAGTTGGCCGGCAGAATAAGAATTGATTTGGCACAGTACCGTGAATTAGCTGCATTTGCACAGTTTGGTTCGGATTTGGATAAGTTTACTTTAGATAAATTGACTCAAGGTCAAAGAACTTTAGAAACATTGAAACAACCACAATATAAGACCTTACCTGTAGAAAAACAAGTTGTAATTTTATATGCGGTTGTTAATGGACATTTGGCTGATATTGAAGTAAAAAATGTTGCTGAGTTTAATGAAGGCTTAATTAAACATATCGAAAATAAGTGCCCGGACATTTTAACCAATATTAGGGATAGAAAAGAAGTTACTCCGGATATTGAGGAAAGGCTGCTTAAAGCTATAGACGACTTTAAGACTTGGTTTAAGGTGTAAAAT
>CAZVVZ010000018.1:9087-13697 GCA_964631135.1 uncultured Eubacteriales bacterium
AAGAGGAGTGAGAAATTTTGGCTAATGCAAGAGAAATAAAGCTTAGAATAAAAGGTATAAATGAAACTAAAAAAATAACAAAAGCTATGAAGTTAATATCTGCTTCTAAGCTAAAAAAAGCGAAGATGATGCATGAAGCTACGATGCCATTTTTCTTAAGAGTTCAGGATATTATGACAGATATTTTAGCACATTTGCCTAATATTGAATCTGTTTATTTTGAAAAACGAGAAAGTAAGAAAGACAGGAAATGTGGGTATATTGTTGTAGCTTCTGATAAAGGATTAAACGGAGGATATAATCATAACATAATAAAACTTGCACATACTGTCATAGAAAAGGAAAAAGCCTTAGTTTTTCCGATTGGTAATGTTGTTTTGAATCAGATGATAAAAGATGGATACAACGTTATAAAAGACTTTGGATATGAAGGCGAGATTAACGATATAGCGGTTTCTCAGTCCGTTTCGGATTCTTTAATTGACTTATATAAGGCCGGAGAAATAGATGAGTTATATTTAATATTTACTGAAATGGAGTCAGCGCTTAGCTTGAGGCCTCGTATTATGAAATTATTACCGCTTGAGAAAACTGATGTAATAAACCCGGAACGAGAAACGGATAAGTTTATGAAATTATCTTTAGAACCTACGGCAGAAGAGGTGTTCGATGTTCTTGCCAGTAAATTTGTAAAGGGAATTTTATATTCCGGGCTTATTGAGTCGTATGTAAGTGAGCATTCGGCACGTATGAATGCTATGGACAGTGCGACAAGTAATGCGGAAAAGATTGTTAAAAAGTTAACGTTAAATTATAACAGGGCTCGACAAGCAGCAATTACTCAGGAAATCTCTGAGATTGTAGGCGGAGCTGCTAGTATATAGTTTTAATATATATGCAAATTTGCTTAAATTTGTTGATTGGAGGATAAAAAATGGGTGAAGGTAAATTAACTCAAATAATTGGTGCAGTACTCGATGTGAGATTTGAAAAGGAGGAGTTACCGGCTTTGTATAATGCTATTCATATTCCTTATCATGACTCTTACGTTGTGGCGGAAGTTATGCAGCATCTAGGAAATGATACAGTTAGATGTGTTGCGATGTCTGCTACAGAAGGGCTTCAACGTGGTATGAAGGCAATTGATACGGGGGCACCTATTAAAGTTCCTGTTGGAAAAGAAGTTTTAGGAAGGGTTTTTAATGTTTTAGGTGAGCCGGTAGATAATTTAGGAGATCCTAATTCTGCTGATATGTGGGATATACATAGAGATGCACCTGCTTTTACAGACCAGAAGCCTGTTACGGAGATCTTTGAGACAGGTATAAAAGTTATAGATTTACTTGCACCTTATGCAAAAGGTGGAAAGATAGGATTGTTCGGCGGTGCCGGAGTTGGTAAAACGGTTTTGATTCAAGAACTAATTAGAAATATAGCTACTCAGCATGGTGGATATTCTGTATTTACAGGTGTTGGGGAACGTTCAAGAGAAGGTAATGACCTTTGGAATGAGATGAAAGAGTCGGGGGTTATTGAAAAAACGGCTTTGGTTTTCGGTCAGATGAATGAGCCTCCTGGAGCTAGAATGAGGGTTGCACTGACAGGTCTTACGATGGCTGAATACTTTAGAGACGTACAGCATCAAGACGTGCTTTTGTTTGTAGATAATATTTTCCGTTTTATACAGGCCGGTTCAGAAGTTTCTGCACTTCTTGGCAGAACTCCGTCTGCTGTTGGATACCAGCCGACTTTAGCAACAGATGTTGGTGCATTGCAAGAAAGAATTGCATCTACTAAAAATGGGTCTATTACGTCAGTTCAGGCTGTTTATGTTCCTGCGGACGATTATACAGATCCTGCTCCTGCTACGACATTTGCTCATTTGGACGCTATTACTGCATTGTCTAGGTCTATTTCAGAACTTGGCATTTATCCGGCTGTTGATCCGCTAGAGTCTTCTTCTAGAATATTAGATCCTAGAATTGTAGGAGAAGAGCATTACAATACTGCAAGACGTGTTCAGGAAATGCTACAAAGATATAAAGAATTACAGGATATTATTGCAATTTTAGGTATGGACGAGCTTTCTGACGAAGACAGACAGCTAGTATTTAGAGCAAGAAAGATTCAAAGATATTTATCTCAACCGTTCTTTGTTGCTGAACAGTTTAACGGAATACCTGGTAAGTATGTTCCTATTTCTGAAACAATTAAAGGATTTAAAGAAATTATTTCGGGAAGTTTAGATGATTTACCTGAAAGTGCATTCTTTATGGCAGGTCCTATTGAAGATGTTAAGAAAAATGCTGAGAATCTAGGCTAAAATACCGTAAGGAGGCTAAAAAGATGCCTAAAATGTTTAAATTTGAAGTGGTAACACCGGAAAAAGTTTTCTATTCAGATGAAGTTGAAATGATAGTTTTTAACCGAACAGACGGCGAAATGGGAGTGATGGCAGACCATGAGCCTATGGTTGTTGCTATGGATATTGGCGAGTTAAAAATTATCAAAAATGATGAGACATTGAGTGCGGCTGTATCTGACGGATTTGTTGAGATAACAGATTCAAAAGTGACAGCGATAGTAGATTCTGCCGAATGGCCGGAGGATATTGATATTGAACGTGCAAATCGTGCTATGATGTTAGCTGAAGATAGATTGAAGGCAAACCGTGATAATAAAAAAATGGAGGCGCTTCTAAAAGCCTCAATCCATAGGGCAAGAAACCGTATTAAAATAGCAAATAACTAATAAAATCTTGCTAAATAAGGCATGTTGTAGTATAATTAAAGTGATATTTTAGGAGGGATTGAATTTGAAAAAGATTAGCAAGATAATATTGATATTTTTTTTAGTAAGTGTAGCAGCCTTTAATTTCAGTTTCGCGGATAACACAGATGAAGTGTCGACCGAGCCTCAAAGTTCGGAAGAAACTAGTACTCAACAGGAAGATACCGAAAAGAAAAGTGATACTTCTGATGAGACTAATACTACGGCAGTAAATACAGAAAAAATTGAAGATGGAATAAAAGATGTGGCAAGTAAAGGTGAAAGCCTTGCTTATACAGTAATAGAGCAGATTAGTGATAAAAGCCTTCCTGTATGTATGATCCTTGTATTATGGGGTGCGGTTTTATACTTTATACTAGGAATAAGAAATTTGTATAAAAAGCGTCAAGGTTTCTTGCTTATGTGGGGAGCACTTACGTTCGTAGTTATTGCCAAGATAATGAATTTTGCTTTTTGGCTTGCCTTTGTGAGATAATACATATAATTTGTTTCAAAAATAGGGGTGGTGAGGAATATGAAAGTCTTATTTGCATTTAATGACGAGAAAGCTGTAGACAGTTTAGCTGAATTTTATAAAAAAACTTATGATGAAAAATTAGAAGTTACTAAGGTCTATTTCTTTAGGAGTTTAATAGAAACACTTAAAAAAAATAAGAACTTTGATAGAATCGTCATTCACGAAGAAGTGGAAGCATTTGGGTCTAAAAATCAGGACGCGATCGATAAGTATTTATTTAATAACATAGATAAAGCGAGCGATGAATCAGGAAAAGCAGATATAATTTTAGTATGTACAGAGAGACGTCAGTATAATGATAAATTTATTAAAAACTTATTTAATTTAGGAATTTATAATATTTTGTGCGGCCAGGACAGAACTTTCGGAAAAGTTTCTGAATTGATTAACAGACCAAGAACTAAAAAAGATGCAAAGATGCTTATTGATGTTGACTTAGAGGAAAACCCATATGAATCATCTGATAAGATTGATGAACTAGAATTAAGGAATATAGTAAGATATTATGAGAAAAATATTTTCAGTAAAGACAAAATTGTTTCCGGATTTGATAGTTTATATGAGCAATATACGTTCGAAAAGTTGAAACAGATAGTTCCATTTTTACCTATTAAGGCAAGAGAAGTGTTAGAACAGGAATCTCAAAAATATATTGCGCTGATGAGTTATAAGCCTCAAAAGGGTGGAAGAGGCGAAAAAGTAAAAGTGGTAGAGGTGCCTGTGTATATTAAACAGGAAGAACCTAAGAAGTTAGATAAATCGCACACACATATTAAGCTTGAGGAAAAAAATGAGGAAGCGGATAAAATACCTGCATATGCTCAACAAGAGCAACCTAGGAAGTTTGATAATTCATCTGCTTATAGATTTGAACCTAAGGCAGAACAACCAAGGGCAGAACAACCAAGAGTAGAACAGCCAAGAGTGGAAACACCAAGGGCAGAAGTATCAAAAGCAGAGCAGCCAAAAATAGAAACACCAAAAGTGGAAGTACCAAAGGTTGAAGAAATCAGAAGAAGTGAGCCTACTGTTCAGAAGTTTGATGAAAACATCAATATATCAAGAAATATAGTAGAGCCAGAGATGAGGAGGACTGAGCCTACTGTTCAAAAATTTGAGGAAATGTTTAAGGTGCCTAAAGTAGAAGTGCCACCTACAATTGAGATAAGTAATAAAATTGCTGAAGAAGAGAAGAGAAAAGCCGAAGAATTAGCTAGAAAACAAGCTGAGGAAGAGGCAAGAAAAGCCGAAGAATTAGCTAAAAAACAAGCTGAGGAAGAGGCAAAGAAACAGGCCGAAGAAT
>CAZVVZ010000019.1:0-13660 GCA_964631135.1 uncultured Eubacteriales bacterium
ATAGGTCTTTTGACCTATTTTTTATTCTACATATTGCAAAAGTGGTAGAAAAAGATTATTATAATCATGAAAGTGGTTGGAAGTGGAGTAAAGTGGTATGAGATTCCACGAAAGAGGTGAGAAGTTTGTTCATAGGCGAGTATAGACATAGCTTAGATGTGAAAGGCAGAATTATTGTCCCGGCTAAGTTTAGAGACGGTTTAGGAGATAAGTTCGTCTTAACTAAGGGATTAGATGGCTGTTTGTTTGCATATTCTAAAGATGAATGGACGAACTTTGAAAATAAAACAAAAGAACTTCCACTTACAAATAAAGACGCAAGAGCTTTTGTGAGATTTTTCTTTTCGGGAGCTGTTGAGTGCGAGATTGATAAACAGGGACGGACATTGATACCACCAATGTTAAGAGAATATGCCGGACTAAATAAAGATCTTGTTATTATCGGTGTTTCTACCAGAGTTGAATTATGGAGTCAGGAGAAATGGGATAATTACAGTGAGGCTGAAGATTTAGAGGCAGACGTACTGGCTGAAAAAATGGCTGAGTTGGGAATATAATTTTTTTAAGCCGGCTAAGGGGTGCTGAGATGGAATTTTTACATAAACCTGTTTTACTGAAAGAGTGTATTGATAATTTAAGAATTAAACCTGATGGGTTTTACTTAGACGGAACACTCGGCGGAGCAGGACATTCTTTAGAGATTGCAAAGCTGTTAAATGAAAAAGGAATGTTAATTGGGATTGATAGAGATGCTGAGGCTATTAGTGTTTCAAGAGAAAGACTATTAGGGCTAAAGCCTACTATTAAACTGGTTAATGATAATTATAAAAATATAAAGGATGTTTTAAGTAAACTTAACATACCAATGGTTGATGGAATTTTACTTGATTTAGGGGTTTCTTCTTATCAGCTGGATAATCCGGATAGAGGCTTTAGCTATCGATATGATGCACCTCTTGATATGAGAATGTGTACAGAAGATAAGCTTACTGCTAAGATGGTGGTAAACGAATATACTAAAGATGAATTGATTAGAATTTTTAGAGACTATGGTGAAGAAAAATGGGCTGTTCGTGTTGCTGAGTTCATTGTGAGGGAAAGAGAAAAGAAGGCTATTAGTACGACTTTTGAGCTTGTTGAGATAATTAAAGCGGCGATTCCTGCCGGTGCAAGAGCTGAAGGCGGACATCCTGCGAAGAGAATTTTTCAAGCGATTCGTATTGAGGTTAACGGCGAGTTGGAGAGCTTAAGAAAGTCGATTGTTGATGCTATTGACTGTTTAGCTCCTAACGGAAGGATATGTATTATTAGTTTTCACTCACTTGAGGACAGAATAGTTAAAGAAGTTTTTAATGAAGAGGCGAAAGGGTGTGTATGTCCGCCTGATTTTCCTAAATGTGTGTGTAATAATAAAAAAAAGGTAAACATTTTAAGTAAAAAACCGATACTATCTACGGATATTGAATTGGATGATAATAATAGAGCTCATAGTGCTAAACTGAGAGTTGCTGAAAAAATTTATGACTGTTAAAGGGCATCCCCCTTTTAACATATATACAAAAGAAGTAAGAGAAATCTTACTAATATACAAAAGATAAAAAATCCTATAAAATTTACAAAAGAACTAAAAAAATGTACGAAAGAAAAAGTTATTTACAAAAGAAAAAAGTGTTATTTACAAAAGAGAAAAGATTTTAATTTATTTACTAATGAGGAACAGACAGGGGGAACTATTACATTCCCCTGTTTTGTTAAGTGAGAGGAGGGAAACTATGGCACCACTTAGACAGGAAGATGATTACTATTTTGAAGAGTATAGAGTGATGCCGAGTAAACCTGCTAAAGAAGTTAAAGAGGCATCGGTGCCTAAAAAGGCAAAAGCTAAAAAGACTAAAAGTAATGTTTTTTTGGGAGTTGTATCGTTTGCTTTTGCACTTACGATAGTGTGCCGATATGCGATGATCAATAATATGAATATGGAAAATATAAAGCTCAAAGAGGAGCTTAGTAACATAAATAATACTAATGCGCAGCTACAGCTTGCGGCGGAAAAACAGGTTAATTTAAGCGAGATTGAGGAGTATGCAAAAGTTAAGTTGGGCTTTCAGAAGCCTCAAAATTACCAGATAGAGTATATCAATGTTGATAAAGAAGATTTGATTGATAATAAAGTGGCGGATACGAATAAAACGGGAATTAAAGAAATATTATTAAATATAGTTGAATTTTTTTATTAAATAAGGAAAATCGTTGATTTTCCTTATTTAATATAGTAGGAAATTCCTTTGGAAAAGCGAGTAAAATGAGAAATAAAAAGGGATTTTATTACTAAGGAAGATACCTTATGTAATAGGAAGCTATTTTGAAAAATGGCAAAAAGCCATCATTAGTAAAAATTTAATGCTCATGAATAAAGCGAGAGGGTTGGTGCTTTAGTGGGAAAAAATAATATGAAGTTGAGTAATAGAAGAAGGATATTGATTTTGTTCGGCGGTACTATATTTTTTATGGTGCTACTTGTGATTAGGCTTACTTGGGTTCAGGCTGTAGACGGCGAATGGCTGCAGGAGATGGCTTACGAGCAGCAGACTAGAGATAGGACAATAAATTCTGCCAGGGGAACTATATATTCGTCTGACGGAAAGGTTTTAGCTATAAGTGCATCAATGGAAACTATTAGTGTTACTCCTGCACAGGTTAAAAATCAGGCGGAGCTTGCTCAGAAACTGGCGGATTTATTGGGGCTTAATTATGATGAGGTTTACGAAAAGATCAATTCTAAAGAAGCGCTTGTTACGATTGCGAAGAATGTAGATAAAGAAACGACGGATACTTTGAGAAATTGGATATCTGAGACTAAAACTAAAGGGGTAAAGATTGATGAGTCGACTAAGAGATATTATCCTAATAATAGTCTGGCATCTCATGTTTTAGGGTTTGTCGGTACGGATAATCAAGGCCTTTACGGAATAGAAAAGACATATGAAGATGTTTTAACAGGGGTACCGGGAAGGGTTATTTCGGAGACTGACGGTAAGGGAAATGATATTCCGTTTAGTTCTGAGGAATATTATGCTCCTCAAAACGGTAGGGATTTAGTTCTTACTTTAGATTCTTCGATTCAGTATTTTGCGGAAAAGTATTTGAAACAGGCTGTTATAGATAACGACTGCGCAAAGGGCGGAGTTGCTATTGTCATGCAACCTTCTACGGGAGATGTGCTGGCTATGGCTACAAGTCCCGATTTTGATGCAAATAATGCTTTTGGACCGTATACTGAGGAACAGGAGTTAAGCTGGGAGACTATGGATTCTTCCGAAAAAAAGACGATAAGAGAAAATATGTGGAGAAATAAGGCTATTTCGGATACTTATGAGCCGGGTTCTACTTTTAAGCTTATTACTTTAAGCGCGGCATTAGATTCCGGAGCGATTAGTTTAGGTGATCAATTCACATGTACGGGTTCGTATGTGGCAGGCGGAGCGAGAATGAAATGCTGGAGATATTACAGACCTCATGGACTTCAGCAGTTGAAAGAATGCTTGGGAAATTCTTGTAATCCTGCTTTTATACAGATTGGTTTGAAGATGGGAAAAGAAGTTTTTTATAAATATATTGATGCTTTTGGTTTTACGGAAAAGACAGGAATCGATCTTCCGGGTGAAGCGAGTGGAATTTTCCATACAATTCAGAATGTGAAGGATGCTGAGCTTGCGACTGCTGCTTTCGGGCAGAGGTTTCAAATTACTCCGATTGCTTTAATCAGTGCTGTTTCTGCAATCGCAAATGACGGAAAGCTTATGGAGCCGAGAATTGTGAAAGAAATTAGAGATTCTGAGGGAAATGTTTTAAGCAAGAATGAACCGAAGGTAGTCAGACAGGTTATTTCAAAACAGACTTCAGAGAATGTCAGAAGCATGATGGAGTATGTTGTGTCTGAGGGAACCGGAGGTAATGCATATATTGAAGGATATGATGTTGGTGGCAAGACGGGTACAGCTGAGCAGGGTGTCGGAGCTAATACTTGGTATGTTGCTTCCTTTGTCGGTATTGCGCCTGCCAATAATCCGGAAATTGCTGTGCTTGTGGCACTTTTTGACCCTAAAGGTGCAAGCCATGGCGGAGGTGCGATTGCGGCACCTGTTGTTAAGAATATAATTGAAGATACGATGAGATATTTACAGATTCAGCCGAATGCAGGAAGCAGTAAAGATGTTGGTGTTATAGTTCCTGAAGTAAGAGGGCTGACGATAGCTGATGCAAAATCTAAATTAAGTGAGGCCGGGTTAAAGTTTAGTATTAACGGTGAGCAGTCAGAGAGTGCTACTATACAGGATCAGATTCCAAAACCTAATGTTGAAGTGCTTGAAAATTCTACAGTAATTTTGTATACTGAGGCTGATGCAGATAAAGTGACGGTTACGGTTCCTAATCTTTATGGGAAAACTGTTAGTGAGGCTACGGCATTACTTAAAAATGTAGGTTTAAATATTAACATTGAGGGACTGGGAACGGTAGACAGTCAGCTGCCTAAGGCAGGAGACCAGGCGGAAAGGGGCAGTGTTGTCAGTGTTAAGTTTAAGATTACCGAAGTTGACTAGAAATATTTAAAAAGTATGTAGCTATTGTGCAAAAATAAAGAAAGGAGTAGCATGATTATTAAATATATCATGTAAGAACAGTATGAAATTAAGAGATTTATTAAAGGGTGTAAAGATCGTAGATTTGAATATTAGTTTAGATGAGGAGATAAGCGACATTGTTGGGGATTCGAGGAGTATTACTGAGGGATGTGCTTTTATATGCTTAGAGGGAACTCGGTATGATGGCCATTTATATATAGGAGATGCTATTAACTTAGGTGCAAAAGTAGCTATAACTCAGAGGAAGTTAGAGTTATTAAATGGTGAAAAGTTTATTCAGGTAGAAGGCGGAAGAAAGGCAATTGCATGTATGGCATGCAATTTCTTTGGGAATCCGTCCGGAAAGTTTAAGCTTATCGGTGTTACAGGAACAAAGGGAAAAACAACAACGACGTATATGATTAAATCTATTTTAGAGGAAAAGGGATACAATGTCGGAATTATAGGGACAATTGAAGCTAAGATAGGGGATAAACAGTTAATGACTTCAAGTAATACAACTCCTGATGCGATAGGGCTGCAAAGAATTTTTTCAAAAATGGCAGATGACGGTGTTGATGCTGTGGTTATGGAAGTTTCCTCACATGCGCTTGATTTAGATAGGGTTTACGGATGTGATTTTGATGTTGCGGTATTTACGAATTTGAGTCAGGATCATATGGATTACCACAAAAATTTTGAAAATTATTTTCAAGCAAAGAAAATCTTGTTCGGAATGTGTAAAAAAGCATTGATAAATGTTGACGATGAGTACGGTAAACGACTTTTTAATGAGGTGAGCTGTGATAAGGTATCGTTTGCGATTGATTCTGATGCAGATATAAAGGCAAGTAATTTAAAAATTACTGCACAGTCTGTTACATTTTTAGATAATGGCGAAGAGTTTAAAGTTAAGATACCCGGCAAATTCTCTGTATATAATGCTTTGGCAGGGATTGCGGTGGGGTATGAGTTCGGCTGCAGTATTTCTGAAATCAGAGGGGGATTTGATAAGCTTACGGTTCCCGGACGTTCAGAGATTGTTGATATAGGTACTGATTTTACTGTTATGGTGGATTATGCTCATTCACCGGATAGCTTAAAGAATATTTTACTTGCGACCAGAGAGTATGTTAAAGGAAGAATTATTTGTGTGTTTGGCTGTGGCGGAGATAGGGATAGAACTAAACGACCTATTATGGGTGAGATTTCCGGGAAATTAGCGGATATTTCTATTGTTACGTCAGATAATCCGAGAAGTGAGGAGCCGGAGGAAATTATTTCTGAAATTGAGGAAGGGTTAAAACATATAAATAAAGAATATTTTAGAGTGCCTGATAGGGCAGAAGCGATTTTTAAGGCATTATCTATTGCCAAGAAAGATGATGTTATTGTTATTGCGGGGAAAGGCCATGAGCCATATCAGATACTGAAAGATAAAACAATTCATTTTGATGATAGGGAGCAGGTTAAAATCCAGTACGAGAGGTTAAAAAACAGGCTGTAATACTTATCACAGAGGGGGAAAGGATTTTTCATGGACAATGCAAAGTATCTTTTAGGTTCTTTTTTAGTAACATTTTTCTTTGGGATTTTAATTTTGTATTTTTTAAAAAAATTTCATGTTAAGCAACATGTAAGAGATGACGGCCCGGAAAGCCATTTAAAAAAAGAGGGAACACCAAGTATGGGCGGAATAATTTTTTTGGCCGGTATAGCATTTACGACATTGTTGGCTATGAAGAAAATTTCTATTGGGCACGATAAGTTGCTCGGGTTGCTTTTTGTTACTTTAGCATTTGGATTTGTGGGTTTTATAGATGATTATATAAAAATAAAGAAGAATCGTTCTTTAGGTTTAAAGGCATGGCAGAAGATGATTATGCTTTTGGTGGTTTCAGGCGCATTTACGGCCTTTTTACTTATGGGACTTAATTTAGGAACCGAAACATATATACCTATTTATAGGCAATATTTAGATTTGGGGTATTATTTCTTTGTGCCTTTTGCTATTTTAGTTTTAATTTCTACCACGAATGTTGTTAATATTACAGACGGATTGGACGGATTAGCGGCAGGAATTACAGTTATAATTATGACGTTTTTTACAGTAGTTGCGACTATATACGGAGACAGCCCCGTTATGACATTTTCGGCAATCGTTACCGGTGCATGTTTAGCCTTTTTAGTTTATAATTTAAATCCGGCGAAAGTGTTTATGGGAGATACGGGTTCCCTTGCATTAGGCGGCGCGATTGGTGCGGTTTCATTAGCTTTACAGGTGCCTATTTTATTGGTATTAGTTGCAGGAGTTTGTGTGGTTGAAGCGCTTTCAGATATTATTCAGGTTGTGTATTTTAAGGCTACAGGAGGAAAGAGAGTATTCAAAATGGCTCCGCTTCATCATCATTTAGAATTAAGCGGTTGGAGCGAGAAAAAAATCGTATGGACTTTTTGGATATTAAGCATAGTTTTTGCAGTTGTGGCATTTATTTTACTATAAGAAAGTTTTCGTGAGGTGTACATAATGAGATCTAAATTGAAACCGTTTGATTATACATTATTTACCGTAGTTCTAATTATTTTCGGATTAGGACTTCTTATGGTACTTAGTGCAAGTTCGCATTTAGGAATGTTAAGTTACGGTACACCGTATTACTTTTTTATTCGTCAGCTTATTTTTGGTGTTGCAGGAATAGGAGTAATGCTGTTTTTATCCAGATGGGATTATAAATTTTATAAGAAGTGGTCAGGTCTGATATTTTTATGTGCGATATTTTTATTAGGCTTGGTTTTAATACCGGGAGTAGGATCAGGAGACGTACGTGGAGCTAAAAGGTGGATAAATATTAAGTTCTTTAATTTGCAGCCGTCTGAAGTTGCAAAACTTGCAGTTATAATTTTCCTATCCGCAAGAATTTCTATGAATCCGGAAAAGATTAAGTTATTTTGGCACGGTCTGGTACCGTATTTAGTTCTTATCGGGGTGATAGTGGCACTTTTATACCTTGAGCCTCATTATAGCGCACTGGGCTTAGTTGCGATAATTTCAGTTGTAATTTTGTTTGTGGGCGGTGCGAAACTAATTCATTTTGTAATTTTGACTTTAGCTATGGTGCCGGTTGGCATACTTGGTATATATATATCTGATTACAGATTGGATAGAATTACAGGCTTTTTAGATCCGTGGGCAGATATGAAGGATACCGGTTGGCAAGTTGTCCAGTCTTTGTATGCTCTCGGAAGCGGAGGAATATTTGGACTCGGTTTGGGGCAAAGTAGACAGAAGTATTCGTATTTGCCTGATGCACATAATGATTTTATTTTAGCTATTTTGGGAGAAGAGCTTGGGTTAATTGGAATGATAATTGTTATGGGTTTATTCGCTATATTGATTTGGCGTGGATTTGTTATTGCGACAAAGGCACCGGATATGTTTTCAAGCCTTTTAGCGACAGGTATAACTATGCTTATAGCGGTTCAGCTGGTACTTAATATTGCGATTATTACTTCATGGTTTCCCGTTACAGGTATGCCGGTACCGTTTATGAGTTATGGGGGTACGTCAATGATAATTTTTATGGCAAGTGTGGGAATATTACTTAATATTTCACGTCATCAACGTACAGAAAAATAGTTAATACAAGAAAGGAAGAAATTATGGCAAAATTAGTTGTTATTGATGGAAATAGTATAATGAACAGGGCTTTTTATGGCCTTTCGGGTAGAAATATGCTTACTACGAAAAAGGGTATTCCTACTAATGCAATTTATGGTTTCCTGACTATTTTATTTAAGATATTAAATGAAGATAATCCTGATTATATGGTCGTAGCATTTGACTTAAAGGCTCCGACTTTCAGACATAAAATGTATGCGGGCTATAAAGCACAGAGGAAGGGTATGCCGGACGAGCTTGCTACTCAGATGCCTATAATAAAAAATATTTTGGATGCTATGAATATTAGTCGTGTGGAAATGGAAGGGTTTGAAGCTGACGATATTTTAGGAACACTTGCTAAGAAAGCTAAAAAAGCCGGTGTTGATGTTATTTTATTTACGGGGGACAGAGATTCTTTCCAGCTTATAGAAGACGGGATAAACGTAAAATTGCCGGTTACTAAAGGCGGAAAGACTGAGACGGAACTTTATTCTACAGAAAAAATTCAGGAAAAGTATGGAGTTATGCCGATTGATTTAATAAATGTGAAAGGCTTAATGGGGGATAATTCGGATAATATCCCGGGAGTTCCGGGAATTGGCGAAAAGACTGCTTTGGGGTATATTAGTAAGTTTAAAACAATTGAAAATTTGTATGATAATATTGATGATGATATTGTAAAGCCGAAGGCAAGGGAAGCTTTAAAAGAATTTCGTGATTTAGCTTTTTTAAGCAGAACTTTAGCTACCATTGATACAGATATTCCCTTAGAGTTTACCGAAAAATATAAAATGAAGGATTTTAACAGCAAGGAGTTATATGATATTTTTAATGAGCTTGAATTTTCTTCTTTTATTAAAAAACTCAACTTGACACCTATAGATAAGCCGT
Organism: uncultured Eubacteriales bacterium; assembly: GCA_964631135.1. Taxonomy (GTDB): domain Bacteria; phylum Bacillota; class Clostridia; order TANB77; family RGIG9151; genus RGIG9151. The sequence goes on from CAZVVZ010000019.1 coordinate 9,175, forward strand.
CTGTAAATGAGTTCCAACCTGTTGAGGGTGAGAAAATTTATGATTTTTCAAGGATTGATGAATTTAAGAGCTTTGCATTTTATCTTTTGAATGAAAAGCCTTACCAGATAGGTATTTATTCTGATAAGGGGGCTTTTTGCATAGAATCCGAAAATAGATATGATATGTTGAAGGCCGTTTTTGAAAGCGATGCGGTAAAATACGGGGCTTATACTAAGTCTTTATATGTTGAGTTAAAGAATTATGGTATTGAGCTTAAGAACTTGGTTTTTGACTTAGACATTGCGCAGTATGTAGTTGATGCAATCAATGTTGACGGAAGTATTGAAAAGGTTGCTTCTGAAAAGTTTAGGGTTGATATTGATACATTAAGAGAAAATAATGAAAATCAGATTAGTTTATTTGAAGTTGAGAAAGTAGCAGACAACAATAAGTATTTATGTTCTGCCGCTAAGATGATTTGGGAGTTAAAGGATTATTACTTGGAGGAGATTAAGAAGAATAATCAGGAGAAGCTTTTTTATGAAATAGAGATGCCTTTAATTGAAGTTCTGGCAGATATGCAGATTAAGGGTATGAAGGTTGATAGAGATTTATTAAAAAATTATGGTATAGAACTTCAAGGGAAAATTGATTTTCTGGTTCAGGAAATTATAAAGCTTGCAGGAGAGGAGTTTAATATAAATTCGCCGAAGCAGCTTGGGGAGATATTGTTCGATAAATTAAAGTTGCCTGCACCGAAAAAGACTCAAAGAGGATATGCGACAGATGCTGATACTTTAGAAAAACTGATTGATAAACATCCTATTATTGAAAAGGTTTTAGAATATAAGCAGCTGATGAAATTAAAGTCTACTTATGTTGATGGGTTAGATGCTGTTATAAATCCGAATACAGGTCGTATTCATTCAAATTTTAATCAGACTATTACTGCTACCGGTCGTCTTAGCAGTACAGAGCCTAATCTTCAGAATATTCCTGTTAGAATGGAAGCCGGTAAAAAGATTCGTGAGATGTTTATTCCTGAAGAGGGGTTTGTTTATATTGATGCGGATTATTCACAAATCGAATTAAGGGTTCTGGCTCATATGGCTAATGATACTGTGATGTTAAATTCGTTTAATAATGATGAGGATATTCATACTACTACAGCTATGCAAATTTTTCATTTAACGAGGGACGAGGTTACTCCGACTCATAGGGCACGGGCTAAAGCTGTTAATTTTGGGATTGTGTATGGACAGGGAAATTATTCTCTTGGTCAGGATTTAGGTATTTCAAGGAAGGAAGCCGAGCAGTATATAAATTCTTATCTTGAACATTTTCATGGTATAAAAGAGTTTCAGGAGAAGAGTATAGAAATTGCTAAGGAAAGAGGATATGCCGAAACTATTTTTAATAGAAGAAGATATTTGCCTGAAATTAAGTCCGGCAATTTTAATATTCGTTCTTTTGGTGAGAGAATTGCAATGAATATGCCGATTCAGGGAAGTGCAGCAGATATTATTAAGATTGCCATGATTATGGTTAATAACAAGTTAAAGGGTATGGAAGCGAAACTTATTTTACAGGTACATGATGAGCTTATCGTTGAGGCGCCTGTTAGTGAGGCTGATGAAGTGAAAAAGATTGTTATGGATTGTATGGAGAATGCAGTAAAGCTTAATGTTTTTCTTAAGGTTGATGCACATATCGGTAAGAGTTGGTTAGAGGCTAAATAAGAGGAGATAACTACGTTGGCAAAAAAGAAAAAAGGATATTTGTATGGTTTTTTTAATGGGATTTTAGTGCTAATTTGTTTAGCTCTTATTGTATTTCTTTTTGTTAATTTTTTTAATACGGATTTGTTTTATAAAAACAGATATCCGCTAGTACATAAAGAAATAGTGGAAGAGTACTGCGGTTTATATGACGTGGATGAGTATCTTGTGCAGTCCATTATTAGAGCGGAAAGCTTTTATGACGAAAAAGCTGTTTCTCCTAAAGGAGCCATGGGACTTATGCAGATTATGCCTGAGACTGGAGAATGGATTGCCGAAAAATTAAATTTAGAAACTTTTCGCAAAGAGGACTTGTTTGATTGCGAAAAAAATATTATGATGGGAGTATGGTACATTAGTTATCTGTCTGATAGGTTTGACGGAGATTTAAATAATGTGATTGCCGCTTATAATGCGGGGCCGACTAATGTTTCTAAGTGGCTGTCTCAGACAGATTTAAGTGAAGACGGAAAGAATTTAACAGATATACCGTTTGAGGAAACCAAGAAATATCAAGAGACGGTTAATAGTGCTTATGAGATGTATTTAAGGATATATGGTAATATGTAAAAATACGAAAGGCGAGTGTTTTATTATGCAAAATGAGGTTATTTCAGATGCAAAAAAAAGAATAATTAGTTTTCTTGACGAAAAGAGCTTTGTTGAATTTGATGAGCTTGTTGACAGTGGCGTTATTACCGGATATGGTACTGTATTCGGCAGGCCTGTTTGCATATTTTCTCAGGATTTTTCTGTTATGTCGGGTGCTATTACATATAAAAACAGTGAGAAGATATGTAATATTATTGATATGGCTGTGAAAAACGGTGTGCCGCTTATTGGATTTTATGATTCTATGGGGGCTAAAATAGATGAGGGAATAAAGGTTTTTTCAGGATTGCAGAACGTTTTGGTAAAGCTTGCAAATGCTTCGGGAGTTATTCCCGAGATTTCGGTTGTTTTAGGAACTGTTACCGGGATTGCTACTTTTGCGGTTAATTTTAGCGATTTTGTTTTTATGATTGAGAATCGTAGTAAAATGTTTATAAATTCTCCGCAGGTTTTAACTGCGAAAACAGGCTGTGATGTTACGGCTGAGGATATTGGCGGAACGGGTGTTCATTCCGAAAAGACGGGGAGTTGCCATTTTTCTTGCAAAAATGAAGATGATTGTTTTGGTAAGCTAAAGGAATTGCTTAGCTTTTTACCGGATAATAATTTGGCTGATACAGAGGTTATAGAGAGCGATGATTTAAATAGAGTATGCGATGAGCTTTTAGGTGAGAATGTTACTGCAAGATGTGTTATAAGTTCTATTTCAGATGAAAACAGGTTTTTTGAGATTAGTTCAGATTTTGGAAAAAATATTATTATAGGGTTTTGCAGGGTCGGCGGAAGAACTGTGGGTATTGTGGCGAATAATTTTGAATATAACGAGGGGAAGCTTACAATATTAGGTATTGAGAAGGCGAGCAAGTTTGTGAGGTTTTGCGATGCATTTAATATACCGATAGTTACGCTAATAGATAATGACGGGTTCGAGGAATCTGTTGAAGAAGAATTACACGGAGCGGTTAAGAGTAGTTCAAGGCTTCTTTTTGCATATGCTGATGCTACGGTGCCTAAAATAGATGTGATTTTTGGGAAAGCATTTGGAGGAGCTAATTTGATGATGGGGACGGCTGCTGATGTTGTGCTTGCATGGAACAGTTCAAAAATATCTGTTTTAGAGCCTATGAGTGCGGTTAATATTTTATTTAGTGATGAAATTGCTAATTCCGAGTCTCCTATTGAGTTTAGGAATGAAAAGTTACGGGAGTACTTAGCTGATAATGCTTTGCCGGAAAATGCAGCTAAAGATGGGTTTATATCTGCCGTTATTTCGCCTAATGAAACAAGGCAGAGGATTATAAGCGCATTAGATATGTTTTCCGGTAAAAGAGAAATTAGGATAGCAAAAAGGCATGAGAGTGTTACATTTTAAAACTTTATGAGAAAGGGTTTTTTATATGTATAATATAAATATTTTGACTGAATGTAAGGACGAACTGGTTAGGGCTGCTATTATTTCTGCTGTTTGTGAGAGCATAAACGGTGAGGAGAGTAGCTTGACGATTAACAGAATGAAGCACGGCAGGTTAAATTCGCCTGTGTGGAGTACGGTTTCAAGGCAGGAGAACATAAATAAGAAGTTTTAGATGAAAGGGTGAATACGGATGAAGAAGTTTTTAAAGGTTACGGTTAACGGGAGTGTGTATGATGTTACGGTTGAAGATGTGAAGGAAGGTGGGGTTACTACTCCTGTACCGGAGGAACATACAGTGCCTATTATTAAAGAAGAGGTGAAAGAAGAAACCCCGATTATAGCGAACAAAGAGGGAAATATAAAAGTTCAAGCTCCTATGCCGGGTAATATATGGAAGATAAAAACTTCTGTCGGAACTAAAGTTAATAAGCACGACGTTTTACTTATTTTAGAGGCTATGAAGATGGAAAATGAGATTGTTGCGCCTGAAGCCGGCACAGTTACGGCTATTTTAGTTAAAGAGGGTGACTCGGTTGAGCCGGGGAAAATAATGGTGGAACTGGCCTGAAAAATTAGTTGCTTTTTATTAAAATATCCTGACTTTAGCATAAAAAAGGTGGACTTCGTGAGGCTGCTGAAAAAGTATTCGTAAATAAAAAAATAGCACAGATGTCATATAGTTTAACGTTGCTCAGGATTC
>CAZVVZ010000020.1:0-6709 GCA_964631135.1 uncultured Eubacteriales bacterium
TAAGTCTTTCGTCGCAAATCCTGAGTTCCGATAAAACATATATCTTATTTCATATGCTCTAAGCAGTAACTAATTATAGGTGTTATGAAGTGACCCTAAAACGAGGCTGCTGAAAAAGCCTTCGTAAATAAAAAATAGCACAGATGTCATATAGTTTAACGTTGCTCAGGATTCACGACGGAAACCTCTTATCATATACTATAGGTCGGTTTCCTGTGAATATTCGCATCTTTTAAACTATATGACATCTGTGCTATTTTTTATTTACGAAGACTTTTTCAGCAGTCTCCCTAAAACACTCTTAAATAGGGGTACTGCGCAAGCCACTATAAAAAAATATTGTATATGTTTTAAAAGGAACGAATATTTGCAGAAAGACTTCCCGCATTTTTTAAAGTCTTTCGTCGCAAATCCTGAGTTCCGATAAAACATATACAATATTTTTTTATAGTGGCTTGCACAGTACCCCTGTTTAAGAGTGTTTTTCAACCACTTATGCCCATCTAAGCTTATTTCTCTGGCTCTAATATTCCATAATTACCATCTTTTAATTTAAACAGTACATTAGTTTCCTGAGTATCTGAATTATTAAACACATAAAAGCTCTTATCTGAATCTTTAATCTCTAAAATAACATCCTCAACAGTCATAGGTTTCATATTAAAAGTCTTAACCTTTGTAACTTCACCTTCTGCTACAGCAGGCATCTCAATATGCTCATACTTAGCCGTTAAAACATCATCTTTTAACATTCTTTCTTTTCTGGTTTTATTCTTTCTGATCTGTCCTTCCAGTAAATCAATTCCTTTATCAATTGAAACATACAAATCATCGTTCGTAGCTTCAGCTCTATATGTATTTCCTTCAAAGAAAATTGTTACTCCTAAAATATGTCTTTTCTTTTCAACACTAAATGTAACATTAGCCTCAGTGTCTTCATTAAAAAACTTCTCAATTCTAGACAATTTCTTTTCCGCATACTCTCTCATTGCTTGTGTAACTTCAACATTTCTTCCTGTCATAATATACTTCATAAAAAAATTCCTCCTTTTGTAAAATCGTTTTAATGTATATTTGATACTACCATAATTTAGATAGTAAACCAAATCTTTTTTTCATAATCCAACATGTGCATAATGTGGATAACTCTGTGAATAAGCATAAAAATCAGTATTTCATATGTTGATAACTGCAAATAAACTTTTGTTCGTTCTTTAATTATGTTAAGGTTTTCCGGCTCCTTCTGTCGGTACACCCTCTTTATCCAGTTTTTCAATCTCATCATATACGGGATTTTCTGACTTTACATTATTTCTGCCATTCATTTTCTCAATAGTTTTTACCGCCTTAAATAGGCTATCGGCAAGATTAAGAGATACTAATGTAGAAGCTCTTATAATATCCAAAGACGGATTCGCCAGCATAGCCTGTTCCATCTTTTTATCTATATAGTATGCTATTTTCTGAACGTACTCTTCATCTTCAGTACAACTTATTCGATATTCTCTTCCTTGGATCTTAACAGAAACTTTCTTTTGGTCTCCCATTACAAATCACTCCTTTTTATCAGAACGTCTTATAACTATTCTTCTTTACTATTTCCATTGCTAAATCAAAGTTATCATCATCTGCCATTTTATTTCTACGTATGTCACCACACTTGTCGCACTTATATATTATAATATATCCCTTTTTTTGATTATTTTCAACCCCAATAGGACGCAATATTCCTTTACATTTTTCTGCCCTATCTCCCGGGTCTTTATCTACATGCTTAGAGCACAAGCATTTCGGGCAGTGATCACGGCAAGTATAGCCTAACGGTAAAACATTTTCTCCACAAACTTCACATTTAAAAGGCTCATCAATCTCAATAAACATTTAAATCCTCTCAATCTGAGGAGCATATGTATCCGCCAGTTCCTCTTTCATTTCAGAAAAATTCTCCAGCAACTTAACAAACACATCCACTATTTTCTCATCAAACTGTGTATTTTTGCCTTTTTCTAACTGTTCTATCGCTTGGGATAAATCCATTTTTGTTCTATATACTCTGTCTGAAGTCATAGCATCAAAAGCATCTGCGACACTAATAATTCTGGCAAGTAATGGAATTTCATCACCGGATAAGCCGTGCGGATAGCCTTTTCCATCGATTCTTTCGTGGTGATACTCAACTAACGGCACAACTTCTTTGAACATCGACATAGCAGATAAAATGTTTGCCCCTTTTAAAGGATGCTTCTTTATTTCATTGTACTCTGCATCATCAAGTCTTGCATTTTTTAACAGAATATCATCATTAGTTCCGATTTTACCAATATCATGGAATATTCCGCCAATTCTAAGCAAATCTATTTCATTACTGCCTAATCCCATCGCTTCGCCTATTTTAGTAGCATAATAAGATACTCTGTCCGAATGTCCTCTTGTATAATAATCCTTTGCATCAACAGCCAGCCTTAAAGTTTCTATTGTATCCATATACCGCTTTTTCAGTTCAGCATACGTTTCAGTCAGCTCATTATTTTTTACATTTAGTAAAGAGTGCATATAAGCATTATTTATAGCTGATGCAGCTTGTTTTGCATATATCTCTAATAAAGTTAAGCCCTCTTCGTATTTACTGCTTTCTACGTATATTACTCCAATACTCTTGTCTGCCGCAATCAAAGGAATTATTACACCGTTGTCGGTTTCAATGGTTTTATTCGTATTTCTTGCCTGACCGATTGCAACCATAAATTCCGGGGATAATGTATTCATAAAAGACGTTATATCACAATTATATTTTCCTATTCCTCGCAAAATACTCTTTTTATCATCATTTGTAAAATCAACAATGTTGTCCGCCAATATAAATGCATCAAAACTATATACCAGTGGCATAAGTTGAGATAAGATTTCCTCTAATATGTTCTCTAACGGCTGTAACTGATAAATTTTAGGTACAGATTCAATGATTTTATTTAACCCATCTCTAAACTTTTCAATAGTTCTTCTTTGGGCTATTGATTTAATTGCCGACTCTATCAATAATATTAACTGGTCGAATTTATCGCTCTTTTCACAGTAACATTGGATATCAAAAGTTTCCATAGTTTCAATAGGTGGAGCTAAATCTTTATGACCTGTCAGTAATAATATGTATAAGTCATCATTAAACTTTCTTACCTCTTCTATTACTTTATCTCCATTTACCGGTTCCATTATATAGTCTAATATCATTAAATCAAAATGTTCCTTTTTCACTAATTCAATAGCATCTAAAGGATTCGTGACTCCTACGTATTCATAGTTTTTTCTACGTATTAAGATAGATATAGAATCCAGAATTCCTATATCATCATCTACAACTATAACCCGGTATGCATCCTCAGTCGTTTTGGCACTCTTTCTCATTAAAGTTCACCTCAAATTCTATATCGGCAAAAACATTCTTTATATTATAATGCAAACAACATAATTTTTATCTATTTAAATGTTACAGGTCAGGCTATTATGTGAAAATAAGATATATGTTTTATCGGAACTCAGGATTTGCGACGAAAGACTTTAAAAAATACGGGAAGTCTTTCGGCAAATATTCGTTCCTTTTAAAACATATATCTTATTTTCACATAATAGCCTGACCTGTAACATTTAATTACTCGCAAAGTTACTGCTAAAATTGAATAAAATCTCATTCATCATTTTTATTATCTTTTTTAATACATAGCCTTATACTGAATAAAATACAGCCTATAACTATGCAAACATCCGCAAAATTAAAAATCGGCCAAACTTTAAAATCAATATAATCCACTACATACCCTCTAAAGAGCCTGTCTATATAGTTTCCAACAGCCCCACCGATAACTAATCCGCCAATAACCATTTCATACTTTCCACATTTAGATTTATATAAATAATACATTATTGTTAAAATCAAAACAGGAGTAACTATTTCCAATACCCAATTATTATTTGCCAATATCCCCCATGCAGCACCATAGTTTTTTAAATATGTAAATGAAAAAACATTTTTAATTATTTCTATGCTGCTTCCGTATATGTTATTTTCTATAAAAATTTTTATTATCTGATCTATTATAGCCACTAATATAGCTATTAAAGAAAATAAAACCATACAAAATCTCCCTAAAACACATATATAACTAACAACGGCATTTCATATTTGAGTTCCGGCTTTCACTAAATATCTAAATTAACAACGTTCTGTGCATTCTGCTGAATAAATTCTCGACGAGGCTCAACATTATCTCCCATCAAAACAGAAAAAATCTTATCTGCCTCAATCGCATCATTTATAGAAACCTTCAACATTGTCCTTGTTTCCGGATTCATAGTAGTCTCCCACAGCTGCTCAGGGTCCATCTCTCCAAGACCTTTATATCTTTGAACATTGTCGGCTTCTCCGCCTACTTTTTCCATCGCAGCGGCTAACTCTGTTTCATTATTGCAGTAAATATGTTCCTTCCCCTTAGTAACTCTATATAGCGGCGGCTGTGCAATATACACATGACCTTCTTCAATAAGCGGTTTCATATATCTAAAGAAGAAAGTAAGAAGCAACGTTCTAATATGTGCACCGTCAACATCGGCATCAGCCATAAGTACCACTTTATCATATCTTATTTTACTTACGTCAAACTCAGGACCGATTCCTGCCCCCAGTGCAGTTATTACAGGATGCATTTTATCATTATTGTATACTTTATCTATTCTTGTTTTTTCAACATTAAGCATCTTCCCCCAAAGCGGTAAAATAGCCTGGAAACGTCTATCTCTTCCCTGCTTTGCAGATCCGCCTGCAGAATCTCCCTCGACTAAGTAAAGTTCCGTTCTTCCGGTATTCTTTTCAGAACAGTCTGCAAGCTTGCCCGGTAACGACATAGACTCTAAAGCGCTTTTCCTCTTAACAAGCTCTCTTGCCTTTCTAGCGGCCTCACGAGCTCTGGCAGAAGTTAAGCACTCATTTAGTATTGCTTTAGAAACTGCAGGATTTTCCTCTAAATATGCACTTAATTTTTCATTTATTACCCCTTCTACAAGCCCTCTTATTTCACTATTACCTAGTTTAGTTTTAGTCTGGCCCTCAAACTCCGGCTCGTGAAGTTTTACACTTATAATAGCTGTAAGGCCTTCTCTTACATCATCACCTTGTAAGTTTTTATCGGAATCCTTAAGTAAATTGTATTTTCTTGCATAATCATTCAATATCTTAGTAAGTGCGATCTTAAATCCCATCAAGTGAGTTCCGCCTTCTAAAGTATTTATATTATTAGCAAATGAATAAATACATTCCGAATATCCGTCTGTATACTGCATCGCGATTTCAACATTAGCGTCTTCTCTTTCGCCGTAAAAATACATAGGCTTTTCATGCAATAACGTCTTTCCCTTATTTATATAATCTACAAAAGAAACTATGCCGCCCTCATAATGGAAAACTTTATTATAAATCTTACCCTCTTCATCAACCTTACGTTCATCATTAACGATAATTTTTACACCACGTGTTAAAAATGCTAACTCTCTTAAACGTTGGATCAATGTATCTGTAACGAACACTGTATCTTCAAAAATCTCGGGATCAGGTTTAAAACATACTTCCGTCCCCGTTTTATCCGTATCGCCAATCACCTCTAACTTAGTTACAGGCTTACCCCTTTCATATCTTTGCCTATAAACCTTTTTATCCTTGTAAACTGTAACTTCAACCCATTCAGACAGCGCATTAACAACAGATGCGCCAACACCATGAAGGCCTCCGGAAACTTTATAGCCTTCACCGCCAAACTTTCCGCCGGCATGAAGTATAGTATAAACAACCTCAACAGTAGGAATACCCATTTTAGGGTGAATACCTACCGGAATACCACGTCCGTTATCTAAAACTGTAACGGAATTATCCTCGTGGATAGTAACAACTACAGTATCGCAGTAACCTGCCATAGCCTCATCAATACTGTTATCCACGATTTCATATACTAAATGATGTAATCCTCTTAAAGATGTAGATCCGATATACATACCCGGTCTTTTTCTAACCGCTTCAAGCCCTTCTAATACCTGTATCTGGGATTCATCATAATGATCTTCTTTCTCCCTTGCAAAATCTTGACTTTTTATTTCTTCTTCTAAAATATCATCGTTCATTTTTATTTTCCCTCCATTATATTATCCCAGCAAGCTACCGGCTGACCTCTTTAGTAAAGTCGTAGAAGAAATATTAGTAAGATATATTTTATCTCTGTTTTTCTTTCTCACAACCACAAAAGTTTTTGGGATATCTGTACAAACGGTTTCCACAGCACCGTCTTTTTCACATTTTTCTAAATACATTTTCGTATATCTTGATACACTTGCGGTATCCAAATTACAAATTGCAATTATGTCTTTTTCAGAAATATATACGTCATTTCCCAAGTGTAAAAACATAGTATTCCCTCCACAATTTTCGCACCTTCATAATATCATACAAGTTATTGTTAGTCAACTTTTTTCCACTTTATTCCCCATCTCGGTACAGTTCAGATTACTACTATGAGAAAAAAATATATATGTTTTAAAAGGAACGAATATTTGCAGAAAGACTTCCCGTGTTTTTAAAGTCTTTCGTCGCAAATCCTGAGTTCCGATAAAACATATATAGTATCTACAACACATTATTTATTATCTTTAAAATATTTAACTCTTTTTCCAT
>CAZVVZ010000020.1:6809-13624 GCA_964631135.1 uncultured Eubacteriales bacterium
ATAGTATCTACAACACATTATTTATTATCTTTAAAATATTTAACTCTTTTTCCATATTTCCCAGGATAACATCCACTCCACTAATCCCATTTAACTTCGCTAATCCGCTGTTTGCCCTTAAGCCGAGTAAAGCAGGTATATCTTCATTTTTCCAACTTTCTATACTTTTACTGATAATTTCACTATTTACATTACTATCATCTATGTTAAGAAAAAATGGTATAGAAAACTCATTGCAGATTTTTACCATCTTACTTACCGAAATAGAATTATCCTCATTTTTTAATGCGATTCTCCTTCTAAGAGCTTCGTCCAAACCGGATAAAGTTTCATAAAATCTCTCAATCGCATCTTCTTTATTTACATAAGCTCCTCCAACATTAACAATCACCTTATACTTATCATCTAACCCCATGTAATTCATTAAAACATTCTGATATTTTATATCCTTTATCGAATCCTGCAAAACCTTATCTGACATAGAGTTAATAATAATTGTATTCTCTAAATGAATATTAGCCCTTATATTATTTTCTTTTATATACTCCCCTACTTCCAGTAATTCAATCTTTAATGAATCAATATACCTAAAATATTCTAAACTCGGATAATTTGCAAGCGGAAAAAGCTTTGGGCTTAGTCCATAAACGTCTATCCCCAAAGCTTTATTACTTTCCAACACCTTTAATGTATTTAATATATTATCTTTTGCAACCTTTTTCAGCTTATTAAGCTTTTTTTGCTCATCTGTTTCTTTATTTAATACCGAAACGGAAACAGTTTTATTCGTAGAACAGTCCTTTAGTATTTTACTGTTCCCAGTGTACCCAAATCGTATGTCCATAATCTCACCCATATTTAGCATACGATTTTTTCATTATTTTATTCATTGAGGAAAAACGTTTAATATTTGGTAAGTCAGTTCTTCACCGTTTACAGTAAACAAAATATACTTATCGTGATACATTCTGGCTCTTGGAGTATTATATATCCTATTACCCGCAATTATTGTCTTAGTTCCCTCATACATTGAAAATCCTGATTCTTCTCCTAATACTAAAAAAGTAACCTTAGCATCATTTCTTTCTTCATATTCTTCTAAAACCTGCTTAAATAACTCTTTTTCAAGTTCATCTGAAAAACTTTCTTCAACATCTTCCGGCATAACAACCAGTAAATTCTTTGCATTAGTTTCATTTAATTTACCAACAAACCAACCCCACTGTTCAGTATAAGTTGAGAGTAATCCTCGCCCACTATTCGCTAATTTTAGTATTGCAACTTCACCCTTTTCCATAAAGGAATATTTTCCGTTTATTATCATCTGCTCTTTAGCTGCACTTAGCTCCCCGTTACCTAAAATACAGAGCTCAACATCTTCTGCCACACTATTTAATCTGTTAAATTTCATAGTATCGTATAATGTTCCGTTTCCTTTAACATCTCCGCAAAACATAAACCTAAAGCCATCTTTGTCGACAGTTTCTTCACGTTCTGATAAGTCAATAGGCTTTGTATTGTTAGGTAAAACTATATTACTATCTCCGGCTTCTCCTTTTTTCGTAAATACTAAATCATCAATATTTATATAACTACTTACTGCTTTTTCGTCTGATACTTGTGCAACATATATTCTATCTAATTTCCCGGGCAATTCTATATTATCTAGACTTACCGCATACTTATTCCAACCTTCTTTAATTTCTTTAGCTACCTCTACTAATTTTTCCTCTCCCTCAGAAGTTGTTATTTGCATTTTCAACATTACATTATTCTGAGCCTTTTTTGAATATGCCCAAAAGCTGATTTCTATAGTATTTTCGAGAATTTCTACACTTTCGTCAAAAACCATATATGCCGCCCTCGCTGAGTCTATTCCGGAAAAGTCATAAGATAATAATGCGGATTTTTCTCCTAGATGTTTCTTTTCTGATAACTCAAGTTTTCCGCTAACTTCAGACGGATAACCTCTAAAAGTAGCATTTAATTCTTCAAATTCATTTATATTTTCTTCATATTCTCCTGTTATATTTACCTTTACAAAAGATTTCGCTGTACTATCTTTAGATTTTATGGTTATAAGTGTTGAACCTATATTGTTAGCTGTAACAGTAGCATTTTTATCGACAGAGCAGTTATCGTTCGATACTGTGAACTCTAAATCTTGTGCATTATATGGCGCCATATAGCCATATACATCCTTTACAGTAATAGGTAATACATACGTCTGGTCTTTAGCTAATGTAATTTCTCTGCTTCCGGCATCAATCTCACCGATGTCCCCCAAAACTTTTATATCTATACTTTTACTTACTCCTTTGTAAGTTGCGGTAAGCTTAGCATCTCCCGAAGATGTAGGTTTAAAAATACCATCTTTCACACTGCCTTTTACCCCTGAAACCTTCCATTTTATATCTTCCTGATCAACATTCACTTTATTTACATATTCGTCATATGCTGAAACCTTCAGTTCTGTCTCATACCCCGAAAATATTGTATCATAAGTAGCTTCAATAATTAAATCTTCTATATCCCCCGATTTTGGTGCTGTCGATATAACTCCTAAACTATTTACAACTTTTCTGTTTTCTGTAGGTACGTTTAATGTTGAAAGATAGTCTGTTCCTGCAAGTCTTCCTACCATATAAGTAGAGCCGCCACCGTCAAAATTTATAGCATTATAACAGCCTATTTCTGCCATCAAATATGCCAGCTCAACCTGAGTAACTCCTTTACTTATGCCTCTTCCGTCTACCGCTACCATGTATAATGTATTTTCATCTTTGCTTGTCCCGATAGCTGTTCTCGGCTGATAGCCTGCAATATTATGACTCTGGTTAATAATTACATTTCCCTCATTTACAAGCATTGCACCGCCACTAACCGCAGTAGAAATATCTTTAGCAGATATATTGGTTTTTATATCTAAATTTACTTCATCTCCTACCGCGAACATACATTTTATTAAATAAGCATTATCCAATCTTGCACAAATTACATAACCGTTATCCGGTATAACAGCTCCCTCCATGCAATCTCTAATCTCTTTTAATTTTCCATCCTCAACCACAAACTCAACCATATCCCATAACTTAGAATTGCCCGGAGACGTCTTCCCAAAAGCAGGTGTAAAAATAATCGGAGTTAAATAATTCGAAGATATTTTATTTATTTCTGCTATATTCATACTTTCGCCGTTATTATTTGATATTTTCATTTCTTCCATCTTTATATACCCGTATAAAGGGGATTTGTCCGAACTTAATAATAACGATGCCATAGTATCAGCAGTCGCATTTTTATAATATGCACTACTTGTAATTTCTCCATCTTTCATCGTAAAACCGATAGGATACCCGTTAGTTTTCCCGTCCCATGAAAAAAAATCCGAGTTTACCGCAGCTACAGCATTGTTGCTGTTTGCTTGGTTTTTTACAGTTTCTAGTGTATATAATCCATCTGAAGATGTTAACATGTCAAGTTTTACATATTCATTGTCTAAATCTACTTTTAAAATATTTATATTAAGCCAGCCTTCGGTAGTAAGACGTTTTAAATTTCTATACGTAACACCGCTTGATACCGGCACTTCAGTGCTTTTCATATCATAAATTTTTGTATATGCAAAAGAAGTATTAAGAATAATTGCACTTCCTAGTAAAATTCCAATTAAAAATTTTTTCATAATCTCACCTCATATGTATCTGTTAATGATATTTTATCTTTTTATTTAACATTTTTCAAGAATAAGACTATGGAAATTATTGGTCATACTATTTGTAAAGTTCGCTCCATTCTTCGCTTCTCATTATTGCGCCGAAAACACTTTCGCGGACTCCCTTATTTTCTTTGGAAATATTTTTGAGCAGTTCTTTTACATACTGCCTTTTTGTTTCACCATTAGCGGGACATTCGTTTTTTACAACCGTTAGCTCATACTTTTTTATAAGATGCTTTATTTCACTTTCAGGAGTATAAATCATCGGTCTTATCACATATAAATCTTTTCTGCTGAGGTAAGTTATGGGTAAAAAAGTGTGTATTCTTCCTTCATAAATTAAGCTCATAAAAAAAGTTTCCATCACATCATCCATGTGGTGCCCTAATGCAACTTTATTACAGCCCAATTTTTTAGCAGTGTCATATAAAATCCCTCGTCTTAAGTTTGCACATAAAGAACAAGGATTTTTTTCTTTTCTTATATCAAACACTATTTCTTTTATATGTGTCTTTTCCACTATGTATTCTATATTATTCTCTTCGCATAACTTTTTTAGCGGAGTAGTGTCAAACCCATCCATACCCATATCTAACGTAATAGCTATAAGTTCAAACTTTTCCGGATAAAATTTTCTTAGTTTAGATAATGTAAGAAGTGTGAGTAGACTATCTTTTCCGCCGGATAAACCTACCGCAATTTTGTCACCGGATTTTATCATGTCAAAGTCGCTTATTGCTCGCCTCGCATAGCTTAATATATGTTTCATGTTTTATTTCTCCCTTTATATCATTCCCAAAAAAATATGGACTTCGTCCACTTTTTTAGTGTATTTTCTTATTACACAAAAAAAGGTATCTAAATTAACAATTTAAATACCCTTCTCTATTAGCTTATAATAATTCTAAAATAACGATTTCAGCTGCATCGCCACGACGTTGACCAAGCTTTAATATTCTTGTATATCCGCCTGTTTTATCTTTATACTTGTCAGCTAATTCTCCAAATAATTTTGCAGTAAGATCGATATTCTTTCCGTCTTTTCCTGTTACCTTGTTTACCATCGTAAACATTTTTCTTCTTGCTGCAAGTCTTGACGGTAAATCGATTTCAACTGTTTTCTTTTCGATTACTCTTTCAAGTTTTTTGTATTTTCTACCGTTTTTGCTTGTTACTTCGGTATATACTTTATTACCTTTATTATCTAATTTTACATAACTAACTGTTTTTTCAGCAGTTGTTACATTAGATTTTTCTTTTATAGCCAAAGTAATTAACTTTTCTACGATAGGCTTAACTTCTTTAGCTTTTGCTTCTGTTGTTTCAATCTTACCATTTAATAATAAAGATGTGGTAAGGCTTTTTAGCATAGCTAATCTATGATCAGTAGTACGACCTAATTTTCTAGTACCTGGCATTTTAATTTCCTCCTTACAAAATTATAATGTAAACTTCTTTATTCTTCAGCCGGAGCTAAACTTAAGCCCAAGCTGCTTAATTTTAATACAACTTCATCAAAAGATTTCTTACCAAGATTTCTTACCTTTAACATCTCAGCTTCCGTCTTTTCTGTTAAGTTTTGAACTGTATTTATTCCTGCACGTTTTAAGCAGTTATATGATCTAACTGATAAATCAAGTTCTTCAATTGTCATCTCCAAAATCTTTTCTTTACCGGCGTCTTCCTTTTCAACCATAAATTCAGTATTCTTAGCTCTTTCGGATAAGTCAATGAATAAGTTTAAGTGCTCGCTCATAATCTTAGCTGCTAAGCTTACTGCCTCTTCTGCTTTAATTGTCTTATTAGTCCAAACTTCTAAGGTTAATTTATCATAATCAGCAACAGCTCCTACCCTAGTATTTTCAATTTTATAATTAACCTTTTTAACAGGTGTATATATTGAATCTACAGGGATTAAGCCTATTGGTTGTCCCGGTTGTTTATTACGTTCTGCAGAAATATAACCTCTGCCGGTATGTGCAGTCATTTCAGCATGAATTTTTCCACCCTTTGCAAGTGTGCAAATATATAGATCAGGATTTAATATCTCAACATCAGCATCTGTTTTAATATCTCCGGCTGTTATAATGCCTTCTTTATTAGAATCTATTACTAATGTTTTTTCACCCTCACTATGGATTGCAAGTGCAAGTTGCTTTACATTAAGTATTATTTCAGTAACGTCCTCAAGTACTCCCGGAATTGTAGAGAATTCATGCAAAACGCCATCGAATTTTATACTGTTAATTGCTCCACCCGGAAGAGATGATAAAAGTACTCTTCTTAGTGAATTTCCCAAAGTTGTACCATAACCACGTTCTAATGGTTCAACTGTGAACTTACCATATCCTTCATCAGGATTTAAGTCTACACATTCAACCTTTGGTTTTTCGATTTCTATCATATAACAACCTCCTCTAAAAATTCTATTCTTCCATATGCTTGAAACTCAAGCCAAATTATTACTTAGAGTAAAGTTCTACGATTAAGTGTTCTTGTACTGGTAAGTCAATATCCTCTCTCTTAGGAAGTTCAACAACAGTAGCTTTCTTCTGGTCAGCATTAAAGTCTAACCAAGCCGGTACTGTTCTTCCTGCTGTTTGTTCCATAATTGTTTTGAACTTTTCGTCGTTCATGCTAGATTCACGAAGAGAAATAATATCTTCTTTGCTTACTAAGTAAGAAGGAATATTAACTTTCTTTCCGTTTACTGCAATATGACCGTGACGAACGATTTGTCTAGCCTCTGCACGAGATGTTCCAAGGCCCATTCTATAAACAACGTTATCAAGTCTTAATTCTAATATTTGTAATAAGTTTTCACCGGTGATGCCTTTTTTATTAGCAGCCATTTCAAAGTATTTTCTGAATTGGCTTTCTAAAACACCATAGAATACTTTTGCTTTTTGCTTTTCTCTCAATTGTACTCCGTATTCAGATAATTTCTTTTTCTTAGTACCGTGTTGTCCAGGTGCCTGAGCACGTCTAGCAACAGCACATTTATCTGTATAACATCTTGTTCCCTTTAAGAACAATTTCTGTCCTTCTCTACGGCAGAGACGACATGATGCGTCAGTATATCTTGCCATTTATATTC
>CAZVVZ010000021.1:0-13579 GCA_964631135.1 uncultured Eubacteriales bacterium
TTACGTTTGCCTCTAGGGTTATTGTATTTCCGCTTGTTCCGCATAATGATATAGCAGAATTTAATGTTGTTGCATATTTTACAGGCGATGTGTTTATATTATAGTCTCCCATTTCTCTCCATACTGCATATAATACTGTATTCGCACCTAATGTAAATGTTTCTCCTGCACTATATTCCGCGGTTGTTGCAGTACTGCTTGTCGACCAGCCTAAGAATATGTATCTATCTCTTGTTGCACTTGGTAATGTTACACTTCCTGCTGTATAATTTGCAGTTAATATTCCGTCGGTTGTTCCGTATGTATATGTTATCGAACTTTCTGTTGTACTGCTTATGCTTCCTCCACCGCTTAATGTCCAGTTACTGAATGTTCCGTTTGCTGTCGCTGTTGTATTCGTGCTATCTGTGTAGTTATAATTGTATGTTACTGTGTATGACTGTGCCGGAGCTGTTATTGATTTTGTTGTATTGTAGTTTTGAGTATATTGATTGCCTCCCGGATATACCGTTAATGTATAGCTGTTCACTACGAAATTTGCATTTAAGCTTACATCGTTTGAAGGCATCGTAAAGCTTATACTTGTTGAACTGCTGTTTGAAAGTGTTATCCCTCCGCTTACTACAGTCCAGCCGTTGAATGTGTATCCTGTATTTGGCGATGCTGTTAATGTTACCGTGCTTCCGTATGTCTTATTTCCTGCTCCCGATACACTTCCTCCGATAGTAGGTACACACTCAGCGCTTACCATATAGCCTGCAGTTGACCATTGTGCATATAATGTCACATTTCCTGTTACTTCATAGCTGTCGCCTGCACTTCCTACGGCGGTTCCGCCATTTTGAGACGTAAACCAACCGTTAAATACATATCCTGCCTTTGTTGCTGTTGGGAGTGTTACCGTATTATTTGTATAGTTTGCAGTTAATGTTCCGTTAGATGTGCCGTATGTATATGTTGTCGGATTTGATATTGTACTGCTTATACTTCCGCCTCCGCTTAATGTCCAACTTGCAAGTTGTTTTTCAACAGTTTCTGTGCTATTAGTTAATCCGCTCATGTTGTAGTTATAAGTTATTGTATTTTGCTGAGTCGGCGCAGTAATTTCCTTCGTTGTATTATACTTTTGTGTGTATGTTGTATTGCCAGGCATTACCGTTAATGTATAATCTTTCTCAACAAAGTTTGCTGTTATGCTTACATTGTTTGAAGGCATTGTAAAGCTTGTAGTTGATGTTGTGCTTGAAAGTGTGACTCCTCCGCTTACTACTGTCCAGCTGCTAAAGGTGTATCCGGCATTAGGTGATGCTGTTAATTCTACCGTATTTCCAAATATCTTTGTGCCTGCACCGGTTACTGTTCCGCCTGCTGTTGGTGAAGATGTAACACTTACCGTATATCCTGCATTTTGCCACTGTGCATACAACGTTATATTTGAGTTTACCTCATAATTTGCTCCTGCATCGCCTACCTTTGTTCCACCGCTTGATGCTGTATACCAACCACTAAACGTATATCCGCTTCTTGTAGTTTCCGGCAACGTTACTGCGCCTGTTCCATATATAGCCGTTAATGTGCCGTTTCCTGTTCCATATGTATATGTAGTCGGATTTGCTGTTGTACTGCTTATGCTTCCACTTCCACTCAATATCCAGTTACTAAATGTCTTTGGAGCGCTTACCTGACTGTTGCTTACACCGTTTCCATTATAATTATATGTTACTGTGTATGAATCTGTCGGAGCTGTTATTGATTTTGTAGTGCCATAATCTCCGGTATATGTTAATCCACCAGGATTTACTGTTACACTACTGCTGTTTATTCCCCATTGTGCATATAATGTTATATCTCCGTTTACCGTATAACCAGCTCCTCCAGCTCCTACTTCTGTTCCTCCGCTTGACGCTGTATACCAGCCGTTAAATGTATATCCTTCTCTTGTCGGATTTGGTAAAACTACTGTTCCGTTTCCATAAGAAGCTGTTAATGTTCCATTTCCTATTCCGTATGTATATGTAACTGATTTTGCAGTTGTGCTGTCTATACTTCCGCTTCCAGTTAATGTCCAATTAGTAAATGATCTTAATACCGATACATTATTTTCTGTTTGGCCACTTCCGTTATAATTATATGTTACTGTATATAAAGTGTCCGGTGCCGTCACTGCTTTTGAAGTACCGTATCCTCCGCTATATGTGGTTCCACCCGGATTTACCGTTAATGTATAATTGTTTACATTATAGTTAGCTCTTATGCTTACATCGTTTGAAGGCATTGTAAAGCTTGTAGTTGATGCTGAACTTGAAAGTGTTACTCCTCCGCTTACTACTGTCCAACTGTCAAATGTGTAACCTGAATTTGCTGCAGCTACCAGCTGCACTGTTGCTCCATATGCTTTAGCACCTGCACCCGTTACACTTCCTCCGGCTGTCGGTGAATTTGATATACTTACTATATAACTTACTGTTGACCATTGTGCATACAACGTTATATCTGAAGTCGGAGTATATCTTTCTCCGCCGTTTCCAATACTTGTACCGCCAGTTGATGCCGTATACCAACCGTTAAATACATATCCGGTTCTTGTAGGTGCCGGTAAAACAGCACTACCGTTTACATAACTTGCGGTTAACGTTGCATCTCCAGCTCCAAATGTGTATGACGTCGGATTTGCAGATAAACTGCTTATGCTTCCTGCTCCGCTTAATGTCCAGTTTTTAAAAGTCTTAGAGACTGTTGCTGTTGTATTGCTTTGGCCATTTCCGTTATAGTTATATGTTATTGTATATCCCGATTGTTCCGGTGCCGTTACTGATATTGTTGAATTATAAGCTCCTAAAACCGTGCTCCCCGGATTTACTGTTAATGTATAGCTGTTTATTGTAAATGTTGCTGTTATGTTTACATCATTTTCCGGCATTGTAAAGCTTGTGGTTTCACTTGTTGTGCTTGAAAGGCTTACACCACCGCTTGTTACACTCCAGCTACTAAATGTATAGCCTGGATTAGCTGTCGCAGTTAATGTTACCGATGCACCGTATTGTTTAGCACCTGCTCCACTTATCGTTCCTCCGGCTACCGGCGAACTTGTTACTCTTACTTCATAACTTCCTGCTACCCATTGTGCATATAGTGTTGTATTTGAAGTAGGGGTATAGTTTTCTCCTCCGTTTCCTACCTTTGTGCCACCGCTTGATGCTGTATACCATCCATTAAATGCATGTCCTTCTCTGGTAGGACTAGGTAATGTTATGCTTCCGTTTGTATAATTAGCGGTCAATATTGCATCTCCGGCGCCATATGTGTAAGTTGTAGGATTTGCCGTTGAGTCGCTTAAACTTCCTTCACCAACTAATGACCAGCTACTAAATGTTTTTTCTGATACTACATTTCTACTTGATTCACTGCTTCCGTTAAAGTTATATACTACCGTATAGCCGGTTTGTTCCGGTGCTGTTACAGAAACTGTATTTCCATATTCTCCGGTATATTCATTATTTCCAGGGAGTACTTGCAAAGTATAATCATTAGTCTGCCATTGAGCATATAATGTTATATTCGTTTCAGGTTTATAACTATCGCCTGCATCTCCAACCTTTGTTCCATCGCTTAATGCAGTATACCAGCCTGTAAAGTTGTATCCTGCTCTTGTTGGGCTTGGCAATATAACAGAAGCGACATTATATTGAGCTGTTAATGTTCCGTTAGTTTTTCCGTATGTGTATGTTGTTGGACTTGTAGTAGTGCTACTTATACTACCGCCACCTGTTAATTTCCAACTGTTAAAGTTTATTTGAGCTGATGAACTGGAATTAGGCATTCCGTTTCCGTTATAGTTGAATGTTACTGTATAAGGAGTCTGAGTTGGTGCTACTACAGATTTTGTTGTATTATAGCTTTGTGTATATGTAGCTCCTCCGGGATTGACAGTTAATACAGAACTGTCTATTGCCCATTGTGCATATAATGTGATGCTTGCGGAAGGAGTATAACTTGCTCCGCCGTCTCCGATTTTTGTTCCGCCAGTCGGAGAAGTGTACCAGCCTGCGAACGTATATCCGTCTTTTACCGGACTAGGTAATATCACACTAGATGTAGAGTAATTTGCAGTTAATGTCCCATTGCCACTTCCATAAGTATATACAATTGCATCTTCAGTACTGCTGCTTATGTTTCCTGCTCCGCTTAATGTCCAGCTGTCAAACACTTTATTTACATCTATTCCTACGTCTGATGTTACCCCGTCATTGTAATTATACGTTAATGTATATCCGAGTTGTGATGGTGCCACTATTGCTTTTGTGTCTCCGCTTCCGCCTTCGTATGTTGCCCCTTCGGGATTTACTGTTAATGTATAACTATTATATTCAAATTCTGCTACTAAGTTTACCATGTTATTTGGCATCGTAAATGTTAAAACCGGGCTTACGGCTTGTGATGATGATAATGATATACCGGTAGCACTCCAATTTTTAAATACATAATCCGTATTACTAATTACCGCTTCAACCACAGCAACTTCGCCGGATTTTTGCATACCGGATTTTGTAAAAAACGGTGTTTCTACGGTAAGCATATATTCTTCTTTTTCTGCCATTATTGCTTCTATTTCAACATTTTTATCCGGCATTACAAAAGAATCATTTTCATCCAGTACTACATCACCGGATTTTACGTTCCACCCCGTTATTTCATCTGTTTTTTTATCTAAAGTAACTCTGTTTCCTGCTTCCTTTGTAAAGCTATATGAAATATCCCTTTCTATTACAGTTACCATAGCTCCAAAACAAGTCTGTAAACTAAAAGATATTGAAATCAATAATGCTAGTAATCTCTTTCCCATTATTTTTCCTCCCAAAACCTATATAATCGTTTAAAAAACATTCTTATTACAGTATTCTTCATTTTAATTTTCGGTAAAATCAATTATTATATTAGTAAACTGGCTATTATAAATAAAAAAAGAGCTTGAAACTCTTCATTTCAAGCTCTTTCTATCGATATTACATTTACAATTTAAGTATTGATTCTTATCTGAATTTTCTTTTCCTAGCAGCTTCAGATTTCTTCTTTCTTCTTACACTGGGTTTATCATAATGCTCTCTCTTGCGGAGTTCAGACATAACCCCACTCTTTGCGCATTGTCTTTTAAATCTTTTCAATGCATTATCTAAAGACTCATTTTCTTTTAATTTTATTTCAGACATGTGTCTACCCTCCTCTCAAGATTAGAAGTATTTACACAAGTTCCATATCTATGATTAACAAAATCTATACACACCAACTTGTCCAACTATTGTATTATACATATAAATGAATTGTTTGTCAATATCCTACAACAACAGAAGTTGCATATTCTTTACAATGGGAAAGGCTTATATTTATTTCCTTATATCCAAGTTTATTAAATACATCTAATGCCTTACCTTTTAAAATAACTTCAGGCTTGCCAAAATCATTATTTACTACTTCTATTTCTCTCCAGTCAAACTCTCCGACGAATCCGGTGCCTAAGAACTTAGAGACAGCCTCTTTAGCGGCAAACCTTGCTGCGTAATGCTGGTACTTTGCAGCACTATGTTTTTCACAATAATCTATTTCATTTTCCGTATATATCTTTTCCAAAAAAAGTTGCCCATTTTTTTCAATAGTTTCTTTTATTCTGGAAATTTCAATTATATCTGTTCCGCAATTCATAAAATCACATCTTTACTCCGGCTTGTTTTCTTCAAATATAGAATTAAACTCTTCACCGTCAATTTTTTCTTTTTCTAACAATAACCCTGCAACAGTATGCAACTTTTCAATATGATCAGCCAAAATATTTTCAGCCTTTTTGTATGCAGCCTGTATAATCTTACTTATTTCAGAATCTATCTCACGAGCAACTTCTTCGCTGTAAGTTCTCGAATGAGCAAATCCTTTGCCTAAGAACACTTCATCATTATCGTCACCAAAAGTCATAGGTCCTAATACATCACTCATACCGTATTTAGTAACCATATTTCTCGCAATCTCTGTAGCTCTTTGAATATCGTTTTGAGCACCTGTACTAATATCATTTAATATCATTTTTTCAGCTACTCTTCCTCCAAGCAATGAAACTATATTTTCTTCCATCTCGGTTTTAGAACGATAAGATTTATCTTCTAACGGTCTATACATAGTATATCCGCCTGCTCTTCCGCGTGGCACAATAGAAACCTGATGAACAGGGTCCTGAGTAGGAAGAAATTTACTTACAACAGCATGCCCTGCTTCATGATAAGCGGTAAGTTTTTTCTCTCTTTCAGTGATAACCTTGCTCTTCTTCTCTGTTCCAACAATTACCTTAACGATGGCATCCTCAACCTCAGCCATACCAATATGTGTCCTATTCCTACGTGCCGCTAAAAGTGCCGCTTCATTTAACATATTCTCTAAATCGGCACCGCTAAATCCGGAAGTGTTTTTAGCTAAAACAGCTAAGTCTACATCTTCGCCCAAAGGCTTCTTTCTTGCATGTACCTTTAATATGGCCTCTCTGCCAACCATATCCGGAGCACCGACAACAACTTGCCTATCAAATCTTCCTGGTCTTAACAATGCAGGATCTAAAACATCGGGTCTGTTAGTTGCAGCTAAAATTATAACTCCTGCATTATCTCCAAAGCCATCCATTTCAACCAAAAGCTGATTTAATGTCTGTTCTCTTTCATCATGTCCGCCACCGACACCGGCACCTCTCTGACGACCAACAGCATCAATCTCGTCTATAAAAACTATACAAGGTGATTTTTTCTTTGCCTCTTCAAATAAATCTCTTACACGAGATGCGCCGACACCGACAAACATCTCAACGAAATCCGAACCGCTTATGCTGAAAAACGGAACTCCTGCTTCTCCGGCTACAGCCTTAGCAAGTAAAGTTTTACCTGTTCCCGGAGGTCCTACAAGTAAAACACCTTTCGGAATTCTGGCACCCATATCTGTAAATTTCTTAGGCGACTTCAAGAACTCCACTATCTCCTGCAATTCTTCTTTCTCTTCATCTACCCCGGCAACGTCATTAAATGTAACCTTGTCTTTGCCTTGACCGTTTAGCTTAGCCCTACTCTTTCCAAAAGAAAAAGCTTTACTGTTTCCGCCCATAGTCGGTTGAAAAACAAATACCCAAAGAAGTATAAACAGAACAACCAACACTATAGTAGGAAGAAAATTAACCCACCAAGGTGTTTCCGCTAAAGGAACATAAGTATAATCAAAAGCATTGCCCTCTTCTAAAAGCTTATCGTATGTCGCAGCAATCACATTCTGGGCAGGCAAGTCGCACAAATACTTACTGCCGTCCTTTAGCTTTATCTCGGCAGTACCGCCTTGATTATCCACAATGGATGCTACTTCTTTGTTTTCAATTTTTTGCATTAAAGTTGAGTAAGACATCGTATCAACTTTCTCAATCTCTGTTGAGAAAAATGCAGATGCAAAGAAAATGCAAATTCCCAAAACAATAAACAATGTAACCCAATCAAATCTTTTCCTATTTTTCAAAACATTACCCCCAATTAAATAATCTTGTTGTATTTTTCCGCGAAGCGGCATGATATGGACAAAGTCCAATAATTACGAATATATTTCAGGCTTTAATACACCTATATCAGGCAAATTCCTATATTTACCCGAATAATCTAAGCCGTATCCTACAACGAACTCATTCGGAACACTAAAACCTATATAGTCCGCCTTAATGTCAACAACTCTTCTCTCTTGCTTATCTAGCAACGTACAAATTTTAAAATCTTTGCACTGCCTTACTTTAAATATTTCTTTTAAATTAGCCATAGTCCTTCCGGAATCAATAATATCCTCGACAATCAAAACCACTTTATTTTTAACATCAACATTGATATCCTTTATAATTTTTACATTACCTGAACTTTCCGTTTCGCTTCCGTAGCTTGAGCAAATCATAAAATCCAAGTCAACCTTTAAATCTATCTCACGAATGAGATCTGCTAAAAATACGACACACCCTTTTAGAACCCCAACAACTATTACGTCTTCTCCTTGCAAGTCTTTCGTAATCTCAGCACCAAGTTCCTTAATTCTGGCTTTAATTTCTTCCTTAGAGATTAAAACCCTGTCTATATCACTATATATTTTCTCCATATTCAAAAATTATAACCTCCTTTGTATTTTTATCTTTTAAAAATTTCCTCGAAGTTCTAAAGCCTACAATCCAAATCACTTCTTCATCGCTAGATATTATAGGAATTTTATTCCTTTCATCCAGTTCAATCTTTAGGTCTGAGAAAAATTTTTTAATTGTCTTTTTACCGGTCATTCCTGTAGGATAGAAAAAGTCTCCGTCTTTTCTGCTTCTAACATATAACTTTTTATTGATTTTTTCAATATCAAAAAAACATTTATTCCTATCTTCATATTTATTCGGTACTTCCTCTACTTTTGCTATCCTTGTTATAATCTTTTTACCAAGCTCAGGAATATAAGTTTCGCCGTTTATTTTCACTTCATGGCAAAATTCAAACTTTTCTTTTTCTGAAAAAAACTTTAATAAATCATAACACACTTCAATCTTTATATTAGGTAAAATTTCTACTATGCTCCCACTCTGTGCACTGCAAATAACATTGAGCGCATTATTTAAACTCTTAAAACTAACATCTTTTAAATTTCCGCAAAACTCGCATATCGCCTTACGTAAAATTTCAAGCTGAAACTCTCTCGACAACTCCAAAAACTTAATTTTATTCAGTACTCCGGCTTTAACACAGATTTCCTTATACTTTCCTTCTATGTATTCGTTAAGCATTTTCCGCTGTCCATCTAAAATTTCAGTTTCACGTAACGTAGTTTCAATAAAATTTGAATTCATTTTTAAAATTTCCGGAATGATAATATTCCTTATTCTGTTTCTGGTATATTCTATTTCAAAATTTGTACTGTCAAAAAAAACTTTTAGATTATTTTCATCAACATATCTTAATATCTCATTTTTACTAATTTTTAATAGTGGCCTAATAATATAGCCGTTTCTTTCCGGTATCCCACAAAGTCCGTTTATCCCGGCACCGCGAATCAAATTCATCATCACAGTTTCCGCTAAATCATTAGCATTATGGGCAACCGCAATTTTATCTGCCTTTTCCGCTTTTAAAACTTCATTAAAAGCATCATATCTAATACCTCTTGCCGTTTCTTCAACAGATTTTTTCATCTGCTTTGCCAATTCTTTTACATCAACTTTTTTCAAGTAAAAAGGCACATCATATTTCCCACACAACTCTCTTACATATTCTTCTTCAATGTCTGCTTCTTTTCTTATACAATGATTTACATGTACAACAAAAAGAGATAAATTCAGCTTATCTCTTAGCTTTATCAGCACATCAAAAAGGCAGACGGAATCCGGTCCTCCGGAAACCCCCACGACAATTTTATCTCCATATTCAACTAATTTTGTATTTTCAATTTTTTCTACTAATTCCATTTAATCTCCCGCCTAGTCCAAAAGAGATACTTTCATATAAACTAGCCTTCACCTCTAAACATATTAGCAAACTTTGTAAACTGCCCCATCCATACCAGCTCTACAACTCCTGTTGAACCGGCCCTGTGCTTAGCCATAATAACCTCTGTAATATTTTTCTTCTCAGTTTCAGGATTATAGTAATCATCTCTATATAAAAACATAACTATATCTGCATCCTGTTCTATCGCACCGGACTCTCTTAAATCGCTTAGAACCGGTCTGTGATCCGGTCTGCCGTCAGGAGCACGGCTCAACTGAGACAATGTTATAACAGGCACATCAAGTTCTTTAGCCATAATTTTTAATGCTCTACTCATGTCGGACACTTCTTGCTGCCTATTCTCTCCGCCACGTCTCGAAGGTCCTTGCATCAATTGCAAATAATCAATCACAACAAGCCCCAAGCCTTTTTCAAGTTTTAATCTTCTACATTTAGCCCTTATATCCATTACTGTCTGTCCGGGTGTGTCGTCTATATAAATAGGAGCATCAGATAAAACACTCATAGCCTGAGCAAGTTTTCCCCAGTCATCATCTTCTAATTTACCTGTTCTCATTTTCTGAGCATCTATCATTCCTTCGCACGAAAGGAGCCTATTAACAAGCTGTTCCTTAGACATTTCCAAGCTAAAAATCGCAACAGGGATTTTATCATGAACAGCGACGTTTTGAGCAATATTTAAAGCAAAAGCTGTTTTACCCATAGCCGGTCTCGCTGCGATTAGTATTAAATCAGAGTTGTGAAGTCCTGCAGTTTTCATGTCTAAATCAGTAAATCCATAAGATAATCCGGTTATATAACCCTTTTGGTTGTATAACTCTTCTAACTTCTCCATGTTATCGACCAATACATTCTTTATTGGAGTAAACCCTTTTACATTACGCTTTTGAACAATGTCAAAAATCTTTTTCTCAGCAGCATCTACTATATCCTGAACGTCTTCTGTTGCGGCATATCCCATATTTGAAATATCATTGGAAGAATGAATGAGTTTTCTAAGTATGGACTTTTCCTCCACAATTTTCGCATAATACTCAACATTAGCCGCAGTAGGCACTCTTGTAGATAACTCAGCTATAAAAGGAATCCCTCCAACCGCTTCAAGCGTACCTCTTAATCTTAACTGCTCTTTAATGCTTACTAAATCTATAGGCTTTGAGTTTTCAAATAAGTCAAGTATAGCAGAAAAAACCTCACGATTGTCTTCACGATAGAAATCGTCAGGTTTTACTATTTCTAATACATTTGCAATAGCATCTTTATCAATTATCATCGCACCTAAAACAGCTTGCTCAGCTTCAACATCATTAGGTAAAACTCTAATTATATTAGAATTATCTTTTACCGCCATAATTTACCTCCAAAAAATTATTCAGCCAAAACCTCAACTTTAATCTTAGCTATAACACCTTCAAATAATTTTATTTCAACAGTAGTTATTCCGGCGGATTTTATAGCATCTTCTAAATAAACTTTTTTCTTGTCAGTTTCTATTTTATATTCTGCTAAAAGCTTATCACTTATGTCTTTAGCAGTAACAGAGCCAAAAAGTTTTCCGCCTTCGCCGGCCTTAACTTTGAAATGAAGTGTCATTTCTTTCATTTTTTCAGCCAATTTTTGAGCCTCTTCAAAGTCTCTTTCCCTTCTGAACATCCTAGATCCCTCTTGAGTTTTTAAAACGTTCATATTCTGTGCATTAGCTTCAGCTGCCAGTTTCCCTTTCAAAAGGAAGTTTTTTGCATATCCGTCGCTGACATCGACTATCATACCTTTTTTCCCCAGAGCTTTAACATCTTTTAATAATATAACTTTCATTATTCCACCACCCATTTAAATTTCAATTTAGAGTCTTTTCATGCTCCACTTTAGATTTTAAGCCTTAGTATTGCTTTCATTATAAGAATCGATTGCTTCTTTTAATTTCTTAACCGCCTCATCCAAAGTAACATTTGGTACTTGAGCACCGGCAATAGTCATACTGCCTCCGCCGCCAAGTTTTTCTAAAATCATTTGAACATTTACATCTCCTAAAGATCTTCCGCTTATAACTATCTTCTGGTCATTCGGAGAAAGTACAAACGATGCCTTTATCCCTTTAATATTTAACAGCTCATCCGCAGCCTGTGCAACTATTATACTTGTATTTATCATTTCTTTATCGCATGCAGATATAGCTATTTCGTCATTATAAATTTCCGCCTTCTTTACTATTTCGGATTTATCGACATAAGTTTCCAAATCGTTTTGGAACAACTGCTTTACCGCTATTGTATCAACTCCGTACTTCTTAAGGAAAGCTGCAGCCTCGAATGTTCTTATACCTGTCTTAAAAGTAAAGTTTTTCGTATCAATAATAATTCCTGCATACAGAGCCTCAGCCTCTAACTGGCGAATAGAAACTTTTTTATCCATATATTGAAGTAATTCTGTTACTAGCTCACAAGCTGATGAAGCATAAATTTCATGATATGTTAAGAATGCATCACTAATAAAATCTGTAACTTTTCTGTGGTGATCTATGACAACAATTTTGCTGGTCCTTTCTATCAATTCCGGACATTCTGTAAACGATGCTCGATGAGTGTCCACAACAACTAATAAAGATTCCTGTGTAGTCAGTTCTATAGCTTCATGTCTTTTTATAAAAACACCTTCATACTGGCCGGAAGCTTCTACTCTATCCACCAGCTCTCTGACATTGGAAAACTCTCCGTCTAAAACAATATTTGCAGGGCGATTTAAACATTGTGCGACCCTATATATTCCAAGAGAAGAGCCTAACGAATCCGCATCAGGATTAGCATGTCCCATAATTACAACATTTTCGCACTGATCAATTAGTTTTTCAAGAGCAGTAGCCATAACTCTGGCTTTTACTCTCGTACGTTTTTCTATTTCTTTGCTTCTTCCTCCGAAAAACTTGTACTCACCGCCTTCATTTATGACGGTCTGGTCTCCGCCACGGCCTAAAGCCAATTCAATAGAATCCAATGCTTCTTTCATACCGGTAGAAAAGTCCTTCATACGAGAAGATATACCTATGCTCAACGTAACTTGTAACTTATT
Organism: uncultured Eubacteriales bacterium; assembly: GCA_964631135.1. Taxonomy (GTDB): domain Bacteria; phylum Bacillota; class Clostridia; order TANB77; family RGIG9151; genus RGIG9151. The sequence continues at coordinate 12,600 of CAZVVZ010000021.1, forward strand.
ACCTATATCAATTTCTTTCACTAAATCCAGTACTTCAAACTTCTTTTCTTCCATCTCTTTAAGATACTTTGATTCAAAAAACATTATATATTTATCACGTTCATATTTCTTTATAACTCCATTCGAAAAGGCAAACCACTGCTTTACATGCTTATCAATTTCAGCAAGTAATTGCGATCTCTCTCCTTCATCTATGCTCTGCATCAACTCATCATAATTATCTATAACAATAACACCAACGTCCGGTTCCTCTTCAAAATGCTTTTTTAGAAGGAGGCTGTAATCAGTAATATCTATAAAATATAATGACAAAGTATAATGTTCTCTTTCATTCTTTTCACTTGTTCTGACTAAATTGCCCAAGACCTTATATATACTTCCGTTTAGCTTTACTTCTGTAGTCACAATCTTATTATTTTTTATCAAATTCTCAGGCTTTAACTCCTCGGAGAAGTCGTAAATATACTTTTCCACTAAATCGCTCTCGCCTATTATTTTTTGAAATAATAAATTATGCCATATTATCATACCATTTAACTCTAAAGTAAGCATCGGAAGCGGAAAATTTAATAAAGTATCTTTAGTGACACTGTCCATGTTAAAAGTCAGATTTTGAATATAGCCTTCTATTTCTTCTCTACGTTTTCCGTTAATCCTCAGCGAGTAAAAAAGCATGACAAACCAAAGCCCAATAGACGGAATAATAAAATTATTATTCATCACGCTTAATACAAACAGTAATATAAGAATTAAAGTAAGATAAATCCAGTCTTTTAGCATCAAGATGTTTGAAAACCGTTTATTTTCCTGTTCCATATAAAATCTCCTTCTTCTTTGATTGTAGTATATAACGATACTTAAAAATTGTCAAATTAGCCTGAATTTTTGCTGTTTTAATTATAACGGAACACATCTTTTTTATATATTTTATCAACTTTGTTACTGCTTAGACTACTATATAAAAATAATATATATGTTTT
>CAZVVZ010000022.1:0-13508 GCA_964631135.1 uncultured Eubacteriales bacterium
AAAGTCTTTCGTCGCAAATCCTGAGTTCCGATAAAACATATATCTTATTTCATGTGCTCTGACCAGCGATATATACTCTGGCTAGCAACTAACTATTTGGGCTACCAGTAAATAGTAACATTCCACACTTTTAGAGTAAATCTTTCTACTTTTAATTATAAATAAAAAACTTTATTATGGATCGCATTTAATGCTATATCCACAAATTCAACATCTACAATAACAGAAAACTTTATTTCTGAACTACTTATAAGTTTAATAGGAATTTTATTTTCATAAAGTGCTTCATAAATTTTTTGAGCCATTTCCGCTTTATTTATCATACCACTGCCAACAGCAGAAACCTTACCGCAATTCTCACAAATGCTAATATCGTATTTGCTGCCTATACATTCTCTAACTGCTTCAATATTATCTGATTTTACCGTAAAAGAAATTTCTTTTAGCCCAATACTCTGGCCTATAACGTCAATGGGTATTCCGCATTTTGAAAGCTTAATAAAAATGTCATATTCATCCTTAACATTAAAAATTGTAATAATCGCTACATTCCTATCCGCAGTAAAACCGGTAACATTAGCACTCTCTAAACTATTTTTAACTATCTTCGTCCCCTCCCTATCAGAAAAACTTCCGCCTGAAGTAAGGCTCACCTCATACTTTTTAGCCAGTTCAACAGCCCTATTATTCAGTACCTTAGCGCCCAAGCTTGCGAGTTCCAGCATAGTATCATAGCTTACCTCCTCTAATCTGATTGCTTCTTTAACAACCCGCGGATCCGCAGTATATATTCCATCCACATCACTGTATATCTCACATCTATCCGCAGATAAAGCATACGATAAAGCGATAGCGGTAGTATCAGAACCGCCTCTTCCAAGAGTAGTTATATCATCCATTTCATCTATACCTTGAAAGCCTGCTACCACAACTACATTACCTTTCTCAAGCTCATTAAAAATTCTAAACGGTCGAATATTATCTATTCTTGAATTCATATGTGGACCAACAGTAAAAATTCCCGCTTGTTCACCTGTAAGTGAAATTGCCGGGACTCCAATCTTGTTGAGCATCATAGTAAGAAGTGCCATAGACTGCTGCTCACCTGTAGATATCAATGTGTCCATCTCACGTGCAGAACACTCTTTATCTATTGAATGTGCCTTATTTATAAGTAAATCAGTAGTTTTGCCCTGAGCAGATACAACAACTACAATACTATTTCCTTTACTAAGTGCTTTTTGTATTTTTTGCGCCACTTTATATAATTTATCATTATCTGCAACAGAACTTCCGCCATATTTTTGTACAATAATCATTGTGTTCACCCTTAAAATCCTAATTTCAGAGCAAAAATTAAAAACAGCTACCATATAAATTCTGTAACTATAACTCCTTGCTCGGGAATATCACAAAATATTTTATATAGTAGCTATTTTGTTAATGCCCGTAAGAGCTTTAAAATTCTTACTCCACATTAACATAATATTATTATTGCATTCTTTTTGTTACACCATAAAGCATCCGTTACTAGTCAGATTATATGAAATGAAATATATGTTTTAAAAGGAACGAATATTTGCCGAAAGACTTCCCGTATTTTTTTAAAGTCTTTCGTCGCAAATCCTGAGTTCCGATAAAACATATATTTCATTTCATATAGTCTGACTAGTAACAAGCATCCGTCTAATTTGATATATATATTTTTTTCTACTTCCTACTTGATAATCTTAAATCTCTTCCAAAAAATCTGCAAACTTCAAAGTTCCCTAAAATTCTTGACACAATCCGCTGATCATAATAATTAACTAACTCTTTTAAGTCTTTATTAGTAGAAATAACCGTTTTAGTATGTTTTTTCGCCGAATTTAGTAATCTCGTGTTAAGAATATTAAAAAGCTCTGAACGTCTCGCCTCTGTCATGTTTTCAGTCCCTAAATCATCTATTATAAGTAACTCAACATTAAACAGCTCTTCATACTGTGATGCATCAAACTCTTCATTGTCGCCTTTCCTATAGTCCATAACTAGATCCATAAGTCGCCCTGAAGTCTGATACAAAACCGTCTTTCCTTTATCTAAAATAGCTTTAGCAATACAATTACTTAAAAACGTTTTTCCCAAACCTGTGCCACCTGTAAACATCAAATTTTTCGTGTCTTTATCGTCAAAATTATCAACAAACTTCTTAGCCATTTCTTTAATAACAAGTATATTATCTCGTGGTGATTTTTTGCTGTTATATGCCATTTCATCAACCTTATCAGAAAATATAGTTTCATCAAAAGTATCAAAATTCTCTTTATCTATATTATAAATTTGCGACTGATTATAAGTATAATCAATAAGCTTCTGCCTAAAGCAAGAGCAGTTTTTAGCGCCGGTTATACTACCTATTATACCGGTATCCTCACAAATCTTACACTTAAAATTAGGGGTTAAAAACTCTTCTGTGACTCCTAATTTTTCCAGCAATTCTCTTTTCTCATTTTTTAATTCATCAATCTGTGAATTTAAATCATTTACCGCATTTTCACGTTTAGTGTCATCATCTATAAAAATTATAGATTTACTTATATCCATGCCTATTTTCTTTATTTTCTCATCAATATCCAGTATTTTCGGTTCTTTTTTATAAATTTCTTTTTTCTTTTTCTCCACCTCAGCTAAAGCAAAGTTTCTATCATTTTCATATTCTTGCTGAATTTTTCTGTAAATTCCCTGCATACAATCACCGCCTCATTTAGTTTGCATAAAATCTATCCAAATCATTAAATTCTTTTTGCTCAGGATTAACATATGCACTGCTTGTGCCTTTGTTAGTTTTTATAAAATCATTTTTAGCCTTTACCTGCTCAATAAACTCATTTACCTGTTCTTTATTCTTAAGTCCTTTTTCAGCCCAAGAACAAATAATTTTATTTATATACTCAAAACTTGGATTAGTCTTAGAAGTAGTCTTTTTAAGTGCAATCTCTATAACGTCTAAATCATACCCGAATTCTATACACCATTTATCTATATAGGCTTCCTCATATTCAGTAAGTTTTCTCGTAATTCCCAACTTTTTACTAATTGATTTTTTTATTTTATTGCATTTTTCATATTTTTGATAATAAATATCTAAATCATTCATATTTTTTATCTTGCTAAGCCCCCATGCCTCAGCAACAGTAAATAAATAGTTTTTATGTAAAGCTCTTTTATCATAGCAATAATTAAATAACGAATAAACAACTTCTTCTTCAAAATTATATTTATCAAAAATAGTTGCAATGTCGTTATACCAAGCCGGGCTCATAATCCCCTGGAAAAATGTATTATTTATTGCATTTATAACAGATGCTCTCTTCGTATTCCTGTTGATTTTCTCAACAGCATCCTCAGGTGAAGTAGAAAGCTTAGGAGTATATAGCCTATTTACCTCTTTTTCTTTTAAATCACACAAAATAATACCTTTTTCAGTACTAATAACTAGACCTACTTTATTAAAATACTCTATTGCAGCCTTCACTTTTTCTAACTGCAAACCCGTTTTTTTAGATAAATCAAGTAAAGATATATCTTTATTATGTTTTGATAAAAATAAGCAATATAAATAAACCTTGACAAAATCTCCGTCCGCCTCAGTCAAATATTCATTTATAAAAATATCCGAAACTGCTGTATCGCCTAAAAGTAGTGACGAATTGCTCTCTATCTTCATGTGTAACATCTCCTATATGTTTTAATCCATTCACATTCTAACATAAAAGACTACATATATGCAAGATTGCTGAAAAAGCATTTACACATTTTTCATACTAAGCCCCACTTTGCCTTTTTCTAAGTCAATTTTTATAACTTTAACATCAACAATATCTCCAACAGAAACAACATCCATAGGATTTTTAACATAATTATTGCTAAGCTCTGAAATATGTACTAATCCGTCATTCTTTATACCTATATCCACAAAAGCTCCAAAGTCAATTACATTTCTTACAGTACCTTTTAATACCATTCCCTCACGTAAGTCTTCTAACTTTAAAACATCACTCCTTAAAATAGGTTTTGGCATATCTTCTCTCGGATCACGTCCCGGCTTTTTAAGCTCATTTAATATATCTGTTATCGTTGGTATTCCGACATTTAACTCTTTGGAAACAGCATTTACATCAAGTGCATTTATTTTCCTTATCATTTCAGCTTTATCCACATTTTCAAAATTCTTAACGTCATACCCCATTTTATTTAAAATCTTTTCAGTAACTTCATAAGACTCCGGATGAACAGATGTGTTGTCTAACGGGTTGTCTCCCTTAGGAATCCTTAAGAATCCCGAGCATTGTGTAAAAGCGGCAGGCCCTAATTTACTTACTTTAAGCAGTTCTTTACGATTTTTGAACTTACCGTTTTCTTCTCTATACTTTACAATATTAGAAGCGACCGTCTTACTTAAGCCCGAAACATAATTAAGTAGTGATGGAGTTGCAGTGTTTAAATTAACTCCCACCTTATTAACTGCATCTTCTACGACCCCGGTTAATGCTTCATCTAACCTCTTTTGGTTAACATCATGCTGATACTGTCCAACTCCAATACTCTTAGGATCGATCTTTACAAGTTCAGCAAGCGGATCCTGAAGCCTCCTTGCAATAGAGATAGCACCACGAAGAGAAACATTTATATCCGGATACTCTTCTGTGGCAAGTTTAGAAGCTGAATAAACAGAAGCTCCAGCCTCACTCACAATAGTATAATAAACTTTTTCCGGAATCTCCTTTAACATATCTGCAACAAACTGTTCAGACTCACGGGAAGCAGTTCCGTTGCCTATTGCTATCATATCTATATTGTGTTTCTTTATTAAAGATTTTAGTTCTCTTTTAGCACCCTCAACATCATTTTGCGGAGCTGTAGGATAAACTGTGGTAGTAGCTAATAATTTACCAGTTTCATCAATAACCGCAATTTTGCATCCGGTTCTATAAGCTGGATCAAACCCCATTACCGTCATGTCTTTTAAAGGAGCCTGCAGTAGTAAATTCTTAATATTAACACCAAAAACCTTAATAGCTTTATCATCAGCAACAGCTGTTACATCGTTTCTAATTTCATTTTCAATAGAAGGAGCAATAAGTCTCTTATATGCATCAGCTATACAAAGCTTTAACTCCTCTTTAAAAATACTATCTCCCAGTATTGCATCTTTCTCAATATATCCTAAAATTCCATCAGATTCGATCTCTAACTTTGTCTTTAAAACTCCCTCTTTTTCGCCACGATTTATGGCTAAAACTCTGTGACTAGGGATTTTAGAAATAGGCTCTGCGAAATCGTAATACATATCATATACTGTTTTTTCTTCCGGATTAACTGCCTTAGACGTAAGAACTCCATTTTCAAAAGTTATTTTCCTAATCTCCTTACGGTAATCCGCATTATCCGAAATTTCTTCCGCAATAATATCCAGTGCCCCATTTATTGCATCTTCTACATTTTTTACTCCTTTTTCTTCATTTATGTATTCGCCTGCAATAGTAAACTTATCTCCGGATTTTAGCTCCTGGCTCTTTATAATAATTGCCAACGGTTCCAGTCCCTTTTCCTTAGCAATAGTTGCCCTTGTTCTCTTTTTCTGCTTATATGGTCTATACAGGTCCTCCAGTTCTGTCATAGTCTCAGCTTTTTCAATCTGAGACTTTAGTTCAGCCGTTAATTTCCCTTGCTCATCTATTAAACGAATTATCTCCTCTTTTCTTTCCTCACGCTTCCTAAGATATAGAAGCCTTTCATAAAAATCTCTTAAGACCTCATCACTGAGTTCTCCTGTCATTTCCTTCCTATATCTGGCAATAAACGGTATAGTATTGCCGCTGTCGATTAAATCAATAGTATTTTTTACTTGAAACTCCTTCAAGTTAAACTCATTTTTTAATTGTTCTTGAATAAAATCCATAATCAATTCTCCTTTTTTATTTTACTTCCATTCTCGGCACATCCTTAAACATTCGCGGTGGATTGATATAAGGCTTTTTCTCAATTGCCCTTCTCGTCTTGTTGCGAATATATGTTTCCAGTTTATCCATAAAAACTTTCGCTTCTATTTCTTTATTTGCAACCATAGTAAGCCCTTTTTCCCAACTTGCGGTAAGCTCGGGATTTAGCATATCCGGCATAGCATCTTTTACTGTTTCATATATTAACTCACCTTTAAAACTTGGTGTTATTACCTGGGTTTTAGAATTGCAAATAATGTATGAATTCCTTTGAAGCTTCTTTATTATTTCCGCTCTTGTCGCACTCGTTCCGATACCCGCACCTTTAATATGTGCCCTTAATTCCTCATCCTCAATAAGTTTACCGGCATTTTCCATTGCTAAAATCATTGTGCCTGTGGTATAGCGGCTTGGAGGGCTTGTTTCTCCCTCTTTTACTTCAATATTATTTATCTTTAACTGCTGACCTTTTTTTAATCCGCTTAATGCACTTTCATCGCCAGTAGCATCTTTCCCACTTTTTAGCACTTCTAAATACCCAATGTCCTTACATGTTTTTGCACTGGCAAAAAAATATTCGTCACCGATTTTTACAGTAAGTGAAATTCTGTTAAAAACAGCCGGCGGATAAAAAATCGCCAAAAATCTAAGCGAAATCACATTATATATCGCCTTTTCAAGCTCTTTTAGCGAATTATAGTTTTCATATCCCTGACCGGTTGGAATAATAGCATAATGGTCTGTGATTTTCGAATCATCAACATACTTTGATTTCACCAAATCAATATTATACTTTCTCTCAGCAATATTCATCGCAAATTTTTTTACATTCTCGTCTAAACATTTTGTCGCTATCCCGTTTAAATTCTTCTTTATCTCCTTAGCAATAGCCGTAGAAAGTACTCTTGCATCAGTTCTTGGATATGTAACAAGTTTCTTTTCATATAATGTCTGAACAACTGATAAAGTTTCATCAGGTGCAATTTTGAACCTTTTTGAACATTCATTTTGAAGCTCTGCTAAATTGAAAAGCAAAGGTGCATTTTCTTTTTGTTGCTTCTTTTTTATTTCTTCAACAACTGCAAACTCATTTTTGCTTAAAGCATTCGCAAGATTCTGAGCATCATCCTTTTTCTTAAAACCAGTTTCATTATATAAAAGCGGTGAATTGTAAAACTTCGTATTTTCTATAGCTTTCCATTCTCCCGAACAATTTCCCTCTAAATTGCAAACCAGCCTATAAAAGTTTGTCTTAACAAAATTTCTTATTTCTCGTTCCCTGTCTACTACCATTCCTAAAACACATGTCATTACACGACCTATTGCAATAACAACTCGCTCCTCTTTGCTTACAACACTTACTGCCCTTGAATATAGTAAACTAAGAAGTCTTGAAAAATTTATGCCAATCAAATAGTCCTCTTTAGCTCTTAAATATGCTGAATCAGCCAAAGCATCATATTCAGATAAATCTTTTGCTTCACGAATTCCTCTTAAAATTTCTTCCTCTGTCTGAGAATCTATCCATACCCTTTTTTTTACTTTACCGGTGACTTTAGCCATAGAATCAACCAGCCTATAAATATACTCTCCTTCACGTCCTGAGTCAGTACAAACATATATAGTTTCAACATCAGCCCTAGTAAGTAATTCCTTTACAATATTAAATTGCTTTTCTACCGATGAAATCACTTCGTATTTATAGTCTGCCGGTAAAAAAGGAAGTGTAGCAAGTGACCACCTTTTTAATTTCTCATCATAAACTTCCGGATAACTCATAGTAACCAGATGCCCAACACACCATGTAATTACGTAGTTCTCATTTTCAATATATCCGTCATGCGAAGAAGAGTTTACCTTTAATATTTTGGCAAACTCTTTTGCAACACTTGGTTTTTCTGCTATAAATAAACTCTTTCCCATATCTTAATTTATTTCTCCATTTAAAATTCTATTTACTTTATAGTTTATAAATCCTCTAATGTTCATTATATAATTTCTAAAAATAATATTTCAAGTATTTCAGCAAAAATTTAGCTCTAGCGGTTACTGTTCAGACTACTATGCGAAAATAATATATATGTTTTAAAAGGAACGAATATTTGCAGAAAGACTTCCCGCATTTTTTAAGTCTTTCGTCGCAAATCCTGAGTTCCGGTAAAACGTATATATTATTTTCGCATAGTAACCTCAAACGTGTTATTATTCAGGCTGATTGGTAAAAAACAACTCTTTTGAAATTTGCTTCAAAAGAGCTATTTTAATGGAGGCTGCTGAAAAAGTCTTCGAAATAAAAAAATAGCACAGATGCCATATAGCTTAAAAGATGCGAATATTCACAGGAAAACATCCTATGATGTAGGATAAGAGGTTTCCGTCGTGAATCCTGAGCAACGTTAAACTATATGACATCTGTGCTATTTTTTTATTTCGAAGACTTTTTCAGCAGCCTCATTTTAATGTTTCCTATTTAATTAAACCTAGCCAATAACTCTAGGATAAAAAAGCTTCGTCAAAGCTGAGGAATAAAGGTCGGCATCAATTGTAACTTAAATAAATTCCTATTATGCAATTCGTCAATCCTTTCTTTGATGCTTCCATCTTCTATTTCACCGGTACGAATATATCTGTCTAAGACTGCATATGGAAATCCCAAATTATCCTCGTCTGTTTTCCCACATAAACCATCCTCTGGAACTTTATTAACTAATTTTGCAGGTAGATTTAACACTCTACCTATTTCTTTGATTTCAGTTACCGTAAGATTAGATAAAGGTGAAAAATCACCAACAGAGTCACCATATCTTGTTGAATATCCTACCCAATCTTCAGATAAATTACAAGTATTTGCAACTCGTCCATTTAAGCTCTGCGAAACTGCATAAAGTGTAGACATTCTAATACGTGCGGGCAAATTTTCAACAGTTTGCTTAGTAATATTTATCTCAGCTTTTATCTTATCTAAAATACCGTCTATGCTATCTCTTATATTTACTACATAACTTTTTATTTCCAAATGATTAACTAGCATATACGAATCACTTATATCCGCCTGTTCGCCATTTGGCATTAGTACACCAATAACTCTTTCTTTTCCCAATGCCTCTACGCATAGAGCCGCAACAATTGAACTATCTTTCCCACCAGAAATACCCACAATGGCATTGCAACCTTTCCCGTTTTTATCAAAGAAGCCCCTTATCCATTCTACACATTCATTTTTTACTTTCATAGCATCAAACAACATTAAAATCTACCTCCGTGTAAAATATTTCTTATTTCGGACAAAGTCTGTTCTTTTATCATCTTGCCATCTTTAAAAACTGTAACTAATTCATTTTTTGCATTAGACGTAACTTCATTCCAATTAAATCCGTCTTTGTATATATAATTACCGCTCTCGTCTTTCGTAACTATGCAACAACCTTTTTGCGATTTCTTAAACCCGCCATCCTTTGGATTCTTAAATATAGGATAAGGAACATTATCAATCTCACAATAAGTCGCCTTAATACACGAACTAAAAGTGTCTCTTGTAAAAGGCTTTAATATTCCGTTTTCTTCAATGCATTGCATTGAAAATGAACCAACTCCCAAAGCTACATTTGAGCAGGCAAAACCATTATCCATAAGTATTTTATAAATATGTTCACATCTTTCAATAGTTATTGAATCACCATAAATAGCTTTTACATGTGGATCTAAAACTTTATATCCTTTACTATTAGTAGTTCCACCAAATTCGTCCCATAGTTTAAAAACTGTTTTAGTAACTACCTCGACACAATCACCCGAATCTCCACGCATTAGCATACAACCATTGTGATTTAGTATTTCAGGTTTTAATTGAGGCAAAATATTGTCTATAACATTCCAATAATCATATGAATCAAGCACAGCAGAAAAACTTGTATTGGGATATATTTCTGTTAATAACCTTCTTAGGAGAGTAATTTCATCTCCGTCAATCGCATAGTTACTACACATTACAGAGTGCTCCGTACTTGGACTTCCAAATGCAACTGCTTCCTTAGTACAATCACAATTATACATTTTTTCAAGATATGGAACGGTTGGAACCGTAGCAGTATTTAAAAATGATAAACACCACCCTGCGCCGGCTTTAATTGCAGACTGAGTACATTCCTCACCCCTAAAATCAAATGCGCCAAGAGCTTTTGACTTTGGAATATTATCATCGCAAGTAAGCTCGTAGTATTTATCTACTATTTGCCTATATGTATATCCTACAGTTGCTGCAATCATAGGATGCCAACTTTCAGCCGAAATAAAACTTTCTAGCGATTGCGGAAGCCAAGCGAATTCAGGATGCGTATTTGTAATTCCAAACATTGGAACATGCATCGGGACTTTAGCCCCCTCTGGTAAAGCAACAATTTCAATAGGCAAATACCCCAATTTATGAAGTTTTTCAATTTTTTCTATTTTATAGGCATCCTTCCCTAAAGTTGCATCCATAATTCTTCTATATTCACCTATTACTTCGTCAAATGGTTTATTGAAAAATTCTTCATTAAAATAATCAATCAAATAGCTTTTTATAAATCCTTGAAGCCCAAACATAACAACCTTATCCCACATATCAACTCTGCTTAGTCTTGGAGTAAAATACGATACAGATTTTGTTATTTTTTCAGGTAACATTTCTGCATGTACAGCCTTATAAAAGTCTATAAGTAACATAGGATTAATTTTATTCATAATCAAACACCTCTATTTTCTCATTATTTCCAGTAAATATTGTTTTTACAGTAAATACTTTCTCTATTTCCTTACCTTTAATTACTTCACCATCAAAAATTGTATTTTCACAATGTGTAACATACAAATAAATTTTATTTGCACCAAGCTCTTTTAATCTCTTAGCACTCAAATAAAAAGTACCACCACGGCTCGAAATATCATCTATTATCAAAACATTTCCACCCTTAACCAATTCTGCTTGTCCCAATATATCAAGTCCACAAATCTCACCATTTTCCCAATTCCTTTTCTTCATTCCAAAAGCATAAGGCTTATCTATCATTTTTGAATAGCGTTTCATTGCTCCTTCATCAGGATAAAACATAATTAAATTCTCGGACTCGTTTTTCACTTTTGAAATAGCCATTTCGATATATTTCTTTGGTGTTTCAACAATTATATTGTTAAATAACGCTTCACTTACATTAGAATGTGGGTCTAATACAGACACCGATGTAAAATTTAAAAAATTTATAATTTCTGCAAAATACTTCAAAGTAAATACATCTTCATCATTTTTCACTCTGTCTTGCCTTGCATTTGGAATATATGGCATTCTTAAATGAATATTTTTTATTCCATGGGAATTTAAGTGCTTTGTTAAATAGATAAGTGTAACCAATTCTTCATTGTTTTCAAAAAGCCATGTAATAGTTGCACTCCTAGCCTCAGAAAAATCTTTCGCAATGTTTTCTTTTAGCAAAATAGTTCCATCCGGAAATTTTTCATGGGTTATTATTTTATTATCTAATTTTATCATAACTATTCTCCTATCACATCAATTTGGCATGACTTCATAGTTTCTAATGCTGATTTGTGTTTATCAGGTGTTACCCCAGCGCAACAAGTTGAGTCAACCAGTATAGTAGCTTCAGGAAAAGTAGCCTTTAATATTAAAGCATTAGACACCACACAAATATCTGTACAAAGTCCTACCATCTCAATTTCCATATTTTCTTCCCCAACAACGTTTTTTATTAAGTTAGGTAAATCTATAGAACCAAAAGTAATCTTCTCAACAATTTTGTGTTTCTTATTCATAAGGGCTTTATTTACCTTATCATTCAAATTCCATCCATTAGTGCCTTTTATACAATGTGGTACCGGTAATTTTCTTCCCTCTGATGTTTCCATATAATTGTTATAATGCGTATCTAATGTAACAAAAATTTCACCTTCAAACTCAGTAATTTTCTTCACAACATTATCTACAATTAACTCAGCTTCCTTTGTACCTAGTGCACCATCAATAAAATCATTCTGCATGTCCACTACAATTAGAATCTTTTTCATAAGCCTCTCTCCTTTTTATTTTAATAAATTACTAACTAATACAATTGCTGTTCATGCCTTAACACTTTCTTCTAAAAAGCTTGGCTGGTCGATGACCCGCTCCGCTTTTATATTCATCTGTTTCAGTTACATATTCTGATATTTTCCTCCTAAAGTTACCTACATACAATGATATATTTAATATTGCTTCTTGAACTTTTTGTAATTCATATAATGTAAATTTCTCTGGCAGGAAATCAAAAATTATATCGTAATTTTCTGCTTTATTCTTTAATAACATCAACGCAGTTGAAATTATTTGTGCATGATCAAAAGCCAGCTCACCCGGGTCTATTATTTTAAATTTGCTAATATTAAATTTTTTATTTTCTAATTTAAGAGAACTTTTAATTAAAGTTTCTTCGTTAGTAAGTTTTAACTCATATATATTATCTTCCTTTTGTTCTAAAGATACTTCAAACCATCTAACATCTACCGAATCACCTCCACACTTTTCTTTTTCCAAATCATCCCCTACGATAGATAAATAAGCATTTGATATTATTCTTCCTCTTGGATCTCTATCAATAGCACTAAATGTATCTACTAACATAAGTGAATTAGGAATTATATTAGTTTCCTCTTTTATTTCCCTATAAGCACACTCCTCAAGAGTCTCTTTTTGTCTCAAAAACCCTCCCGGCAATGCCCACTTATTTAAAAATGGGTACTCGCCTCTCCGAATAAGAAGTATCGATAAATGGCTCTTATTATTCTGACGATAATTATATGAGTCCTCATCTTTCATTGTAAAAACAGCAATATCTGTCGCAACAGATGGTCTATCATAATTTTCTATTTTATAATTATCCAGAAAATTTTTTTCTTCATCTTTTTTTACTTTTGTCATTGTTATTCTCCTTCTGATATTATCAATTTAATAATAACACACGAATTATGTTTTTGTCAATACAATTTGTATGTTATGTTTTATGCTAGGTTTACTGTTCAGACTACTATGCGAAAATAATATATATGTTTTAAAAGGAACGAATATTTGCAGAAAGACTTCCCGCATTTTTTTAAGTCTTTCGTCGCAAATCCTGAGTTCCTTTTAAAACATATATATTATTTTCGCATAGTAGTCTGAACAGTAGCTATGCTAGTTGCTATTCAAACTTGATTTAATAAAACTTAGTATTTAAGCCACTCACAACAATAATTTCTTTTCGGAAAAATATTAAAAAAAATATCTCGGTTGAAATTTAAGCCAACCGAGATATTTTTAGTGAGTTTTAATTCATTACTTTACGATCTCACTAACATCAAACATCATATTTTCTCCGCCTGTAATAGTTGGAAGTTTACCATCCCATTTTTCTAAAAACGTCATTTGTAGAGTTTTGTCTGTAATCTCTTGATTCTTTAATTTATAGCTTTCAGCTTCGGCTTGTGCTTTAGCAATCTGCTGTTCAGCCTCAACTTTGACCC
>CAZVVZ010000023.1:0-13398 GCA_964631135.1 uncultured Eubacteriales bacterium
CAAATTGTCAATAGTTTTATTTAAAGTTTTTTACAATTTTGTTACTAGTCAGACTACCATATAAAAATAAGATATATGTTTTAAAAGGAATGAATATTTGCAGAAAGACTTCCCGCATTTTTTTAAAGTCTTTCGTCGCAAATCCTGAGTTCCGATAAAACATATATCTTATTTCATGTACTCTGATCAGTAGCAAAATTCTGCTACCTAAACGTAAAAAATATTTCCTAACTTCTCAATTTTTCCACTTCATGAGCCAAAATGTTTACAGTATAATCAATATCTTCTTCTGTATTTTCCGCCCCTATAGAAAGTCTCAGCGACCCTCTAATCGTACCATTATCAAGCCCAATAGCAGTTAAAACATGAGAAGGCTTAGGATTTTTTGTACTGCAAGCAGATCCGCTTGCTCCGGATATTCCATTCATATTAAGCATCTCAAGTAATGCTCCTCCTTCAATTCCGCTAAATGAAAAATTAACATTCCCCGGAAGTCTTGATATCCTATGACCGTTTAATTTTGCATTTGGGATCCTTTCTTCAATGCTCTTTATAAGCTTCTCCCTTAAAAATAAAATTTTCTCATTATTCTTATCAAAATCATGATAAGCCATCTCTATAGCTTTGCCCATGCCGACTATAGATGGTACGTTTTCTGTACCTGCTCTTTTTCCGTTTTCCTGTCCGCCACCGTGAATTAAATTTTCGATTTTTGTCCCTTCTTTTATATATAATGCGCCTATTCCTTTAGGCCCATAAAATTTATGACCTGACATAGAAAGCATTGTAATGCCCATTTTTTTAACATCAATTTTCACACTGCCAACTGCCTGCACCGCATCTGTGTGAAAATAGACATTGTGCCTCGATGCTAATTCAGAAATTTCTTTAATAGGTTGAATAGTTCCTATTTCATTATTTGCAAACATAACAGAAATCAGAATTGTTGTATCCTTTATAGCTGCTTCAAGCTCATCCAATTTGACCTGGCCATTCTCGTCCACGTTTAAATACGTAACCTCAAACCCATGTTTCTCCAAAAATCTGCAAGAATTTATTATCGCAGGATGTTCAATAGAAGTTGTAATAATATGGTTGCCTCTATCTTCGTTAGCAAATGCTACTCCTTTTAATACCCAGTTATCTGCCTCACAACCGCCGGCTGTAAAATATATTTCATCAGAAGTAGCCCCTATAGCATCCGCTATTCTTTTCTTAGAAAGCTCTACTGCAGTTTTATTATCCGTACCCAGTTTATATGAAGATGACGGATTGCCAAAATTCTGAGTAAAGTACGGCATCATCTCGTCTAATACCTCTTTCTTTACATATGTTGTAGCTGCATGATCTAAATATACATTTTTTCCCATTTTGTTCACTCCTTAAAACGTTACTGTTCAAATTACTATGTGAAAATAATATCCTTAAAACATTATATGAATTTTATTATTGCATTGTGATTATACACAAAAAGCCTAAAGCTGTCCTTGTATGAACGTTTTAGGCTTTTCTCCAAATCATTTAAAACTTTTTAGTCTTCTTCATCATCTGAATCGTCACAATCATCGCCGCAGTCATGGTCACAACCGCAAGAACACTCATCATCCCATTCAAGAGTAATCTCTTTTTTACAATGCGGACAAGTAACTTCTTCCGTGTTCTCAATTTCCTCGAGGTTAATTTCTATCTCCTTCTGGCAATAAGGACAAACTGCTGAAAATACAGTATCATAATCTTCAATATGCATACCGTCATTTATAAGATTTATATCTTCATTGATAGTTTCAACTTCCTCTTCAAGACTATCATATCTATCACTTAATGAAGAAATTTCTTCTTCCATATCTTCCAGTAAATCTATTAACTCTAAAATTACCTTCTCGCTATCCTTTTCTTTTCCAACAAGTTTCTTTATATTGTCAACTCTTTCTCCCATTCTTCCACTCTCCTTTTTACACTCTTTCCATATATTCACCTGTTCTTGTATCAATTCTTATTACTTCACCTTGATTTACAAACAAAGGTACCATAACCTTAGCCCCGGTCTCAACAATAGCCGGTTTTGTCGCACCTGTAGCAGTATCTCCCTTAAATCCCGGCTCAGTTTCAGTAATTTCAAGTTCAACAAATGTTGGAGGTTCTACTCCAAACACATTGCCTTTATACGATAAAACTTTAACATTTGTATTTTCCTTTACGTATAATAAAGCATCTCCTAATTGCTCTTTATTAAGAGGCTCTTGCTCATATGTTTCTGTATCCATAAAATAGTATAACCCCGAATCTTCATAAAGATACTGCATTTCTCTTCTTTCAACCTGAGCATTTTCATATTTTTCTGTTGGGTTAAATGTCTTTTCAAGAACAGAACCGTTCATAACATTTTTTAATTTCGTTCTTACGAAAGCGGCTCCTTTTCCAGGCTTAACATGCTGGAATTCAACAATCCTATACACCTGTCCGTCCATTTCAAAAGTAGTTCCGTTTCTAAAATCTCCTGCCATTATCATAATAATATCCTCCTATACATCTTTTTCAACTAATATATAATACATTATATGAGAGCAAATTTCAAGATATTTGCCAAAATTTTCTCGCTTGGCGGCTACTATTCATGAAAGTAATATATATGTTTTAAAAGGAACGAATATTTGCAGAAAGACTATTTATGTGCAGCCCTTGTAGCCCTATTCATAACCGCCAGTCCAATTCCCGTTTTATCTATTCCCTCCAAAACAATAACGTCGAAACCGTCATCATCGCATTTCCTAAATGCATAAAATAACTTGTTTGCAATAGTTTCAGGATTTTTTCTGCTTCCTATACACATAGTATCAAAGCCTTTAAATTTATCTTGTGTTTCCTCAGAGCATAAAATTATAGTTCTGCCACTTGCCGATTCTGCCGCTTTTAACATGTCTAAAACAATATGGTCTAACGTTTCAGCCTCAACTAAAATAACTTCCGCCTTTGGAGCATAGTGCTTATACTTCATTCCCGGGGACTTAGGCTTTTCAGAATTCACAACTCCGTCAACACCTTTATCTACAATAACATCTCCACAAACTTTCTTAACCATCTCGGGTGTAATTCCGCCCGGTCTTAAAATCACAGGAATATCTCCCATAGCATCAATAACCGTAGATTCAACTCCAACTTTGCAATCCTGTCCTGCAATAATAGCATCAACTCTGCCCATCATATCATCAATAGCATGTTTAGACGTTGTAGGACTTGGGCTACCCGAAATATTTGCACTTGGCGCAGCAACAGGCAAATCGCAACACTTTAAGAACTCCAGTGCTTCTTTACTGCTAGGTATTCTAATTCCGACAGTCTTTAATCCGGCACTTACTAAATCAGAAATGCATTCCTTCTTTTCTAAAATTATAGTCATAGGCCCGGGCCAATAGTCTTTAGCCAACTTTTCCGCAATAGGTGTAACATTCTTTACATACTTCTCAATCTTGCTAAAATCATCAATATGCACAATAAGCGGATTATCTGACGGACGTCCCTTAGCTGTAAAAATATTTTTTACAGCTTCATCATCTCCTGCATTCGCTCCCAACCCATATACAGTTTCCGTCGGGAATACAACCGTACCGCCTTTTTTTATTATGTCAGCCGCAGCCTTCATATCATTTTCCGTAACTCCAAAAATTCTCGTATTTTTCAAAAACTCTTACTTCCTCTCAACCTATATAATAAATTTATTTGCTACATAATAACATTTCATGCTATTAAATTATCTTTAGTAAAATCGGAACAAACACTATATAAAATATGCTTCCGGCAATTATCACTCTCGAATCTAAAGGTTGCTTCGGAACATTTGCCTTAGGAGATTCTAATATTTCTGCTTCAACCTTTTCCGCTTCATCTTTTTTAATCGCCTTTGTGTATTCCTTATATGTAACAATTCCAATCAATATTAACCCGGAAACCAATATATATGCCCACATAGGAATACTTGTCCAAAATTCTTTTAGCTGAATTATCGTATTTAATATTAAAAATGCTACACCGGTATAATACAATGCTATCCATTTTTCACTTTTATACCCTATTAAAATAGATACAAATGATATTACACCTATAAATATTGCGACTTCCAAGGCTATTTCGGAACTTACCGTCAAATACCAAATAGACAAAGCTACACCCTCAATAATATTAACGATTTCCAAATCAGCAGATGCTAAAAAGCCTCTTGTATAAATGAATATCAATGCAATCCAAGGCAAGCTGTATAAGATATAGTTAACGGTATCATTCCAAGTAGATATAGGAAGTATCATAACATACGGTATAAGTAGTGCTGCTATTGTAAAGCATCTAAATATTTCGGCTTTATTAAATGAAATAAATAAAATCGAATATATAACCGTCAATAAAATTATCCCTACAAGCTTTAACTCAAAGTGTATAAAAGTATTCAAAGAGAAAATTGCAAGTCCCATAAGTAACAGCCCATAAACAAGTTCTTTATATTTAGCAAATTCAGCATTTTTAGCTCTAACTGCTATAAAGAGTAAAATAGTTAAAGAAATAACAGCCAAAGCTTGTGATACCGGTGCAAATTCCATGGCATTAGTGAACATAACAACAGCTACCGATAGCACAGCACCGGCAAAATACAATTTTTTCATAAACTCTTTCTTGAAAATACATATTAAAGCAAATATTAAGCTTACTAATGCTAAAAATAAGGCATTTTCAACATACTCAAATATATAAAATAATTCATAAATCGCATAAGACAGTAACACTACTTTTACCGGTTCTAGTAATATTTCAAAATGATATTTACCAAATTCTTTACTCACAGAAACCGCAATTGATATACCCAATAAAGCTAATGTGGCAGCTATTGAATAATAATTATATCCCAATTTTAATGAATCTATGAAAATATACAGTAGTGCTAAATCACAAGCAATTGAAGTAGCGGTAAATAAATGTTTTTGTTCCCTTTTACAATATCCAATCATATACACAATTACAGAAATCAGAAGCAACTGTAAAAATATAACCTTACTATCAGTGTTCAACACTACACTAAGAGTAAAAGCAGCCACAAGTGTAAATATCGGTGCAAAAATTTCATAAAATAAATTCTTATCAATAATAGCTATGTAATATGCCAAAACAAACGTAATTCCAAACGATAATAAATTAAATATTAACCTGTCCTCAGCCTTCATCCTTGCAATAAAAGTAATCAGGATAACCGATACTAGCGGCAACAACACTTTAGCCAAATTAACCGACTTTGCAATAATTTCATTCTTCTTAGGCAATAGTGCAAATATCGCTAAGATAGAAATAATAACAAATAAAATTATATCTTTCCCGGCATTAAAAAACATTAGCCCGGAAGTTAACATCATAAGCAAAGCTAAATCAAAAATATAAAAAAGTGATTTCTCATTATATTTTAAGTAAGAAATATATGTTAAACCCGCCACTATGGCAAATAAAAATACAAAATATAACTCCTTACCTAACCCGTTTAACGAAAACCATTGTCCAAATACTTCAAAGTATCCGGCTGAAATAACAGCTAATATGCAAAATGCATTTGATAAAATGTAATAAGTAACACTAGATGTCTTTAAGTTAAACTTTCTTTCTGCAAAATACGATAATCCTTGAAAAATCACTGCCGCTCCGACTAAAGCAACTGTTTTTCCAAGTCCGGAAAGAGTTGTCCATGTAGTCCCTGCAAAAATAACACCTGATAAAAGTACTAAGGCACAACCTAAAGCAAGTAAGTTTCTTAACCTTTTTTGAGTTTTTTCTTCCTCGGTAAGCTCATGTTTTATACGAGCTTCAATCGGTACTTCTTCACACATACATGTATAAGCGATTATTCCAAGTATAAACGTAACAATATGTCCCATAAGTATTGAAATTATGCTCATCACCATGATGTAATTTCTTCCTTTTATAAATTCTTCTCCGTCCTTGTTAGCCACCATTAAAAATGTAGCACCTACAGCTAATCTTATTATAGCTAAAATGCCTCCAATCATGCCAAACACAGCCAAAAATCCAGTCATACCAATCAGCAAAGAAAATAACAATACAACTCCGCCAATTGCTAGGTTGATTCCTGCTGCGACCTTTAATAGTCTCTTAGACATAGCTTTTTTGCCTCCTTCTAATTTATTTTTCGAGGTGTAAAATCAGAAACCTCTGAAAGCTGTTTAAATAGCTTTTTTTCATCTTCTGTAAGTTTTTGAGGAACCATAATCTTAATTTTGCCCAACAGATCTCCGCGACTTATACCGGATTTATAGCCTTTGCCGGGAATTCTTAATCTATCTGATGTTTGGATACCGGCAGGAATCTTAACATTCAATTTCCCATCGATGCCATCAATAATAGCTCGTCCGCCAAAAACCGCTTCCCAAGGGGTAACCGGAATGTCCACCTCTAAATCCTTACCACGTATAGTAAATCTATCATGCTTTTTTATAATAAGATTTACATACAAATCTCCGGGAGGTGCTCCGATAGTACCTGGCAATCCTTTTCCAAGGATCTTTATTTTATCACCGTTTCTAGTCCCCTCCGGAATTGTAATTTCATACTCCTTAATTTTATTAGCAGCAGTCTTAACCTGAATGGAAGTAGTTATGCCACGAAATGCTTCTTCTAAGGTGATTTCAAAGTTAACAAACATATCCTCGCCACGTTTAAATAACAACGTTTCTTCTTTTTTGGCAAAACCCGTTTCAAGAGTTCTCCAATCGAATTCTACAGAGTCATTTCCAAAAAACAAATTATAGAAATCGCTAAAGGCTCCATCTGCCTTACCTGTAAATTCAGGCTTTGACTTAAACCCGAATTTTTGTGGATCGAACTCAAATCCACTAATAAAATTAAATCTATTTACAATAGAATCATAGTGCTTCTTCTTTGCTTCATTTCCAAGCACCTCATAAGCTTCATTTATTTCTTTTATTTTGTCTTCAGCCTCTGTATCGCCGATATTTGCATCAGGATGATATTTTTTAGCTAAAGCCCTATAAGCTTTTTTTATTTCTTCAAATGTTGCTGTCTTCTTTACTCCAAGCAGACCATAATAGTCTTTATATTTCATATTCTGCTCCTCCAATTTGTGACTTTTAGTACATTTATATCATATATAATCAAGCCGAAAAAAACAAGATGTTTTTAACGGTTTTTTCACTATTGTTACTACTTAAAGACAAATAAAATAAACTGCAAAAAACTCTCCTAAATAGTAAATACCTCATATATTTAAAAGAACCTTTACAGCTCACTTTATTTATCTTTGAGTAGCCGCCTATTATTAAATAATTTTTTTACAGCCTCTACTTTTTATAACTTTATTTAATATTTCTTCTTTGGTGACAAAAAAAGTCGTTCTAAGTATTTCCCTCTGCTTTTTATTAAAAAAAGCCAATGCAATAGGCATATTATTCAAAGTAAACCTTATCCCGTGGTCCTTTAAATATTTACATGTAAACAGCTTGCACCCCAAACACTTAACATTGCATCGATGGTCTTTTTGATGTTCACACAATTTAATATCGCTAAATTGTAAACCGTTATATTTAAAAGAATAGCAGCACCCCATAATTTTATCTTTATTATAATATTTCCTATTAGCTATGCACCTATTACCCTCAAACTTGCAAATATCATTATTCATAAACTTTTTGTCAAGCTCGTCGCAAATATAATCATAAACTACTTCATACCTTTTATAAATATTCTCCTGCAATAATGCTTGCAAAGTTTTCACTAAAACACCGTTCTCTTCACGGCAAAATCCTAATACATTATCCGCCCCCACTTTTATATCATTTTTATTAGCAAAATTAAACATCTGAACTAAAGGAATTAAAACCTCTTCATCAATATCCACATCTATTATAAAAAATACTCGTTTTCCGTTTTTCAAAAATTTTTCTTTCAGTTTATCTGTTATTATCAGTTTATCTCCAAAACAGCTTGAAGGCTTTGCACCTATTAAAATGACTCTTTTTACCCAACTTTCATTTAATAAACTTATATAGTAATTTTCATTTGAATAATTATTTTCAAAACATACAAAAATTACATCCTCATATTCTTTAGCCAGAGCTTTTATGCTGTCATAATCTAATTTGACTCCAATTATATAATTATTTAATATATTCAGCCTTTTCATATTTATCACCTAGCTACTTTATCGGCTATAAAAATAAAATCTAAATACAAAAAATTAAGGAGCTAAAAAACAAGGCTGCTGAAAAAGTCTTCGTAAATAAAAAAATAGCACAGATGTCATATAGTTTAAAAGATGCGAATATTCACAGGAAACCGACCTATAGTATATGATAAGAGGTTTCCGTCGTGAATCCTGAGCAACGTTAAACTATATGACATCTGTGCTGTTTTTTTATTTACGAAGACTTTTTCAGCAGCCTCATAAAAAACTCATCAAGTTTTATTTGTATTTAATTTCTCAATTAGTCGCAATGCTCTTCTGCTACTTCATCATCTTTCATATTCTCACATTCCACAAAAGTTCCGCCGACAGTTGTGTTTGCGCCAAACTCTACCGGAATCTCAACCTTTATTTTCTGAGAAATAGTAAATTTACAATTGCCATTTTCAATTCCTCTACAATGGCCATGTTTATTGGATATTTCCGGTCTTCCGCAACATTCGGTAGAAATAGCGCCCACCTTGGCAAACGGTGTAATAGTCACCGGGACACAAATAGTTGCAGATTGATGAGCTTTCGTTTCACAGTTTTCTTCTGTACAGTAATCATCATGTCTTTCTTCTTCAAACATAATATGTACCTCCATTCGATTTAGTTTTAATGCCAAAATTATCTTCTGACCTTAATATTTTATGCATCAACTAAAGCGAATGTACCTTGTCAATCTATCTTGCATTATTGATTTCTTTAATTTTATTTGCATTAAGTCCGACACCGGCTTCGGCAACACTAAGCCTAAATCCTATTGCTTCAACACTTTCGCAAAGTTTGTCAAGCTTATTATTTGATGCTATCTGTTCATCAACCAAAAGTCCAAAGTTTTTATTCATTTTTTCTCTCATGTCTTTTATATTCATACTAATATCCGTTATTTTATTATTCATATCTCCTAATATACTTATAATCTTTACTTCGTTTGACATTTCCATATGTACCACCCCTCTTAGTAAATTATTGCCAAAATAATTTGCTTCAATCATATTATATTGTAAATAGAAAATTAAAACAAGCTTATGTTAAAGTTACTGTTTAGAAATAGTTATCGGCCCGCATCACCTCTTTACCGATGTCCTCTATACTCTCAACAGTAACGGTAACAAAAACTTTTTCCTCACTATATGTAACACTTTTTGAAGCATTTAATATTTCTGCTCCATTTGACATTTTATCTAAAATATTCCCATATGCAAGCTTATATGCAAACTCCTCTACCTGACTATTTTCCCTAAGTTCGGATAATTTCAAGCCTCTTGTTCTTTCATACCATACCTTGCCCTTAATACTAGCCAGCGCATGCACCTCTTCAGTTTTCTCCGGGAACTGTTTCATTTCCATAATTCCCGTAACTAAAACCGTGTTACTGTCTACAACATCTCCCACACTCACTTTAGATGTCCCCTTATAAACGTCCAAACTAACAATAAGCGCAGGCTTAGTAGCCACAATATCGCAAGCAATGTCATTATCTATCTTTTCCGGGACTTTAGGTTTTTCAACCACTTCGACGTTAACTTTACTCCCATTTAAATCAATTCCAACCCAACTTATGCCTTTGCTCTTTACCATAAAAAGATTCGCAAGCTCTCTAACGTCCAATGAATCTTTTAAAGCCCACCTCTTTACTCCCAGCTCCTCCAAAATCGTTAAAATATCTTCTGACGGAACACTTTCATTTCCACTGACCTCCACATTCCATACGAACATACCGGCAACCTTTATACATACTAAAAAAATTAAAAAGCCAAAAGCGAACAGCTTCCTTCTCCTATACTTATGCAAAAAAAACGGTGTCCCCCGTTTTTTCCCAATACTCAATCTGCAACCGCATTTTCTGGCTTGGAATCTCATCTGCTTAAAGCCATTTATAGTAGTCCTGCCAACCATTTTCGCATTACCGTATCTTTTAACATTCCAAAAAGGAAGAGAATTTATTGCACAAAGGTTTGTAAACTTCTCTAAAAAGAAACCTTCTACAGTAACGGTAACATATCCGTTAAGAAATCTCCAAACCTTTGCGAAAAATCCCATTATACTTCATCCCCTTCAATCTCTATGCTTCGGATTTTACCTTTCACAAATAATTCTTCATTGTCTAATTCATTTATTGTCAATCCCTCGCCTAATACAGAAATAACACCCGAAGCACTTCTTAATCTAATTTTATTCATTTCATACTCAATAATTCCACTATAATTTTCAATAGTAAACTCATTATTCCCTAACAGTACCATTCTTGAGCACGACGTAACTAATTCCTTCGGTAAATCACCTATCTCTGCGAACTTCTTCTTTAATTCATTAGCCGCATTTTTCTTTTTGCCCACCTCTTCACCTCACACAATAACAACCTTATATTTTTTTAACCACTCATTTAGCTGAATAAAAAATGCCATAACCTGTGGGCCCTTCATAAGCTGCCCAAACCAAGGACGTACCGCTTCATTTCCGTTTTCCAGTAACCTCAGTACACTATCTCTGTCTAAAATATCCAGAACAGGAGAATCCACATTATTTATAATTTCTTTGAATTTATCAGCTATTAACTCAGTATAAAAAGGATTATAAGTCTTTGGATACGGGCTTTTCTTCCTATATGTAATCTCATCCGGAAGTATATCTTTAAAAGCATACCTTAATAGGCCTTTCTCCATGCCACCATAAATTTTATATGCCCACGGAATGTTATAAACATATTTCATTAGCTTAAAATTGCAAAAAGGAGCCCTTATTTTAAAATCAGAAATCCTAACCATTTTATCCTGCCTTTCAAGTAAAACAGGTAAAAACCATTTATACGTTAAATATCCCACCTCCCTTATTTTCCTTTCACTATCGGACTCGGAATATAATTTCGGTACTTTTCTCAGCTCATCTTCATAAACCTCTCTCGCGAAGCCGACAACGTCAAAAGCCTCTTTTATTTCTTTACTAATATACTCAGCTCTCTCCTCCAGAGATCTAATCCAAGGGAAAAAATTAGAAGATTTAAGCTCATCTTTATGAAACCAAGGATATCCGCCAAACACCTCATCTGCGCACTCTCCGCCTAAACCAACTTTTGCATGTCTGCCCATTTCCTTACAGAACAGCATGAGCGACGTATCTATATCGCCCATTCCGGGAAATCCTCTTAAAAGCATGGCTTGCTGTAAAGAATTCACTAAAGATTCGTTGGGAAGTTTAATGGTAGTATGTTCTGTATCTAGGAAACTAACCATTTTGTCTATCCATTTATTATCATTATCCGGTTGAAAATCACTTGACTTAAAATAAACGTCATTTCCGTCATAATCTACAGAAAAAGTTTTTAATTTACCACCCTTATGTTTTACCGCATCCGACACCACAGCTGTAACAATGCTGGAATCAAGCCCGCCAGACAGTAATGTACATACTTCATCTTCCCCGGAATACTGTTTTAATATAGAATCTATAACAATTTCCCTTATGTTATCTACAACACTTTCAAACTCTTCTCCATTTTCATATGCCTCAAACTCTGCATATTTAAAAATTCTTGTACTATCTATACAATATTCCATATAGCTTCCCGCATCAAGCTGTGCAACATTCTTAAATATTGCACTGGTTCCTCTTCTGGACGGTCCTAATACAAGTAACTCACTGATTCCTTCATATGTAATCTCCGGCTTTACTTCCCCACATTCAAATATATATCTAATATGATTGGAAAAAACTATTCCCCCGTCAAACAATGAATAAAATAATGACTTTGCCCCGATAGGATCTCTTGCTAAAAACAGCTTTCTCCCTTCAACCTCCCAAATTCCAAATGAAAACACTCCTTCAAACCTTTCTAAGCATCCCTCTTTCCACGTTATATATGCCTTTAAAACCAGCTCCTCCTCATCAGCCGAATCCAGATAATTTCCTCGCCCCAGCAAGTCACTTTTTATTTCATCTTTGTTATATATCTCGCCATCATATGTAATAACATATGTTTTTCCGTTGTATTTATATACCCTTGTTTCTTCACTGCTTAAGATGTCATTAAATCCCTGAGCATTATTGATTAAGCCCCCAACATTATTCATAGTAAAAACACACTCCCTTGAAAAAAAATAAAGAACTATTAAATAGTTCTTTATCATTATATGTTGAGATACTTAATTTAGTTCTTATTTACTAATTTCAAGAATTTTATACTCAATTTCTCCGACAGGAGCTAAAACTTTTACTTTTGCCCCTTTCTTCTTACCTATTAAAGCCATTCCCATAGGTGATTCATTAGAAATTTTATTATTCATAACATCAACCTCAGTAGGTCCTACTATAGTATATTCAATTTCTTCATTCATCTCTACATCTAAAACTTTAACCTTATTTCCAATCTGAACAGTCTTCAAATCAATATCGTCATCAGAAATAACCTTCACATTTCTAAGCATATTCTCAATAGTTATAATTCTCGCTTCAACTTCAGCCTGCTCATTCTTTGCATCATCGTATTCAGAGTTTTCAGACAAATCGCCAAATCCTCTTGCTTCCTTTATTCTTTCAGCCACCTCTTTTTTCTTGGTTGTTTTTAAATATTCTAATTCCTCTTCTAATTTTTTAAGTCCCTCATAGGTTAAGACTACTTCCTTTTCTGACATATAAAAACCCCCATTCCGCTAATAATTAGCTCAATAATAATTATTTAGCAAACTTAATTACTAACATTGTTTAATATTATATAATTTCCTTCTCATTGTCAAGGGGTATTCGTAAAAACAATTTAGAGTAAGTTACTAGTCAGACTACCTGCTGTTGGTCAGGGTATATGTCGCTGGTCAGAGTACATGAAACAAGATATATGTTTTAAAAGGAACGAATATTTGCAGAAAAACTTCCCGTATTTTTTTAAAGTCTTTCGTCGCAAATCCTGAGTTCCGATAAAACATATATCTTGTTTCATGTACTCTGACCAGTAACTAGAATAAGTTACCGCTCAGACTAACTATCATTACAGCATGGGATAATTCTTTTTTAAGGAAAAATTTGCTATAAAAGTGGCTAAAAAGCTTCTAAATAATACAGAGGTCATATAGTTTAACGTTGCTCAGGATTCACGGCGGAAACCTCTTATCCTATGCTATAGGATGGTTTCCTGTGAATATTCGCATCTTTTAAACTATATGACCTCTGTA
>CAZVVZ010000024.1:0-13307 GCA_964631135.1 uncultured Eubacteriales bacterium
CTACTCTGCTAGAGTGCAGTAAAATATCCTCGAATCGTTGGAAAACCGGATTTTCAAAAAAGATTAAGGAAGTGTCGGCTGAAGACATAAGTGAAATTGAGCTTGAAACTTACTATAAGCAGCTCAAGTCAAGACTCATGGAGTGGCGAACTTTCAACAATATTTTAATCGGATTAAACAAAGAAGGAAGGTTTGAAATAACTAATCCTGCAGTCGGCAAACTCACAGTAGAAAAAACTGTTTTTGACGAACAGGTATATATTTCTTGCTTTTCCAATATTGAAAATACCCGTCTTACTACAATTGCCAACTACCATGATTTGTCGCCAAGTTGCTGGGATAATATAAGCTCAGACATTGACATCTTTACTTTAAGGAATTTTTTCTTGCTGAAACCGTAATACTAAAAGGCTGTAAAAAATCTTCGCTTTTACGAGGCTGCTGAAAAAGTCTTCGTAAATAAAAAAATAGCACAGATGCCATATAGTTTAAAAGATGCGAATATTCACAGGAAACCGACCTATAGTATATAATAAGAGGTTTCCGTCGTGAATCTTGAGCAACGTTAAACTATATAACATCTGTGCTATTTTTTTATTTACGAAGACTTTTTCAGCAGCCTCGTTTTTACAGCCCCTTTTTTTGCATAATCCTTAACAAATATTTCGTTTATTTAATTTTCAAACTTCCGATCTTTGAGAAATCATTTAAGCTATATGCTGAATACATCTCGTCCGAAATAGTATATAAAGTATCATCAATATAAACCAATCTATCTATAGTTTTATTTCCGTAATAATAATGGCCTGCTTTTTTCCAGTCTTCATCAGTTAAATCCGTAAGTTTAGCTTTTAGTACAAACCCCTTATCTAAAGTAATCTCATATACATATGCCCCTACAAACGTTGTGTCTCCGTAGGTCCAAGCTTTAGGATTTTCTTCATCAACAGTAGCTACTTCAATAGGAAATGCTAACAGATTTTTTTCTTTTGAGAAGAGCAATGCTTTATGATTATCTAACAGTTCAGATTCAGTTCCCCTGTCTCCTATTTCCTCTTTCCACATTTCTATAGGGTTTTCAGGGTCTGTAACATCAAATAATGCAATTTTCATTCCTTGATAATATGCAGCAGTACCATTTTCGTCTGCCCAGCCCCAACTTCCGTCTTCATCACTTACCACAGCTGCATCTTTACCAAATCCAATAATATGGGTTTCATCATACGGATGCAAATAATCACTGTATCCAGGTATTTTTAATTTCCCTAAAATTTCCGGGGATTCAGGATTAGATAAATCTATTACAAATAACGGATCAACCTTTCTAAAAGTAACCATATATGCCCTATCGCCCATATATCTTACCGAATAAATTTTTTCACCGGGTGCAATGTCTTCAATGCAACCTACAGTTTTTAAATCTTTATCTAATACATACATACTATTTTTAGACTTGTTCTCTCCTATACCTGTAACCTCGCCGATTGTTGTTGCAATTCTAAAATATCCGTCATGCTCGTCCATAGAAAATTGATTTAATGTTGAGCCCTTTACTTCACCTGTAGCTTTACAATTCATTTCACCATTCTCTAATTTAAATCTGTATATATGTGTGGTTTTAGTCTGATTATAGTTATAATTATAACTATCTATGACTTCTCTAAGCATAATTTCATCTTCTGTAGACGTATCATCATCATTTTCATATTTTAAAAATGTAACATACATGTTATCTTGTGAAGCATAAATACTTTCACTGTCTCCTAAATAGGTTGAAATTTGAGCTTCTTTAGTTAAATCAGATAAGTCAACCCCAACAGTTATCATATATTCGGAGCACTCAAAGTTCGGAAAATATCTAATAGTTTCACAGTTTACATTTTTTCTTTCACTAGATACGGCAGTATCCTTATAACAAGGCAATATATTCTGTTCTTCATCATTTAAGTAATATGTGTCAATATATTTTTTTGCGACTAAATACATTGCATCATCAATTTTTCTTGATGAAACATATTCTCCGCTAACTTCTACTTCTTTTTCATTTTTTAAATTTGCTTTATCAGTTGAATTGTACACTAATATTTTTGTATAGTGCTCTCCATAGTATCTGCTTCCTCTTACATATTCATCTCCGATAACAACAACCATATCACCTTCTACATATAGTTCTAGCGGTTCAAACTCATCATCATATTTTATTTCTGAAACCACTTTCATGGAATCAGCCGGATATATTTCGCTGACTTCTAGCTTATTATCTGTCAAATGATATAAATACTTTCCGTCTGTTTTTATAATATCTGCTTCGTCTACTCCTTCAACTTGTACATTAGTTGTTGAAAAGTCTAATGACGTTGAAGCATCTGATACAGACTCTGATTCAAAGCTTGCGGTAGCACCAGTAAAGAAACTATCAAGACTATTACTCTTAAGGTTACTCTTAAGGTTATAATTTAGTCCGCTATTATACCCATTAGTAGTGGCACTGTTTTTAACTATTTTTTTCAAATTGTCATATGTACCAACAACAGGCAATTCTAAATTGGGTTCAACTACTTCTTGGCTACTTTTTACTAGCCCCGGTGCAACTGCAATTCCACCCATCACACCAAAAACCGCAAATAACTTAACTAGTTCTTTAATCATACAGTTCCCTCCATTCATCTAATAAATAGACGATTTAAAATAAAAAAAGTTTCAAATATTTTATTTTTTATATTGTCTTGCAAAAAAGCGGACAGCTAAAGCCATCCGCTTTTCGTTTATGCATTTTCAGTTAAGCCTAATTTCTGATTAACTAAATTTTCAATCTCAGCTTTTGAAGTCTGGTTTGCTAATACAAGCTCACTAACCAAAATCTGCTTTGCACTGTTATATAGCTTTTTCTCTCCTGTAGATAAACCCTTGCCTGACGAATTCTTATGTGCCAGATTTTTAACAACTTCAGCAACTTCAAATATATTTCCACTCTTTATTTTGTCCATATTCTCTCTATATCTTTTATTCCAATTAGCATTCATTTCAGTCTGCTCACCTGACAAAACATTTAATACCCTATCTACATCTTTGCATGCAATAATTTCTCTCATGCCAACTTCTTGGGCATTATTAGTAGGCACCATAACTTGGATATCTCCAATAGGCATTTTCATTATGTAATATTTTTGCTTTTGATCTAAAATTTCTTTTTCTTCTATAGATTCTATGACACCAGCACCATGCATAGGATATACTACTTTATCACCAATATTAAACATACACGTACCCCCTCTTCCTGAAAAGTTGCAATTAAAGTATTACTGAAATTCCCTTAATTAAACAACCCAACCAACATTAAATATTGTACCATAAAATATCCATTTTGTCAAAACCTAATATCAAATAAAGTTTGTTCTCTCATGCGTTTTAAACTACTGTTTATGTACCTTGCTCTTACTTCTCCGATTCCATCAACATCGTCTAATTCATCAATACTGGAAGCCAATATTCCACGTAAATTTCTAAAGTTTCCAACTAAATTTTCAATAACATTTGTAGGTAACCTTGGAACCATAGATAAGATTCTATATCCCTTAGGCGGAACTAACATATCTAGCTGAGATGATGTACTGTATCCCATTA
The DNA here is from genome assembly GCA_964631135.1 of uncultured Eubacteriales bacterium. GTDB lineage: Bacteria > Bacillota > Clostridia > TANB77 > RGIG9151 > RGIG9151. The sequence continues at coordinate 3,625 of CAZVVZ010000024.1, forward strand.
TTTTGGCAATTCCGTTAACGTCTGTAATTTCATTGTACGATAAATTCATAATTTTGTTGCAAGTATTGTCTACTGTGCCTTTTTTATTGATTTCCATATAATCTTTGACTATAAGTTCTAAATCTTGCTTAGTACTTCCCACAAGTTCGTTAAGCTGCATTTCTACAAGTCTGCTTTCATCGCCAAGTTCATAAATATATCTTTCTACTTCCTCAGAAATTTTTAGAACAGACACTATTCTCTGAACAGCATTGCAAACATTCTCAACGGTAACCATATCTTCAAATTCTAAAGCATTAAGGTTGTTCATTACGCCGTCTAAAGATGCTTTATACTTTTCTAAAGTTTGTAATGCTTGATTTGCTCTATTTAACACAACACTCGTATCAGGTAAAACATACCTAATATTGCCCTTAAATAAAGTAATTACGTTCCTCCTCTGCGAAACACTTATTACCAAATTCCCCGTTTGCTTTGCAAAACGTTCTGCAGTACGATGTCTTGTACCTGTTTCAGCCGTAGTAATAGAGTGATCCGGATTAAGCTGTGTATTAGCATATAAAATTTTCTTTAAATCGTTGCTTAAAATAATTGCACCATCCATTTTTGCAAGTTCATATAAAAGTGCCGGCGAATAATCTGCATTTAGCTTAAACCCTCCATCAACTAAATTCAAAACATTTTCGGTATCTCCAACTACAATAAGTCCACCGGTCCTTGCTTTTAATACATTTTCTAAGCCTTCTCTAAACATCGTCCCCGGCGCAATCATTCTTAAAATGCTGATGATTTCATCTTTATCTGTCATCACTAATACACCCTTTCTCATTCGCAAATTTGCTTCATTATATCAGTTAAGTTTTCTGCCTCAATTATATCAATTTTAAACTTTCCCTCTATATTTTTTGCATTACTCTTTGGTATAACACAATAAGAAAATCCCGTCTTTTCAGCCTCATAAATTCTCTTATCTATAAAATTAACACTTCTGATTTCACCGGTTAACCCGACCTCGCCAATAACCACACCACCGGGTTTAATCGGTCTGTTTCTAAAACTGGACATAATAGCAACCGCAATTCCTAAATCCACAGCCGGCTCATTTATTTTTATTCCTCCGACAACATTTATATAAATATCCTGATTATAAAGATTGCATCCTACTTTCTTTTCTAAAACTGCTGCAAGCAAAGTCACTCTGTTATAATCTAAGCCTGTTGACATACGTCTTGGCATACCAAAAGGTGTTTGAGAAACTAACGATTGAATTTCGACAACCATAGGTCTCGTCCCTTCCATTGTGCAAACAACAGTAGAACCCGGAGCATTTTTATTTTCTGAAATCATAATCTGTGTAGGATCCGTAACCTCAGTCAATCCCGAATCTTTCATTTCAAAAATTCCAATTTCATTTGTGGAACCAAACCTATTTTTTACAGCCCTTAAAATTCTGTAAGAAAAATACCTTTCACCCTCTAAATATAAAACTGTATCTACCATATGCTCCAGCACTCTCGGTCCAGCAATTGCACCCTCTTTGGTAACATGTCCTATGATAACAGTCGTAATTCCATGTCGCTTAGCTATTTCCATAAACCTCCCTGTTACCGCTCTGACCTGCCCGACACTTCCGGCAGCAGATTCCATCGTCGGATCATACATAGTCTGGATTGAGTCTATTATTAGCAACTCAGGTTTATCATCTTTCAATTTTTCAGAAATAATATTCATATCCGTCTCACTCAAAAATAATATATTATCATTATTGATTTTTAAGCGTTCAGCCCTCATTTTTATTTGGCTTCCTGATTCTTCACCGGATATATATAAAACTTTTCCTCCGCATTTAATTTTATCGCACATCTGTAAAATCAAAGTTGATTTTCCGATTCCCGGATCTCCCCCCACAAGAGTTAACGATCCCTTAGTAAGTCCGCCGCCAAGTACTCGGTTTAATTCACCGAATCCGGTTTCAAATCTTTGACCCATCTCAACTTTTATATCTGATAATTTTATAACCTCAGACGATGCTTTCTCTTTATATCCGCCACTGTATTTATCTTTCTGAAGCTTTTCCTCCACAAACGTATTCCACTCATTACATGCAGGGCATTTCCCCAGCCATTTGGGAGATTCATATCCACAACTATTGCAAAAAAACACACTTGTAACTTTACTGGCCATATTCTATCTCCATTCTTAAGCTATAGTCCTTTTATAGCATTTAATGCAATAATAAACATTGCACTCGACCAAGAAAGTTGCATAATCCATGCCGGCTTTCCGGTAAATTTATCTACCTGTTCAGGTAGGAATCCTAAATTAGTAGCATTTTTAGCTGCCCATATTATTTTTTCTTTGCATTTTTCTATATCGCCAATCGAAGCATAATATATTCCTAACCATAAAGTAGCAATTATCCACGGATTACCTCCTATGTATGAGTCATACTCATATCTGCCAAATCCACCTGCCGGGAATCCGTCTAATCTATCTTCTATAGCTCTTACAGTTTTTTTAATTCTGTCATCCTTAGCATCAAATATGTTAAACGGAAGTGCAAGCCCTAGCAGACTAATATCTACTGTGTTGTCAACATCTGCTACCTGTAATTTATATCCCATCTTATTCGTATCAACTTCTACCGTATCACAATTCCACCAATTAAGTCTTGTTCTTCTTCCACGTAAAAATCTTCTCTCATTGTCGCTCCATAAATTCTTTTCAATTGCCTTAATAATATTTTCAGCGGTTTCGCGCCATAACTTAGCTAGCGGTAAATCAACATTCATTTCCTCAGCCATACTAGCCGCACACCTCAAAGCCGCAACAACTGATGCCGTAGTATAAGTATGTTCTCCGAAACGTTCTTCCCATAAATCATATGAAGGTTTTGCAAGCCCTGTTTCTTCATCCAAATTATTCATTAAATATAAAGCTGCCGGTTTTATAGCACTCCACATTTCTTCAATAAATTCTATTTTCTTAGTAAATTCATAGTGTTCCCATACACCATAAATAATAGATGCAACTTCATCAACCTGAATTCCCCAAGAAGGCGCTAATTTGCCATCTAAATAATACCGCTGTTGCCATGCTCCGTTTGGAAGCTGAGCCCTCTTAGCCCAAACCAAATAAAATCTTTCCGCCTCTTCGGTCATTCCGCACATATCAAAAGCCTTGGTAATAAAAATTCCGTCTCTTGGCCAGCAATACCCGTATCGGCCACATCTGGAGAACTTTTCGTCTGCCTCAACACCGGCTAAAATTGCGCCGGTTTCTTTATTTGTAAGTAATTTGAAAGTCAAAATTGACTGATAATATACTTCGTCTATTTTTTCGTTACCTGTCGCTAACTTATCATATTTTTTAAATTCTTCTTTCCAATATGCTCTCTCGTCTTCAATAAACTTTCTACCGCCATTTTTCTTTGCATCCGAAAATAATTCTCTTCCTGTTTGCATATCAAAAGAAAATGCGAAAAACAAATTAAATTCCACTTTATCGCCCGGTACTAATTCTCCAAAATCCCAACGTAAGCCCATATTTGACGTCATAGAGATTTCGTCTTTACCATATAACGTATCTTTACGAATAGCATCAAAGCTGTCACCAAACTGAAATCCGGTAATATTAGCATCCGCACCTATAGTAACTATACTATTTTTATTATATATAACTGCCGCATTGTTTTCAAAATCCATCATACCGCTTCTTATGTCATTATCTGCTGTAATAAAATCGGTATGCAAAAATGTTTTTAATCTAAGAGTTCTGTCACAAATATTTTCAATTGTATAATTTCTAATCCAAATATCTTTATCATTTACTACAAAATCTTTTTGGTAAATTCGTAATCCAAAATCCGAGTTTTCATACATAGTAACTAAAATATTAGTCCTTTTTTCATACTTTTGCTCTATATACCATAAATTTTCATGTAAAAATCTCGTATCAGAATCATCAAATTTTATCCCAATAAAAATATTATTTATTTGCTGAGCATAATCTTGTTCAGGCCAAAAAATCCGGTTAGCTTCCCCGCTCGCGGTAAAAGAAATAAGCAACTTACCATTCCCGGTAATTCCATCGTTAAAATAGCTTCTGCCCATTATCTTCCCTCCATTAGTATCTAAAATATTATCTACTTATAAAACTACTCAATTAGTATATAAAATTTTACATGTAAAATCAAGGGGTTAATTGATATTCAAACTAAAAGTAATTACTAGTCAGACTACTAAAAAATAAGATATATGTTTTATCGGAACTCAGTGTTTGCGACGGAAGACTTGAGAAAATGTGGAAAGTCTTTCAGTAAATATTCGTTCCTTTTTAACATATATCTTATTTTTAGTAGTCTGAACAGTAACCAAACTTAATCTTCCAATAACTCCGGATTATCAAAAATATGTTGAGTAGCTAAAACTACCGCACCTTTTAAATATGCTACACCCCCTAATTTAGATAGCACAATCCCGGTAGAATTAACAGACGTTGAAAAGCCTCTTTTTCTAACCGTTTCTATAATCGGAGTAAGTAATATTTCTCCTGTGGATATTATTTCTCCGTTTATAATAATTAACTCAGGGTTTAAAATATTGATGATGTTAGCTATTCCTATCCCTATATTTTCACCCATTTTTCTAATTAACGATACCGCAAGCTCATCACCTTGCTTAGCTGCTTCATATAAGTCTTCAGGCGATATGTCCTTTATAGATTTTATTTCCTTTCCGGCATATATTTTAGAGTTTTTATTTGACGGATACTTTTCATAAGCCTGTTTTATTAAAGCCTTAACCGAGGCTACAGTTTCAAGGCACCCTCTATTCCCGCAACTACACATTTCACCATTTATATCTACAGTAGTATGACCTATTTCTCCTGCTCCAAATGAAATACCGTTAACCGGTTTATCATTTATAAAAAAACTTCCTCCTACACCATATTCAATATTTAGGCAAAAAAAGCTTGATGCATTCTTCCCTGAACCAAACCAGTTCTCACCTAATGCCATTGTACGTGTATTATTATCTATAAAAACCGGTATGCCATAGCTGTCGTAAATCATTTGAGCAATATTAACATTTTTCCAGCCCAAATTTGGTGCGATAATGGATATTCCCTTTTCGCTGTCAACAATTCCATGAATACCCACTCCAATGCTGACAATTTTTTTATTTTTAGCTTTATATTTCTCTATTATCGAAATTATTTCTTCATCTAATATCTTTTTAATATCTTCTACCGTATTTTCTTCTTTTTTGTATTTTATTTCTCTCTTATGCTTAATATTAGCTAATAAATCCGATGTAATTATACTAAGCTTTCTCGAGCCTATATAAATTCCTATGACTCTATAGTAATCACTTCTCATTTTTAGCATAATTGGCCTTCTGCCACCGCTTGAATCGCCCGATTCTCCTTCTACTATTAACTTATTATCTATAAGTTCAGAAGTAATATTTGTAATAGTTGCAGGAGTGAGATCTGTAATTTCAGCTATTTCTGTTCTGGAAATAGGACCATGTTTTCTAATAATGTCCAATACATTTTTCGTATTGATTTTTTTTACTATTGACGATTTACCCGCCTTATTTCGTGCCATTATAAAACCCTCACTGTTTCTTTAATATCTCCAATGCTTTTTTTAGTTGTAAATCTGTAGAATAATTTCCTTCTTCGACTTCAATATCCGGCTGTATTCCAACACCATCAATGCATACTCCGTTCGGTGTAAAATATTTTGCTATGGTTAATTTTATTGACGTTCCGTCTTTAATTGTAAACCAACCTTGTACAACACCTTTACCATATGTTTTCTTTCCGATTAAAGTCCCACATTCTCTGTCCTTTACAGCTCCTGCAAGTATTTCCGAAGCACTTGCGCTTTGCTCATTTATAAGAACCGCCAAAGGTATATCTATACCATTTCCTTCAGAATACTGTTCTTCTTTTTTCCCGTTTTTATCTTCTGTATATACAATAAGTCCTTTAGGTATTATTTCTTTGGCAATTTTTACGACTTCGTCATATACACCGCCACCATTATCTCGTAAATCAATAATCAAACTCTTTATATTTTCTTTTCTTAACTTCTCATACTCCGTCATAAACTCATTATAAGTCTGCTCGTCGAAGGTTGTGATCTGTATATATCCAATTCCGTCCATATTTTTTGAATATACACTCGCTACTGTAATTTCCTCAGTCTTTAATTTAAGCTCTATACGTTCTCCATCTCTGTCAATTACAAGTTCTAAATCAGTTCCTGCTTTTACTTTCATTAGTTCGGTAGCCTTAGTTAATTCTAAGTCTTCACATGAAGTTCCGTTAATAGATAGGATTTTATCGTTACTTTTTAGTTCAGCCTTTTCTGCCGGTGAATTAGGCAAAATATATAATATTGTAGGATACTTTTCACCATTAAGAACAGAAACTACTATACCGACACCTTCATATTTTCCCTCTGTCAATTCTTCCAATGCTTCATTCGCTTCTGCCGGCAAATATTCTGTATATTGGTCATTAGTCGCTGCCAGCATTCCCGTCATTGCTCCGTCATACAAATCCTCTTCTGAAATTTCACTATAGAAGTTGTCAAGTAATAAGTCTTTCGAACTCATTATTTTCTTTATAAAAGCAAGTTCCTCCAAACTATATCCCTTTATACTACCCGTTAAAACAAAATTGCCAAGTCCCGAAAAAATCAAAGTAGAAATTATAGTAATTACTACTAAAGAAACCATGCCAATAAATATACTTAATCTATTATTTTTCATCAACTTCTCCTCAATTGTTTATTATATATAAAATTATGCGAAGGTAACTCCGGAATAACTCAAATAATTTTTAGGATCTTGAGGTGTTCCGTTTTTCCTTACTTCAAAATGCAAATGTGGCCCTGTAGAGTATCCTGTACTTCCTGCTTTCATAATTATATCGCCCTGATTTACAGTATCTCCTACACTAACACATAATTTGTTTGCATGGCCATATAACGTTGTAATTCCATTACCGTGATCAATTATTATCATATTCCCATAGGCGGTATTCCAGCCGGCCTTTATTACCTTACCGGATGCAGCTGCATATATATTACTGTTCAATGTAGCACGAATATCTATACCTGTATGAGTTCCGCTTTTTTTAGTTATAGGATGGATTCTAGGTCCGTATTTACATGTAATAACTTTTGAATAAGCAGCAGGCCATATAAAAGTTTCATTTTTGGATACAACCGTACTTACTCCACTTAACTCTCTTAACTGTCTTTCAATAGCTTGTGATTCCTCAAGTTCTCTGTCTAGCTGTTTTTGCAATTCATCTATATTACTCTCAAGTAATTTAACCCTTGAGTCTTTTGCACTTCTTGAGGTGGCTAATTTATCTCTGCTTGCAGTCTCCTGCTTCTTCGCTGCTTCAACAACAATTTTATCGCTTTCTAAAGCTTCAATTTCTTCTGCTGTATCTTTTTTTAGCTGTTCAAGTTCATCAAACAAAGCCTTATCCGATTCAGCCATTCTCTCTGCAAGTTCACATCTCTTAATAAAGTCTGTTATATTTTCTGAATTCAAAATTAAGCTTATATAAGCGGTATTGCCGTTCTCATACATAGCTCTTACACGTTTTTGTAATAATATTTCCTCTTCTTCTCTTTTTTTATTAGCTTCCTCTATCTTTTTTTCATGACTTTTTATCTGAGAATTAAGATCGTTTATCTGAGATTGAATTGTATCAAGCTCTTTTTGAGCCTTATTCATCTCTACATCAAGTTCTTCGATTTCATCAAGCAAACTTTTCTTTTTATTTTCAACCTGCTTTATCTCTTTCTCCTTAGCTTCAATTGCGGTATTATTCTGGTCTAGCTTTGCCTTGAGTTCTGATTCCGTAGCCGCAACAGAGAAATTACACCCTAATAATGAAACTGCTGTAATTAAAGAAACTATCTTTTTCATAAGTAAATCACATCCTTGTAAAAATTTTATACATCTAAATATTTCTTTATCGAAATCATACAAGCAATACAGCTTATTCCGACTCCGATAATTAAGTTTGTATTTAAAATTCTTTGGCTTAAGTCAAGCCATCCTACAATTCCCTCACTCAAAAAAGCATTTTGAACTCCGTTATATATCTGTATAGTAATTAACCATGAAATATATGCTCCAACCACACCGACTATAATTCCTTCAATAATAAACGGTGTTTTTACAAAAGCATCCGTTGCTCCTATGTATTTCATTATGTTAATTTCTTTTCTCCTTGAATGTAACACTAATTTTATAGTATTAGCAATAACTAAAAGTGAAACAGCCACCAACAAGATAAAAACTATTAAAACAATCGTTTTTATTATATCTGACATGTTACTGATTTTAACAAAAATATCCTGATCAAACTTAACACTTCTTATTACCGCGGTATCTTTAACTTTTATATTTTTAATTTCATCAGATATGCTACTTGCTTCTTCTAAACTCTCAATACCAACTTCAAAAGAATCTGTAAATATGTCGTCATCTTCCCAACCGTCAGAGAAATCCTTATATTCTTCCCCAAGCATCTCTCTTGCCTCTTTTATGTTTTCTTCCTTAGTAATTCGCTTTACTTCTGTAACACCATTTAAAGTTGAAATCTTATCTTTAGCCGAAACAATATCTTCTTCCGGAAGCCCTTCTTTAACATATACCAGCATTACCTGATCTTTCATCAAGGAAGTAGCCAATGCATTTACGTTTTCACCTATTATGGTAAAAATGCCTAAAGTAATCATTGACGTAGAAATTATTAACACAGATGCAAAAAACATTATTTTATTTTTCCAAACATTTTCAAAGCCTTGCCTTATTAAATATATCAAAGTACCCACTATTTATACCTCCAACTGCTATTAGTAATTTCCTCTGTTTTGGTCTCTTATTATTTTTCCTTTTTCAAGTTCAACTACTCTTTTTTTCATTGTATCAACAATATCTTTAGCATGAGTAGCCACAACAACAGTCGTTCCCCTTAAATTTATTTCATTTAATATCTTCATTATTTCCCATGCATTTTCAGGATCTAAGTTCCCGGTAGGCTCATCTGCAATCAAAACAGACGGATTATTAGCCAATGCTCTTGCCATAGCAATTCTCTGCTGCTCTCCGCCTGATAACTCATGCGGATAGCTGTTTGATTTTGAACTCAACCCCACCAAACTAAGAAGCATAGGGACCTGACGTCTTATATATCTAGCCGGTTTTCTGACTATTCGCATAGCGAAGGCTACATTTTCGTAAACAGTTTTATTAGGTAATAATCTAAAATCTTGAAATACTATTCCTATGCTACGTCGTAAGAACGGGACATATCTTGATTTCATTGAGTGAACTTTATAATTATTTAGTAACAGTGTCCCGGAATCAACATTTTCTTCTCTTATCATTAGTTTCAATAATGTGGATTTCCCGGATCCCGATGGTCCTACTAAAAATACAAACTCACCTTTATCTATTTTTAAATTAACACCATTTATCGCTTCTATTCCGCCCTCATAACGTTTATGTACATTTGTAAATTCAATCATCATAATAACTATTCCTTTCGGTTACTACTAAGATTATTTTATTCCGCTCATATTGTATCATATTGAAATTTTTTTTTCTATATTATTCACAAAAAAATCATATAAAGTCGTT
>CAZVVZ010000025.1:0-13149 GCA_964631135.1 uncultured Eubacteriales bacterium
TTTTCAGCTTTTTCTACTGCTTCTTTATGAGATATACTGCCACTATTATTTAATACTTCTTTTCTTCTAAATTTCAATAAATCATCAATTGCATTTATCCAATCTTTCATTGTCATTATATGTCTTTGTTTTGCTTCATCTTCTGCAAATACCAAAAACATATTTGTTAAATCTTTTAAATTATTCATTTCTTCTTCATTTAAATAATTTTTAGCAACAACTACATCGTATTTATATATTAAACCATCAGGAGAATTTTTCCAAGTAGTTAATCCCATATGCTCTTTTTCCGAGCTTGCTCTATTATATATTAACTCAGCAGCAGTATGTCCAGTAATGGAGAAATGTAGCTTATTTTGAACTATTTTAAAGAAAGTATAGGCTTCTTCTGACTTTGGACTATAATCAGCTGATGTCGCAATAAATAAATCTGTAATTTTTTGATACGCCATTCTTTCACTGACTCTAATTGTTTTAATACGTTCTAATAATTCATCAAAATATTTCGTATCATATTTATTCCCATTTATAAAACGTTCATCATTTAATGCAAATCCCTTTGTCATGTATTCTTTTAAAATTTTAGTTGCCCATATTCTAAATTCTGTTGCTTTTTTAGAATTAACTCTGTATCCTACAGCAATTATGGCATCTAAGCTATAAATAGTTGTGTTGTAGTTTTTTCCGTCATCTGCAGTTAACGAGCATTTCTCGGTAACTGATTTTTTATCTAATTCATTATCTTTAAATATGTTTTTTAAATGTAAACTTATATTATCTGTAGAACATTCAAAAACTTTTGACATTCCTTTTTGTGATAACCATAAAGTTTCGTCTTTATAAATCGCATCTACTATAATATTACCTTCACTATTTTTATATATAATTAATTTGTTATCTTCCACTGCTTTTTTCCTTTCTTTTTAGTTTTTCATAACTCCCCATTTACCAATTAAGAACAACTTTAACTAACTTTTCTTCTTTTATTTTATCTAAAATTAACATATTATAAGACCATGGAATTTTTGCAAGCCTCTTTTGCTTTATTTAAAACCTTTAAAAAGTTTCTCCAGTCTTTATACTCTAAAGCATTTGGAAATTCCCTAGCAAACCAAAACTCATTTTCATATTCATCAATGTGTTTTATATCCTCAAAAATGCTACTTGCATATTTATTTTCAATTTTCTCCATCATTACCTCCTGCATACTTATTTTATATAAAATCGTTCTTCCCCATTTCCCCTCTAGCTAAAAGCCAATCTGTTGTTAATAATCTCGTTGATATCATATATCATTTTACATATTTTGTCAAATGCTCCCAACATTCAAACTGTTTGACATATTGATTAGCAAAGTGCTAATATATAAATATATATCGCTTAAAAACATGGAGGTGTAAGTATGGATAAAGACCTTTCAGATTTATTGATCGAAACATACGGCGAAACAATAGACGATATAATAAATGATAATAAAAACCTAAAAATAGACACATTCACTCATTCTTTAAAGCTGTCTAGTTGCATGATAGAATTTGTAGACTATTTAAGAAAATTACCATTAGACGTCTTAACAAAAAAAATAAAACATAAAGAAAAAGAGTTATTTATAAATTATATTAAAAATTTATCATTCTCCCAATACGATAAACTAATTGTAATGTGTTGGTGGCACGACATCGGGAAAATAAAAATAAACAAAAAAATACTTGCTAAACCGGGGAAACTCACAGAAACCGAGTATAAAGAAATGTCTAAGCACTCAATCCATAGTGCAAACTTGCTACGTCAGTTAGGATTTAATGACGACATAATTGCAAGTGTATTTTTCCATCACCCCAAAAATTTCTCTGAAAAGAAAATATATACATTTTTACCGGCAATCTCATTATTGGAAATAACAGACATATATACAGCACTACGTGAACCACGTATATATCGTGAAAAAGACTTAACATTAGAAGAATCGCTAAACGTACTTCAAAGTGAATTAGAAAAAGGACTAGGCAACCCTTTCTATAAAATATTTGTAGAATTTGTAACAGAAAAAGAAAATGAACACTACGATATCTTTAAAAAATTTGAAAATACAACTTTAGAACAGATTGCTGAAAAAAGTATGCACTATATAGATAAAAATAAGCAAATTTCTGCTGCTCCCGTTATAAATATAAAAGACTAACTAAAAAGTAACTATAAAAGCCTCTGTAGGGCCTAGAAAAATAAATACCTCATATATTCAAAAAATGCGAATATATGAGGTATTTATTTTTTGACACCCCTATGCCACAACAACTTTTTCGCCACTAAGTATCAGCCTAACAGTCTTACCCGGTTTTATATTGCCATCTAAAAAGCTTTCCGCAATAACATCCTCAATCTCACTCTGAATGGCACGTCTCAAAGGCCTTGCACCATAAGTAGTATCAAACCCTTTTTTAGCAATAAACTCTTTAACCTCATCACTAACTTCAACATAAATATCCTTACTTGCCAATCTTAAAGTCAAATTTTCAATCATAATATCAACAATATTCTTAATATTGTCCTTATCTAACTGATGGAAAACAATAATATCGTCAATACGATTTAAAAACTCAGGTCTAAAAGTTCTCTTAAGCTCCTCCATGACATTCTTTTTAATATCCTTATACTCAACCTCTTTATTCTCGCCCTTAGAAAAGCCAAGCTTTCTGCCGTCAGAAATCATCCTTGCCCCAACATTGGAAGTCATAATAATAATGGTATTATTAAAATTAGTAACTCTTCCTTGCGAATCAGTAAGCCTTCCGTCCTCTAAAATCTGAAGTAAAATATTAAAAACATCCTCGTGAGCTTTTTCAATCTCATCCAAAAGTAAAACAGCATACGGCCTTCTTCTAACTTTATCCGTAAGTTGACCGCCCTCTTCATATCCAACATATCCGGGCGGAGAACCAACTAACTTTGAAACAGAATGCTTTTCCATATACTCTGACATATCAATTCTAATCATAGCATTCTCGTCACCAAACAAAACTTCAGCCAAAGCCTTGCTAAGCTCCGTCTTTCCCACACCGGTAGGCCCCAAAAACAGGAACGAACCAATAGGACGTTTAGGATCCTGAATTCCCACTCTACTTCTTTTTATAGCCTTAGAAACTGACGAAATAGCTTCATCCTGCCCAATAACACGTTTCTTTATAAGAGTCTCCATGTTTTTAAGCCTTTCGGTTTCTTCCTCTGCAAGCCTTGTCACAGGAATTCCGGTCCACTTCGCAACAATCTCCGCAATCTGCTCTTCATCTACCACATTATCTTGTAACTCACTTTTTTTCTGCCACTCTTTTTTAGCCTTATCAAGCTTAGCACGTTGTTTAAGTTCCTTATCCCTAATCTCCGCCGCAAGCTCAAAGTTCTGATTGATAACCGCAGAATTCTTCTCCTCCGCCAGCCTTTTTACCTTATCTTCTAGGCTCTTAATATTCTCAGGCTCAGTAAAACTAAAAAGCCTTAATTTTGATGCCGCTTCATCCATCAAATCAATTGCCTTATCCGGTAAAGCCCTATCATTTATATATCGCTTAGATAACTTCACCGCAGCCTTTATAGCCGAATCTGTAATCTTAACCCCGTGATGAGCCTCATATCTATCCTTTAACCCAAGCAATATATTTACTGCATCTTCAACACTAGGCTCCTCAACTATAATAGGCTGAAATCTTCTCTCCAAAGCTGCATCCTTCTCAATATGTTTTTTATACTCATCTAAAGTAGTCGCCCCAATCAGTTGAATCTCTCCACGAGCCAATAAAGGCTTTAAAATATTAGCCGCATCAATCGCACCTTCAGCCGCCCCTGCTCCAACAATAGTATGCAACTCATCAATAAACAGAATGACATTACCAACCTTAATAACTTCCGCTAAAGCTTTTTTTAATCGTTCTTCAAACTCCCCTCTATATTTTGCACCTGCCACAATAGAAGACAAATCTAAAGAAACAACTCTCTTATCCTTTAAAATCTCAGGTATATCTCCCATAACAATCTTATGAGCAAGCCCTTCTGCAACAGCAGTCTTGCCAACTCCCGGTTCACCGATAAGGCAAGGATTATTTTTAGTCCTACGACTTAAAATCTGAATAACTCTATCTATTTCGTCAACACGACCTATAACAGGATCTATCTTGCCCTGCTCAACCAGTTCGGTAAGATCTCTGCCAAACTGATTTAACGTCGGAGTGAGATTACTCCTCGTATTCCTTTTAGTGACCTCAAAAGCTTCGTTTGTATCTTCGGAAACCCTTTTTAAAATCTCATTATACAGCCTTTGCATATCAACACCAAGTTCAACCAAAACCCTAACAGCAATACAATCCGGCTCATGCATAATCGCAAGCAATATATGCTCAGTCCCTATATATTCCTGCTTATGTCCTCTTGCCTCATGAAAAGCAAGCTCTAAAACCCGTTTAGCCCTAGGCGTAAAGCCCAACATCTTATTATCCTCTAAGCCTCTGCCAATCAGTTCCTCAATCTTATTCATAATAGAATCCTTAGTAAGACCCTGCATAAATAAAGCCTTATAAGCTACTCCGACATCTTCCTGTATCAACCCGACCAGTAAATGCTCCGTTCCGACATAATTATGATCCAAATCTTTCGCAGCATTTTTAGATAACTTTATTACCCTCTCAGCCTTTTCCGTAAATTTGTACATAAACGACTCTCACCTCCATGATATACATTATTGCCAAAATTTACAGTTCCTATCATGCAGATGCTATATTTTTTAACTCCAAAATAGCCTGTTTTCTATCCTCTTCGCTAAAAATAGCATTACCCACAACAGCAATATCTGCTCCACACTTTGAAACAATATTTATATTAGACTTATTTATTCCACCGTCTACCTGAATTTCAAAATGCAAATCATTTTCATATCTTATTTTTAACAAATCCTCAATTTTTCTGTTAACAGCCCCTATATACTTCTGACCGCCAAACCCCGGATTAACCGACATAACCAAAAGCAAGTCAATATCCTTTAATATACTCTTATCCGGCAAATTCGTTTCAGGCTTAATAGAAATACCAACCTTTTTACCGGTATCCTTTATAAGCCTTATCGTCTCAAATGCATCAGAAACAGCCTCAATGTGGAAAGTTATCCCATCAGCTCCCGCATCGGCAAATGCTTTAACATATTTATTAGGATTATTTATCATCAAATGAACATCAAAAAACAAATTTGAATATTTCCTTATAGCCTTAATAATAGGCATTCCAAAAGTTATATTATCAACAAAGCATCCATCCATAACATCAATATGGATTCCATCCGCTGCAGCAGTTTCTAAAAGCTTAATCTCATCTCCAAGTCTTGCAAAATCCGCAGATAAAATCGATGGAAAAATCTTAATCATTTTATCAGCCTCCTTGCATACATTTTATAACTCAGTTTTTCCTTCGTCAATACTACTCACCTTTATATTCACTTAAAGTAACATTAACATTATACTCCCTGCCGTTCCTATTGATACCTAAAATAATTTTATCTCCGGGCGATTTTGAAGAAATTTCTTTTTTAATATCATTAGCCTCATCAACATCATTTCCGTTTATTGAAACAATCCTATCTCCGGCTTTTATTCCTGCTTTTTTAGCATCAGAATCATCTTCAACACTTCTTACATATACTCCTAAGCTGTCTAAATTATATATCATAGCATCCCAAGCATTGTCTACCTCAAGAAGATTAACACCAAGTTGCACTCTGCCCCTTATATATCCATATGTCTTAATTTCGGAAATAGTATCTTTTATATCATTTATAGGAATAGCAAAACCAATTCCTTCAATATCACTACCGGCAGACTTTGCAACAACTATACCGACTAACTCACCTTTTCCGTTAAACAACCCACCGCCTGAATTACCGGGATTAACCGCAGCATTAGTCTGAAGCAAATTCATAACAGAATCACCCAAGTCAATCTCTCTATCTAAAGCACTTATAATACCATTTGTAACTGTAGCCCCGGAGCCAAGCGGATTACCAACCACAACCGCAGTATCTCCTACCACTAACTTATCAGAATCACCTAAAACTACAGCTTGTAGATCAGTTGCATCAATCTTTAAAACAGCAATATCTACCTCACTGCTTTTGCCAACAACACTTGCCTCATAAATATCTCCGTTCTTTAACTTTATCATTATCTTATTAGCATCCTCTATAACATGGTTATTAGTAACGATATATCCATCAGATGCAATAATTACACCGCTTCCAGCGCCCTCGTAAACGTACTGCCCAAGTCTGCTTCCTCTTACAACCCCTTCAGTAGTTATCTCAACAACAGAATTCTCGGTAAGCTTAGCAATATCTTTAATTGTCAGCTCTCCATCTTCAGAAGAACCTGCAACGGTCTTTATTATATTGCTGTACACTTCATTTTGAGTATTATCAGAAAGCGATTCGCTTTTATTCATACTTCCGACTGCGAACCCTACAGTAAGAGCAAATAATACAGCCATAAAGAAAACAACTGCATTGCTTTTTAGCACATTTTTCTTAGTTTTTTTCTTGCAAATAATATTTACTTCTTCATTTTGGCTCCCTTCGTCATAATAAGTTTCATTTTCGTTATCCATAAAAATTCCCCCTTGTATTGTATATTTTATCCCACATATGTGATAATATTTTGTATAAATGTGAAAAAATTTTGAAACTTTTTTATAAATATCTATTGATTTTTACATGCAACTTATAGTATAATTACAGAGTTGCAAGGTGAAGCTACATATGTGCCCGTAGCTCAGCAGGATAGAGCAACGGCCTTCTAAGCCGTTGGCCGGACGTTCGAATCGTCTCGGGCACACCATAAGAAACTGTGAACGAAATCCTCTAGATGAAATAAGCTATATGTTTTATTTCATTTAGAGGATTTTGCTTATCTAAAATTCGCCAAAGTCACTTCTCAATATAGTACTTTTTATCCTTAATCTTGTCCGGCAAATATTGCTGCTCAACATACCCGCCTTCATAATCGTGTGCATACTTATATCCTTCCCCATACCCGAACTTTCTCATTTCATCGACAGGTGCATTTCTAATATGCATCGGAATCGTCCCCGTATCTGTGTTCATGACATCATCTAATGCCATATTTATTCCCATATAACTCGCATTGGACTTAGGCGCCTTAGCGACATAAACAGCCATTTCTGCCAGAATAATTCTTGCCTCCGGCAACCCCACTAAATTAACCGCCTGCGCTCCGGCACTTGCAACAACTAAAGCATTCGGATCTGCCATTCCAACGTCCTCAGCAGCACAAATCACAATACGTCTGGCCAAAAACATAGGATCTTCGCCACCGGCAATAGCACGTGCCAAATAAAATAATGCTCCATCCGGACTAGAACCTCTCATTGACTTAATAAAAGCACTTATATTATCATAATGTGAATCACCGTTTTTATCAAACTCGGTAACTCTTTGCTGAGTACATTCTTCCACAATCTCTTTACTTATATGTATTGCTCCGTCAGAACTCATATCCGTAGTAAGTACTGCCATCTCTAGAATATTAAGGGCTTTCCTTAAGTCCCCTTTAGAAAGTTCCGCTATATGACTTATCGTACCCTCGGCAAACTCAACAACATAATTTCCGAGTCCTCGCTCTTTATCCTGAATTGCATGCTCTAATGCTTTAATCACATCTTCTTTTTTTAATGGTTCAAGTTTAAAAACCGTAGAACGTGAAATTAAAGCCTTATTAACTTCAAAATAAGGATTTTCCGTAGTCGCACCGATCAGAATGACAGTACCGTCCTCAACATAAGGAAGCAGTGCATCTTGCTGACTTTTATTAAACCTATGAATTTCATCAATAAACAACACAATTTTGCCGGACGGATTCATAAATAAATTCTTTGCCTCAGCCACAATATCTTTAATATCTCCAACACCCGAATTAACAGCATTTAATTTTTTAAAACTATTTTTTGTCATCTTAGCAATAACTTTAGCCAAGGCGGTTTTTCCGCAGCCAGGAGGGCCCCACAATATAATAGACGAGAGCCTATCTGCTTTAATTGCTCGTGTAAGTAACTTATCCTCACCTAAAATATGTTCTTGCCCATAAAATTCATCCAGATTTCTAGGGCACATTCTATATGCTAAAGGTTCCATAACCTTATCCCTCCAAAACTTTACATCTTATTAAACCCTTCTCCAAGTGCCTCTCTAACGTCAGTAATAATTATAAAAGCACTCTTGTCTATTTCCTTTGCGATCCTCTTAATAGTAGGTATTTGCATTCTATCCACAACAGTAAGTAAAACCTTTTTATTATTCTTTAAATACAGTCCCTCGCCATCAAGCCCGGTAACACCACGTCCAACCTCATCCAAAATTCTGTCACCTATCTCTTCGCCGCTATCTGAAATTATAAACATAGCCTTTGCAAATCCCACACCTTCAAAAACAATATCTATAATCTTAGCCGACAACCAAATAGTAATAATAGAATATAATCCTATATCAAAATCCCTAAAAACAACCATCGCAAAAACAACAACCAGCCCATCAATACAAAACAGCTGCTCACTAATATTAAATGATGGAAAATACTTATTAACAACCTTAGCTGCAATATCTGTACCGCCTGTAGTAGCCCCTCCTTTAAAAACAAGAGCCATACCACAGCCCATAATCATACCTCCGAACACAGAAGCAAGTAACATATCATCCGTAATCTGAGGTAAAAACAACGTATTATCCAATAGTACCGACAGCAAAGCCGTTGCAATTAACGTTTTTATGCTAAACTTCTTGCCAAAAGCCAAAAATCCAGCAATAAACAGCGGAATATTTAAAACAAATACAACAGTACCAACCGAAATATCCGTCAAATAATGAATAACAGTCGCAAGACCGCTCACTCCGCCCGGAGCAATTTTTAATTTTAAGAAAAATGAGTTGATAGAAACCGTAATGAGTACAACCCCTATCAACACATATATTCCGTTAATTATCGAAGTTTTAACCTTATTTAAATTCATGCCCTTTTCTCCCTTTATACCTTATTACCTTATTCATAAACTTAGGGATAGCAGTCAGCCTTTTAAATCTCTTTATATCAGTAAGCGACCTGTATAACCATTCCAGCTTCAACTTTATAAAAATATTCGGTGCCCTTTTAACATTACCTGAAATAACATCAAAACAGCCTCCAACACCAACCGCCACTTTGCAATTTAATTTATTCCTGTATTTATATATAAATCTTTCCTGCTTAGGCGCCCCCATCGCAACCAATAAAACATCCGGCTTATCAGCATTTATTTTTTCTAAAATATCCTTTTCCTCTTCAACAGAAAAATAGCCGTCATTAGTCCCTACAACTTTTATTCCAACATACTTTTCCTCTATTTTCTCTTTTGCCTTTTCGGCAACACCGGGCTTTGCCCCAAGGAAATAAAAAGATATATCCATATCTTGACCCAATTCAAAAATCTTATGTATAAAATCATAACCGGCAACACGTTCATGAAGCGGCTCGCCGATTTTTTTAGATGCCCAAACAACTCCGTTACCGTCCGGAATATTTAAATCCGCCGAATTTAAAATATTTCTAAACTCTTCATCATTCTGTGCAGCCATAATCATTTCCGGATTAGGTGTATAAATCAAATGTAACTTATTTTCCGTCAGAAATTCCTCTGTCTTTTTTACCGCTTGCTCCATCGTAACGTTATCAATACGTACTCCCAGCAGGTCCATTAAATTTTCTCCTCCTCTTATATTAAGATTCCATTTCACTTTCCAACAAAATTTCATCTAAGCTTCTAACTGTAAGCTTCTCAAAATTACTAATAGTTTCCAGCATACCGTCAACAGGAAAACTATTCTTCATAATCCAGCTGACAGCAGGCATAATCTGCTCTCTTGAAAGTTCTTCATAAGTACATACCGGTGACATCCCAAGCATATCCAAAAAGCCGTCAATCTTAGGGTCATAAGAAATACCAAGTAAAGGTACTCCCATTTTCGCCGAAAAAATAAGTGAATGTAGTCTAACACCAATATTTAAGGTCATCGCACCCATCATTCCCATAACCTCAGACGGTAAATAACTATCTGCCACAACATATGCACGGTTAGTCATTCTCGAGCAAATTTCATTGATGTATTTAACATCGATATCCTTATGAAAAGCATAGAAAACCACTTTAGCATTAAACCTATTTATGCACTCATCTGCAATCTTTGCAAACACACCTGCCTTATCTTCAGCCCCCCAACGTCTCGGTGCAATTCCAATAATAGGGCGACCGTCATCATTCCTTATACCTGCCTTAGCAAGCAACACATTAACCTGATCGCGACTAGGAGGTTTTAGCATAAACACTGCATCAGAAGATAAAGAAATTATAGGCTTCACAACACCCATCTCTCTTAACGTATTTATAGATATTTCGTCCCTAATCCATAACTTTTTGCTGCGATTTAAAGTAAATTTGGTAAGTATTTCATTCTGTTTCTTATTGATCGGCCCTATTCCCTGATAAGCAATATATATCTTTTTGCCCATCATACGGCATAAATTTATAAAACCGATATAATACCATAAACTATATGTACTTGTAATATCCTGAAGTAAACTTCCTCCTCCTAAAATTACAAAATCACAATTAGAAATAGCATTTCTCATATCCTGAAGTCTCTGCCTGTTATAAGCCTCAACCCCATAAATCTGCGAAGAGGTTACTCTATCTCCCGAAAGCATCAAAACCTCGTACCCTCTTCCTTTTAATTCTTTAGTAAGTGCTTCTGCTATTGCTTCATCTCCGATATTATTTTCACCATAATATCCTGCTAACAAAACTTTCTTCATTTTAAAACAGAACCTCCTTCGTATATATTTTAGTCTCTAAAAACTAAGGAGCTATTTCCTAATACTCTTAATAACTCTTTCTACTACTACAACACATATACTACCAATAATAATTGCAAAAATCAAGCTATAAATTGTACTAAGTGAAGTAATAAGCACAGGCATCCTTATATGGCAAAACGAGTTGATAATATTTTCTACTCCGATCATCCCAACACCCATTGCTAAAAATACAAATTCTTTATTCTTAAACTTAGCCAAATACGGTATTAAGAATAATATCGGAAAAGCAATAAGCTCTTTTGTTCGAGGTCTTGCGACTAAATATTTTTCCAAAAAGCTCCTAAATGCAAGTTCTAACGTGCCTGCCGACGAAGTCATGGTATTACCGCTTCTCATAACCATAAAAGCCAGTGCAGATAATATTGCTCCAACTATAACAACATATTTAACCGTAACCTTTTCTTCAAAAAACAACTTGCACTGTTCTAAAAGAGGTAACGGATTATCAGCCTTATCTCTGTAAAATCCGATTTTTATAACATATGTAAATCCCCATATAACTAAAGGCAGTAAGAAAGAAATTTTTACTCCTCTGAATGTATCCAACTTTAATACATATTTAGAAGCAGATAATATCGCTCCGATATAAACACCGCCAACAACAGCAATAAATGCCGAAATCAGTAATAGCACAATACCTTTTTTAACATACGAACCGTTAGCCAAAAATTTATTATTTTTATAACTGTCAACAATCCATACCCCGGCAAGTGAAGCAAAAATAATCGAAGAAGCAAATGCAAATAATTTGTTCGCTAAATCTCCAAAATTTTCATAACTAATCGGTACTATATATAACAGCATAGTGCCAATAACAGATACTACATATAAAAAATATATAGCTTTGCAAAACTTTTTTAAACGTTCATCTCCAAAAATTGCAAAAATCAATAAAAATCCTGCACTGATTATACCTATAGCCATTCCTAATTGTAAATACGATATCTGTTTAATATTTCCAAGCCCTTTTACATTTCCTAACTTCATTCCCATATAACTTATTCTGTCTTTTATCTCTCTTATAGCTTTTAAAGTATTTTCATAATTCTCCTGTGTAGTTTTTTCTGCTTTATTTAACGGTCTTACATATAAAGCCCTTACATTTCTTTGAGAAATAGCCCTGCCCCATTGGTCAGCCAAACCTTCGTACGTTAATTTCTGTAGCTGACTGGCATCCGTCGAAAAAATCTTCGTATTAACATAATTTGAATATTCCGAAAGTTTCTTTATACCCCTTTGAGTAGTTTCCAAATCTGTTTCAGCCGGTTTTTCAATAATAGCGGTAATAATTTCCGCATCCTTCTTAGAAAACTTTTCACCTATATACTTTAACATTTTGCTGTCTTCATCCTGGTAATCCTGTCCAAAAACCGTAACACCCGCGAAGATTACAGTTCTTACTTTATACTTCTTTAGCTGTGTGTATAAATCATCTACTTCTTTTTCGGTTATCCCTTCATGGTTTTCAATTCTAGGTATAATGTTGTTAAATCCAAGTTCTTTCGCCTCATCAAAATCTTCGTCAGTAAGTCCGAGTCCTACATCTTTTACCTTATCCATACTACGTTTTATTAAAATGCAGAACTTACCTTCTTCATTAAAGTTTTCTGTAGCTCCGTTAAATCTCGTCTTAAAAGAGTTATCCAAAAAATTATATGTATCCGAATTATTCCCAAACACTAAAGTAACATTTGAATACTCAATTGAATTATTATCCAAGTAGTTCTTAACAGACGTAGCAAGCTTAAAATATTCATTATTAAAATGTACATTTAAATACTTTAAATCAACACCGGAATACATTAAAATCTTTCCGTCATCTTTCATATCTGATAGGCTTTCCTCTGAAATTGCAATAGAAGTTACTCCGGAACTGATCAATTCATTCGCCATATCCTTTATACCTTCTCCTGTTTCCAAAGCAATTCCTGAAAAATCCTCATAATCCGCAACAATCTCCACCACTGTATTTCTCTGCTCGGCTAAGAATCGTAAGCCTATTTGGAAAACAGATAGTAAGAAACCTATAACGGTAATTATAACTAAGAAATTTCTAAATTTTTTCATATGTATTCCTCCTGACACTATCCGATAATTTTTATTTACCCTATTTTTTCATACTTCACTTTACACTACTTGACAATTATATACTTTAAACATATATTACACAAGGATAAAATTTCTGTTAATTTTTATTTTA
>CAZVVZ010000026.1:0-12923 GCA_964631135.1 uncultured Eubacteriales bacterium
AACTAAAATTTCAATCTGTCACTAATGTAACTTTCCAACTCATCAATCGGAATTCTGACCTGTTCCATGGTATCTCTGTCACGAACAGTAACACACCCGTCATTTTCCGAATCAAAATCATAAGTAACACAGAACGGAGTCCCAATTTCGTCTTCCCTTCTATATCTCTTTCCGATGCTACCTGCCTCATCATACTCGCACATAAACTTACCGGACAATTCCTCAAAAAGTTTAGTCGCAGGCTCAGATAACTTCTTGGAAAGTGGCAAAATAGCCACTTTAACAGGAGCTAATGCAGGATGTAAATGTAAAACAACCCTAACATCGCCTTCAGAAATTTCTTGCTCTTCATAAGCATTGCACAAAAACATCAAAAATAATCTGTCAACTCCAACAGCAGGCTCAACACAATAAGGGACATACTTTTCATTAGTATCTGAATCTAAGTATGTTAAATCAGTCTTAGAAGCCTCCATATGACGAGATAAATCGTAATCAGTTCTATCCGCAATCCCCCAAAGCTCTCCCCAGCCAAACGGGAATAAATATTCAATATCTGTGGTACCCTTGCTATAGAATGAAAGCTCCTCTTTAGAATGTTCTCTCAATCTTAGACTTTCCTCTTTAGCACCCAAAGAAATAAGCCAGTTCTTGCAAAATCCCTTCCAATACTCATACCACTCTAAATCAGTACCGGGCTTGCAGAAAAATTCAAGTTCCATCTGCTCAAACTCACGAGTTCTGAAAATAAAATTACCGGGTGTAATCTCATTTCTGAAAGAACGTCCCATCTGTCCAATACCCATAGGCATTTTCCTTCTTGAAGTCCTTAAAACATTCTTAAAGTTAACAAACATACCCTGAGCAGTCTCAGGTCTTAAATAAACCTCAGACTTAGCATCTTCAGTAACTCCCATAAAAGTTTTAAACATTAAATTAAATTTTCTTATATCTGTAAAATCAGTCTTTCCACATTCAGGACAAGGCACTTTATTCTTATTGATAAACTCAACTAACTGCTCATTAGTCCAACCGTCCAATCCGGAAACCGGATTACCGTTATTAAATGCCCATTCCTCTATAAGTTTATCTGCTCTATGTCTAGTTTTACAAGCCTTGCAGTCTATCAGCGGATCACTAAATCCGCCAACATGACCTGTAGTTACCCACACTTGTGGATTCATAATAATAGCAGCATCTATCCCAACATTATATTTAGACTCACGAATAAACTTCTGCCACCATGCATCCTTAATATTCTTCTTAAGTTCACTGCCGAGAGGACCATAATCCCATGAATTAGCAAGTCCCCCATAAATCTCGGATCCTGCATAAACAAACCCTCTGTTTTTAGCAAGTGCAACCAATTTATCCATAGTTAATTCTGACATAATAAAAACTCCTTCCATAGCATAAAAATCCGCATTATGTCGCTCCACAACAAAGCATCAAAGTATCTTTTCGGATACAAGAAACTAATCATCCACCGGGCGCATAAGTGGGAATAAAATGCAATCCTTAATATTGTCCTGCTCAGTAAATAGCTGAAGTAATCTGTCAATACCCATACCCCATCCGGAAATAGGAGGCATACCATATTCCATAGCCAATAAATAATCTTCTTCCTTAACCATAGCCTCATCATCGCCATTATCACGACTTTTAGCCTGAGCCTCTAGCCTCTTTCTCTGCTCAACAGGATCAACAAGCTCAGAATAAGCATTAACAATCTCTACTCCGTTGACAACAAGCTGGAATCTATCAGTAATATCCGGATTGTCATCATTAGAACGTGCAAGCGGTGATAGCTCTGTAGGGTGAGAAGTTAAAAACGTAGGGTTAACAATATTAGGGCGACTAACCTTCTTATAAAGCTGGTCAATCAAGTTCCCTAAGCCCAACTCTTCTAAATTATCAACCTCTAAAACTATTCCGTGCGCCTTAATCTCAGCACGTAAATCATCTGCAGACTTAAACATCTCTATATCAATACCGCAATCTCTTAAGATAGCATCCTTAAATGAAATTTCTCCCCATTCCTGAGAAAAATCAATAGGAGTTCCATTTATAGAAACCGTCATAGTACCAAAAACTTCAGTAAGAATATATGTAAACATATCCTTCATAAGTTTCATATTATCCCTATAATTCCAGTAAGCAGAATACCCCTCAATCATAGTAAAATCTTGAAGGTGAGACTTATCAATCCCCTCATTTCTAAAGCATCTTGCAATTTCAAAAACATTAGTAAATCCACCAACAACCAATCTCTTTAAATATGTCTCAGGTGCAATTCTTAAGTACATATCAATGTCCAAAGCATTATGATGAGTAATGAACGGACGAGCCAAAGCGCCGGAAGCCTTGTTCAATAATATTGGAGTCTCAACCTCCAAAAATCCCCTATCAGTTAAAAATGTCCTAATAGCATTTAACACTTTAGTCCTTAAAATAAACCTTTTCTTAGTATCAGTATTCATAATCAAGTCTAAATAACGTTGTCTGTAGCAAGCTTCAACGTCTGCCAAGCCATGCCATTTTTCCGGTAAAGGACGTAAGCACTTCCCTAGAAATGTATATTCACTTACACGAATAGTTTTCTCACCTGTCTGAGTAGTAAAAACTTCTCCTTCTACCCCAATAAAGTCACCGATATCTATATTTTCAAAAAAGAACTTATACTTTTCTTCACCTAAAATATCCTTTTTTAAAGCAAGTTGAATTTTGCCCTCAACATCACCTATATGTATAAATGCAAGTTTTCCCATCTTTCTTTTAGATAAAAGTCTTCCGGCAACTCTCACACCTGTTGTTCCATCTTCTAAAGTACTAACATCTTTTAATTCGTGAGTCCTCTCATATCTCTCAGGATATGCTTGTACTGTCTGAGCTAAATTTGCAAGCTTAGCTCTTCTAACTTCAACTTGATCATTATCCATAATACTTCCCTCCAAACTTTACTCCAAAAAATTCTGTTTGTATTTTAACATAAATAAGAATAATCGTCAAATATTTCATAATTCGAACGTCGCAAAAAAGTTACTGCTCAGGCTACTGTACAAAAATAGTATATATGTTTTATCGAGACTTAGGATTTGCGACGAAAGACTTCTAAATTCCAATGACACATTTTATAGCAAAAATTCATATATTACTATGGGTGGTATTTATGTCATTTGGAATTGCATTATCCGGCGGCGGGGCAAAAGGAGCAGCCCACATCGGTGTATTAAAGGCTTTAGAGGAAAATAATCTTATCCCCTCAACAATAGCCGGAACAAGTATCGGCTCTATAATAGGAGGTCTATATGCAATAGGGTACACGTCAAAAGACTTAGAGGATCTTTCAAAAAACTTCTCAAAGAATTATTTCATGTTTCTAGATCCATGCTATTCTCAATATACTCGGGCGATTTTTCAGCTGCTTACACATTCGACAGTAACAATATCCGGCCTAATAAGAGGGAATAAATTAGAAGCATATTTTAAAAAGCTTACAAAAAACAAACACATAACTGATACAACTATGCGCTTTATATCCCCTTGTGTAGATTTAATAACCTCAAAAACAATAGTGTACACAAATTCATTAGATGGCCTGCCTGAAATTCCTAATATTGTCTGGAAAAATGATGCATATTTAGCAGAAGTAATGCGAGCCAGCTCATCACTGCCTGCAATATTTTATCCAAAAAAGTTAAATAACCTGTTACTTATTGACGGAGGAATTTCAGATAACTTACCTATAAACCTTTTGCATGCCGCAGGCGAAAAAAATATTCTTGCAATAGACTTAGCACAAGAATATAAAAAGCCACAAAACAGTGGAATATTCGAACTTATTATTCATTCTTTTGAAATTATGCAGCTCACTGCAAAAAAGACATTGATCGGGAAAGAAAAATTTTTAATATCAATAAAGTTCCCCGACTCAGTCGAATTGTTAGACTTTAAAAATATGAATAAACTAATAGAAATTGGGTATCAAGCTACAAATGATGTGATCCCCCAATTAAAAAAAATATTTAATTAACAAGAATCACCGTTCGCAAGGCTACTAAAAAAGTCTTGCGAACGGTGATTTTTGTCAGGCACAGCATATCACCATCTCAATTCCGGTTCTTAAATCAATTTCCCCTCTCTTACTTTTATAATCGATCATAGTAAACTCACCTAAAATCCGTCTTAACATATCAGTTGAATAGTTCTTAACCTGACTAAGAAGTTTTCTGTAAACATACGGATTGATTCCTAAATACTCTGCACTAGCAACACCGTCTTCTGCTGCAACCTTAATTAAAAACAAATTTCTAAAATGCTTATATAACATAATTAAAATAAACTGTTCAGCCTCTTTTTTAAGAATAAGTTCTTCTAATAGTTTAAGTGATTTCGCCTTATCCTTAATTCCAATTGCATCTGTTAAGTCAAAAATAATACCTTGAATACTCTTAACCGCAACTCTGTCAATCAAATTTTTATCAATATTTTCTCCTTCTTTATTTAATATTGCAAGCTTTTTAATCTCACTATGCAAATAGCTCATAGACGGTCCACAAACCTCTGCTAAATATTTTGCAGTCTCAATATCAATACTCGCACCACATTTCTTCATACCACTGCATATCCAATTTGCCAAGTCTATTTCGCCACGAAATTTTAGCTCTTCAAATTTAGCAACCTTTGCAAGCTTTTTGTAAGGGCTAAGCCTTTTATCCACACTATCTTCATTAAAAATGACCTCAACATACTCAGGCGGTTTAGTTAAATACTCTGTAACCTTCTCAACTGTAGATGAAGCAATTTTTTTCCCGGATGTAAAGAACCCTGAATTTTTAATATATATGACCTTTTTACTATCAAAAAACGGGAGTTGTTCACAATTATCCGGCAATTTCCCAATACTTTCTTCATCTAACTTAATAAAATTCATGTCTAAATTGCTTAAATTGCAGTCATCAATAACTTTGGCGGAATTGTACTCACGAAGAAAATCCTCTTCTCCATAAAAAACATATATACCCATCTAGCCACCCCCATTCATGCCTTTATCAATCACCTCATTCAGCCTTAAAAAATTTCCCTAAATTTCAAAAATTCATTTATGCTCTTATCCTCCGCCCTATTTTTCTTAATCTGCTTACTATATCTGTCTTCCTCCGAATAAATGCAACCGCAGTACTTCTGCATATATAGTCCCATCTCTCTGGCAATAGCCTGCCCCTCTCTGAAGCCCTCACGAAAATCTCTGTAGTAAAACTTTACTTCATATTTTTTAGCCATCTCTTCGCAAACCTCTTTTAATAACTCATGCTTTTGATAAGGACTAACTAAAAGTGTAGTAGAAAAAGCATCAAACCCTTTATCTTTGGCAGTCTTTGCAACAACTTCCATACGACTTTCATAGCAGTATCTGCATCTTTTATCCTCTTTACCATAAACAGCTCGTGTAAACCTAACTATATCGTAATCGTGCACTTCTATCGTAGGAATATTTTCAATTTCCATAAGCTTTTTATAACTAAGAAATCTGCTATTATACTCAGTATACGGATGAATATTGGTATTAAACCAAAAAGAAGTTATATCAATATTCTCCCCCTTTAAAACCTTTAGCGGATACGTTGAACAAGGTCCGCAACAACTATGCAACAATAATTTCATAAAAAACACTCCAATTAAAAATCATCTATTAACCATTAACCTTAGAATTTAAATAAGCATCAATGAATCCGTCAATCTCGCCATCCATAACAGCCTGGACATTACCAACCTCAAACCCGGTTCTATGATCCTTAGCCATACTATATGGGTGAAAAACATATGAGCGAATCTGACTACCCCATGCGATTTCCTTCATATCGCCCTTTAAATCTTCGATTTTTTCTAAATGCTCTCTCTCCTTAATCTCAAAAAGCTTAGATTTAAGCATCTTCATCGCAGTTTCACGATTTTGAATCTGAGAACGTTCAGTCTGACACGAAACAACAACACCCGTCGGAATATGTGTAATTCTAACCGCCGACTCCGTTTTATTGATATGTTGCCCGCCCGCACCACTTGCACGATATGTATCAACCCTTAAATCCACAGGGTTTATATCAATATTTATGTCATCAGATATCTCCGGCATAACATCTAAAGATGCAAACGAAGTATGACGTCTAGAATTCGCATCAAAAGGAGAAATCCTAACTAGCCTATGAACACCTTTCTCACAAGCCAAATATCCATAAGCATTCTCGCCCTCAACCATAAAAGTAACACTCTTAATCCCTGCATCATCTCCGGGAAGTAAATCTAACTCACGAGCAGAAAAACCATTCCTTTCAGCCCACCTTAAATACATTCTGTAAAGCATCTCAACCCAGTCTTGAGCTTCCGTTCCGCCGGCACCGGAATGAAGAGTTAAAATAGCATTATTTTTGTCATAAGGCCCACTTAAAAGTGTAGAAAGCTTTAACTTGTTGATAATCTTTTTAACCTTATAAATTCCTTTTCCGATCTCTTCAATAACAGAAGCATCATCCTCCTCTGTTCCCAATGTATTTAAAATTTCCAAATCACTTATTTCTCTAACTAAAGCCTCGTACTTCTCAACACTAGACTTTAGGGTCTTACTCTTTTGCAATATCTTTTGAGAATTTTCTAAATCTTCCCAAAATCCATCTTTAGCAATCTCTTCATCTAATTTATCAATCTCTTTTAATTTATTATTAACGTCAAAGAGAAACACTCAGTTCTTTAGATAATTCCTTTAATTCCTCAATTTGAGATTTATACTGCTCAAACTCTATCATACTATCAACTCCCAACATTTTATTAAATATACTTTATCATCTATACAGTATTTTTTCAATAGTGATTCAGAGCCCATAACCGATATTTGTTACTAGTCAGGCTACTATACAAAAATATAATCCCGTATAATTACTAACTAACTTCAAACATTTTTTGCCGCTAAATATGCAGTAGAAAATGCAATCTGTAAATTAAATCCTCCGGTAAATGCATCAACATCAATAATCTCACCACACAAAAATAAACCTTTTACAGCTTTAGACTCCATGGTAGAAGGATCTATTTCGGAAATTTTTATCCCACCGGCAGTAATAATAGCTTCAGCAATAGGTCTAAGTGCATTTATATCAAATCTAAAATCTTTTAATACACGAACAATGCAAAATCTTTCTTCCCTAGTAACAGCATTAACAACCTTATTCCCATCAACTCCGCTAAGCTCTATAACCGCAGGGATCAATTTCTCCGGTAACAAATCAAATAAAGCATTCTTTAGCTGCTTATTACTATACTTTAAAAAATCTCTTTGAACCCTCAAATCCAATTTTTCAAAACTTAGAGCCGGCTTTAAGTCGATACTTCCAATAATCCCATCTACAGTTAAATCTTCTTTCATATATTTATGTAAAACTCTACTACCGCTTAATACAATCGGACCCGATACTCCAAAATGTGTAAAAAGCATTTCACCAAAAGCATTGTAAATAACTTTGCCCTTGTCATTCTTAAGTAAAAACTCAACGTTTTTCAGTGATAATCCCTGTAAGCCCTTTATAATTGAAGTATCAGAGACTAAACCAACCAACGAAGGCTTAGGCATAACAATAGTATGTCCCAATTCCTCTGCAATCTTATATCCATCGCCGGTAGAACCTGTTGCCGGGTAACTCATACCACCGGTCGCTAAAACAACTCTGTCACATTCTATTACTTCACCGCTACTTAACCTCACACCGAAAATTCCGCCATCTTTGGTCAAAACATCCTTTGCGACCGTATTAAATCTAAACTTAACTCCATTTTTAACCGCACACCTATATAATGCAGTAACAACATCCTTAGCTGAATCGGAAACAGGGAAAACCCTTTCCCCTCTTTCAACTTTTGTTTTTACCCCATGTTTTTCAAAAAAATCAATAACATCCTCATTTGTATAAGAATAAAAGGCACTATATAAAAACCTGCCATTTCCGGGAACATTTTTAATAAAATCACTAATATCCATTGCATTAGTAATATTACATCTTCCTTTACCGGTAATAGCAAGCTTTCTGCCGGGTCTATCATTTTTTTCTATAACTGTAACTTCTAAATCTTTAGCCGTATTGCAAGCCACAAACAATCCTGAAGCTCCACCGCCAATAATAACAACTCTACTCATAAAATTACTCCGCCATCTTACTTCTCATATTCTCTAAAATCTTCTTCTCCATTCTTGAAACCTGTACCTGAGAAATTCCGAGCATATTCGCAACTTTCACTTGTGTAGCGCCCTTAAAATATCTCATAGCAATAATCTGCTTTTCACAAGGTGCAAGTTCAGAAAGCAGTTCCTTTAATATAATCTTTTCAAATTCCTTTTCATCAGTATTATCAGCATTAGCCAACTTATCTATTAAATAAACAGGGTTCTTATCTGACTCATTGATAACAGCATTTAGCGACTCAGCCGGTTTTAAAACTTCAAGTGCCATAACCACATCATCCGCAGAAATCTTAAGATGAGCAGAAATCTCAGAAACAGTAGGTTCAACACCATTCTTAGCAAAATAATAGTCAATCGCAAGCTTTATCTTAACAGCATTCTCCTTAACTGCACGACTAACCTTAACCAAGCCATCATCACGTAAAAATCTCTTTATCTCCCCCATAATAAGCGGAACCGCATAGGTAGAAAATAGTGTATTAAACGAAGTATCATACTTCCTAACAGCTTTTATAAGCCCAATACAACCAATTTGATAAAGATCTTCTTTCTCATACCCTCTATTTAAAAAACGCTTAACAATACTCCAAACCAAACCAGAATTCCTCTCAACAATAATATCCACAGCCTCTTTAGAGCCGGAATTAGCCTGTTTTAAGAGTTCCTCATTTGTAAACTCCATATTCTAATCCTTTCTCTTTAGTAATCACAAGTTTTAATTTGCTAAAACTCTTTCCTTATGTATCCCATTTAAAACATTTTTCTTAATCTTCTTACTCATAGTAACAGTCGTGCCTTTGCCAACCTCAGACTTTACCGTAAGTTTATCCATAAAATTCTCCATAATAGTAAAGCCCATACCTGAACGTTCTAAATCAGGCTTTGTAGTAAAGAGAGGCTCTTTCGCCTTGTTGATGTTCTCAATTCCTCTCCCCTTATCCTTAACCTGAATAATAACCGTATCATCTTTAATCTGAGCTGAAACCGTAATCATACCGATTTCATCCTCATAAGCATGCACAATTGAATTAGTAACAGCCTCAGAAACAGCCGTTTTTATTTCCGATAACTCCTCTATCGTAGGATCGAGTTGCGAAACAAACGAAGCAACTGCAACCCTCGCAAACCCTTCATTAGTAGATTTACTCAAAAACTCCATCTTCATAACATTATCGTAACCCATCTTACACCTCCGTCTTTATCTTCTGTAAAACACTTTCCATATTTTTATCCTCTGTTAAAATCTTAAAAATGCCAGACATCTGAAAAATCCTACGAACAGCAGGTTTCAAATTAACTATAATTGCTTGTCCGCCATTCTTACTTATAAGCTTGTACCTCCCCATAATAAGCCCAATTCCCGAGCTATCCATAAAATTAACACCATCAAAATCAAATATTAAATATTTAGCATTTCTAAACTCAATAGCCAAATCAATCTTATTCTTTATCTTCTCACAAGTATGATGATCAATTTCCTCATTTATCTTTACAACAACAACTTTTTTATCCTTAATAAAATCTATGCTAACCAAATTTACCCCCTCCTCTCGCCCCACTAATTCGCTTAAGAAAAGGGATTCTCCTTTGTCGAAACTCTTAAAACTTTCGATATTTCTATATTCTACCCATACGAGGAAAATCCTTCTATAAGAAACATTAAATCAAAAAAAATAACACAAATGTCATATAGTTTAAAAGATGACATCTGTGCCATTTTATTTGCAAAGACTTTTTCAATAACCTCACAAAGTCCCCTCTGTCTGGTTGCTAATTATTTTTTGAAGCCTATTTAGACATAAGTTCACAAACCAAATTGCTTATCTCCGTTGGATTTTCAATGCTAAGCCCTTCGATAAGTCTTGCTTGCGAATATAAAATCTTTGTATAATTCTTTAGCTCATCCTTATTATCTTTATACAATTCTTTTAACTTATTTACAATCGGATGTGCCTTGTTTATTTCTAAAACCGTTTGAGCCTTAACTTGGTTCTTGTCTCCGAACTGACTGGTTAATGTCTTTTCCATTTCAACAGAAATCGGTCCTTCGCTCGTTAAGCAAACAGGATGATTTACTAGTCTATTCGTAAATCTAACATCTTGGACCTCATTTTGGATGCTTTCTTTCATAAAGCTTAGCATTCCCTTAAATTCATCATTTTCTTTCTTTAACTCTTCTTTTTCTTCCTCAGTCGCGATATCTATGTTTTCAGCACATACATTAACAAACTTTTTCTTATCATATTCCATTAAAACTTGAAGAGCAAATTCGTCCACATTTTCAGTTAAATATAAGATTTCATAACCCTTTGCCTTAATTGCTTCAACTTGAGGTAAACTTTCAATCTTGTCATTTGTTTCACCGCAAGCATAATAAATATCTTTTTGCTCAGCTTTCATTCTACTGCAGTACTCTTGTAATGTAACAAGCTTCTTTTCAGTTGAAGAATAGAATAATAATAAATCTTTTAACTTATCTTTATTCATACCGAAATTTGCATAAGTTCCAAACTTTAATTGCATACCGAATGCACCAAAAAATTTCTCATATTCTTCCCTATTATCTTTTAGCATCTTTTCAAGTTCGGATTTTATCTTATTTTCAATATTCTTCTCAATTCCCTTTAATTGTCTGTCATGTTGTAACATCTCACGTGAAATATTTAGAGACAAATCCTGACTATCTACTAATCCTTTTACAAAGCCAAAGTAGTCAGGTAATAAATCTGAACATTTATCCATAATCAATACACCATTTGAATACAATTGAAGACCCTTTTCATATTCCTTTGTATAATAATCATACGGAGCATGTGACGGAATGTATAGAAGTGCATTATAACTTAATTGCCCTTCAACAACACTATGAATTACCTTAATTGGTTTTTCAAAATCGTTAAACTTGCTTGTATAGAAATTATCGTAGTCATCCTTCGAAATTTCGCTCTTCTTCTTTTTCCAAATAGGTACCATACTATTTAATGTCTCTACTTCTTTAACTTTTTCGTATTCGTTTTCTGTACCTTCTTTTTTATGCTCATGTTCAACTTCCATTTTAATAGGATATCTTATATAATCCGAATATTTCTTTACAATACTTTTTATTGTGTATTCTTCTAAAAACTGGCTATACTTTTCCTCATCAGTATCAGGTTTGATATGCAAAACAATTTCTGTTCCGACACTATCTTTCTCACATGGCTCTATCGTATAACCTTCCACCCCTTTAGACGTCCATCTGTATGCCTGTTCCGAATCTACTGATTTACTGGTAACAGTAATCTTATCTGCGACCATAAATGCTGAATAAAATCCAACACCAAACTGACCGATAAGTTCTATTCCTTTCTTATCTTCTGTTTCTTTCTTAAATGCAAGAGAGCCACTCTTCGCTATCGTCCCTAAATTATTTTCTAATTCACTTTCAGTCATTCCGCAACCATTATCTGATATTGTTAAATTACGATTAGCTTTATCAACATCAATTCTTATTGCAAAATCCGATTGATTAACTTCTATCTTATCATCTGTTAAAGAACGATAATGAAGCTTATCAATAGCATCACTTCCGTTAGATATTAACTCTCTTAAAAAGATTTCTTTATTTGTATAAATTGAATTTATCATTAAATCGAGAAGTCTTTTTGACTCTGCTTTAAATTGTTTATTAGCCATATAACTCACTCCTTTATGACGAATTATATATCTATTTTTTAGCAATGTCAACAAGAGAGTGCTAATTTCTTAAGACTTAAGTTATTGGTCAGACTTGCCCCTTTTTACTCCGCTATTAAATTTATCTAGTAATAATGCGCTCACAACACCAACAATAAGGCATATAGAATTAGCTAAAAACTGTGTCCCGGACTCCATAAAACTGTCAAAAGGAATAATCATCAATGTTGCAATCGTAACTATCCCAACAATCGCATGAAAGGCAACAGAATAGTGATGTTCAAACAACGAATCAACAGCCTTAGCCAAGCAAATAACCGTTACTGCGGCTCCAATTCCGGCCGGAATCAGTATTTCAAAATTTAAATTCCCTATCCCGGCTACAAACGGAGTATAAAGTCCTAAAGGCATAAGTAGTGTAGAAAAACTCATTCCGGGAGCTATAACACTCAGTGCAAGGCAAAAACCGCAGAATATGTACCAGCCAAAATTAGGTGTAATAGTAACTGAAAAAATCTGCAAGCAA
The DNA here is from genome assembly GCA_964631135.1 of uncultured Eubacteriales bacterium. GTDB lineage: Bacteria > Bacillota > Clostridia > TANB77 > RGIG9151 > RGIG9151. The sequence continues at coordinate 12,429 of CAZVVZ010000026.1, forward strand.
TATAATATAGAAAAAACAACTATACCGGCAGCCACCAGTGAAATATATGAATACTTGTTTCTACCTTTTTCTCCTGCCTCATTCCATAGCGAAGGAATCATACCGGCAATCAGCCCAACAAAAAGGCAAACAGACTGTGACGGATATTTTTCTAAGAAAAATGCAAGCACATTCGCGATCCCTAAAAAGCCAATCGCTACACCAATTATAATAGGCATAAGTTTAGGAACATGAGTTTTGAAATTCTTTATAGGATGGGACAGTAACTCCATAACCGGCTTATATACACCAAATATTACACAGAGCACTCCACCGGAAATCCCGGGTAAAACTGCACCCAGTCCAATCAAAGCCCCTTCCGCTATTCTAAATAAAATCTCTACCAATTTCATTTTAGTATCCTCCTATTGATTTATATATCCATTATATTTTATAAAAATACCACTCTCTTTTCAATACATTATTCTACCTTTTACCTAAACTACGATTATTAGC
>CAZVVZ010000027.1:0-12922 GCA_964631135.1 uncultured Eubacteriales bacterium
TTTTAAAGTCTTTCGTCGCAAATCCTGAGTTCCGATAAAACATATATAGTATTTTTTATCTAACTAGTAACTGAACTTTACCACTATTTAATCTAATAATTTTTACAATATTATACAAATAAGCCCTCCGCTTCCTTCATTGATTATTCTCTGCAAAGTTTCTTGCAACTTTTCCTGTGCATCTTCCGGCATACGATTTAACTTGTTGTGAAGTCCTGAGCTCACCAGCTCATGCAACGACTTACCAAAAATATTAGACTCCCAAATTTTTTTCGGATCACTTTCAAATTCTTCCATCAAATATTGGACCAATTCCTCAGATTGTTTTTCCGTTCCAACAATCGGTGAAACCTCTGTTTGAATGTCTGCCCTTATCATATGAATGCTAGGTGCACTTGCACGAAGCTTTATGCCAAACTTTCCGCCCTGTTTTACTATTTCCGGCTCCTCTAAAGTAAGTTCATCCATAGATGGGCTCACAATACCGTATCCCTTAGTTTCTACATCATGTAAAGCATATTCTAATTTTTCATATTCTTTCTTAATATGTGCCATCTCATTTATCATCTTAACTAGCTGACTTTGGTCGCTAATTTCGACTCCGGCCATCTCACTTAATATATTGTAAAACATATTCTCCGGAAACGTCATACAGACTTTTACCCGACCTGTGCCCATATCAATTTCTTGCATAGTAGCATCAGTCACATTTTCATTTTCACGTATCTTACAAACAGCTTCTTCAATATTTCGCATATTTGTAACAGCGGAAAAAGTTTCAGCTACATTATCTGTCACTTCCTTTTTAAACCAATGTTTATACTCCAAGCAATCAAGCCAGCTTGGAAGTTCTATATTTATTTCATCTACAGGGAACTCCATAAGCATACTTGTAAAGATTTCATTGATATCATTTGTTGTAATTCCCATACAATCAACCACAACTACCGGAGCATCATATTTTTCACTCAACTCGTCTTTTAATGCTTTAGTAGCATCACTTTGTGGATATGCAGAATTTAGTATAATAACAAATGGCTTATTCAACTCCTTTAATTCCTTTATCACTCTCTCTTCTGCCTTAATATATGCTTCTCTTGGAAGTTCGGAAATAGAGCCGTCTGTTGTTACGACTAAACCTATTGTAGAATGTTCATTTATTACTTTTTGAGTTCCAATTTCTGCAGCCTGTTCAAACGGAATTCTTTCATTAAACCACGGAGTAGAAATCATTCTCGGTGAATCATTTTCCATATGTCCCATGGCTCCGTCCACTAAATATCCCACACAGTCTACAAGCCGTACCTTCATTTTAATTTTATCCTCTAAAGTAATTTCTACAGCATCATTAGGGACAAACTTAGGTTCTGTAGTCATTATCGTACGCCCGGAGGCACTTTGAGGAAGTTCATCTTTTGCACGTTCTTGGTCATGAATATTTTTAATATTAGGAATAACCATTAAATCCATGAATCTCTTTATAAAGGTTGATTTCCCCGTTCTTACAGGCCCAACAACCCCTATGTAAATATCACCGCTCGTTCTAGTCGCAATGTCTTTATAAATACTATATTTTTCCACCACTAAATACCTCCCTTGTACTTGTTTTTCTTTACAACTGTATGCAAGAGATTTTTTAGTTATGAATAATTTTTGTTAATTTTTTTTATTTAATATGATAAACTATTTTACGGAGGAAAATTTATGAGAGAATTACTTAATTTGTTTTTTACATTTTTTAAAATAGGAATAACAACGTTCGGAGGAGGGTATGCGATGCTCCCGATTCTTCAACGTGAAATAGTAGAAAAACGTAACTGGGCAACAGCCGAAGAAATAACAGACTATTATGCAATCGGGCAATGTACTCCCGGAATAATTTCCGTAAATACAGCTACTTTCATAGGGTATAAAAGAAAAGGTATAATTGGCGGAATTGTCGCAACTTTAGGTATTGTATGCCCTGCTATTATAATAATACTCCTAATTGCAAATTTAATTTCAAACTTTGCTACTACTTCACTAATACAGCATATTTTTTCAGGGATAAAAATTTGTGTAGTCGCTTTAATACTTTCAGCTGTACTTAAATTATGGAAAAATAGCATTACTGATAAATTCACACTTATAATATTTTTAATTATATGTATATTATCAGTCGCCTTAGATATATCCCCAATACTTGCAGTAATAATTTCCGGGACATTAGGCTTATTGAAAAGGGGTGCAAAAATTAAATGATTACTTTAAGTCTTTTTTATGAATTTTTTAAAATAGGATTATTTGCAATAGGCGGAGGGCTGGTAACAATCCCATTTTTATATGAATTATCCCAAAAAACAGCTTGGTTTTCAGCTTCAGAAATATCTAATATGATAGCAGTCTCCGAAGCAACTCCCGGCCCGCTCGGAGTAAATATGGCAACATATACAGGTTTTTTAACCAACGGAATTGTCGGTGGAATTGTCGCAACCCTCGGACTAATTACTCCGTCAATAATAGTTATTATACTGGTTTCTAAATTTTTAATAAAATTTAGAGAAAATAAAATATTAAAAAAAGCATTTTACGGTATTCGTGCCGGTGTAATAGCTTTAATACTTGTCACCGGAATAGATATATTAAAAGAGACCCTATTTACTCAAGCATACTCATTAAAGCTTCTTGAAACAGGGCTATTTATTATTCTTTTAATACTTCTCCAAAAATCAAGACTTCACCCAATCTGGTTCATACTACTATCAGGGATTATAGGCGGAGTACTTTCACTCTAAATTTCTACTAAGATAACTTCTTCGCCTATCTTCCTAATATTTTCCCATGGTATAACAATATCGCCGTTTCCGCGAAAAAAGCATGAAAAAAGGCGCTGACCTCCGCAACCGGGAACAACAATAGCATTAACAGTACCAGTGCAAAAATCAACGTCCACATCGCAGACACAACCCAATCTTTTAGCATCGCATATATTTATAACTTCTTTATGTCTAAAATCCACCATTTTGCTCATATATGTACCTCCTATTTTAGTATAAATTGTATGGATTTGTACAATTCATACTAAAATATATTCACTAAAAACATTAAATGTGCCTATGCATGTGAAGGAGTGCGCTTTTCTCAAGCCTTGAAACCTGAGCTTGAGAAATCCCTATTTCATCAGCCACTTCTATTTGAGTTCGTCCATCAAAAAATCTTTTTTGCAAGATCATTTTTTCTCTATCATTTAATTTAGCCATTGCTTCTTTAATAGCTAAATTTGAAATCCATTTTTCATCGGTATTTTTAGTGTCACTGACCTGGTCCATTACAAATAAAGCATCTCCGTCATCATGATAAATAGGTTCAAATAATGAAATTGGATCTTGAATAGCATCTAAAGAAAAAACAATCTCTTCCTTAGGTAACCCCAGCTCCTTAGCAATTTCCATTATAGTTGGCTCTTTATTGTTCTGGCTCATCAATTTTTCCTTGACTTGTAATGCCTTATAAGCGGTATCCTTTAATGATCTGCTTACTCGTATTGAGTTATTATCCCTTAAATATCTTCTTATTTCACCTATTATCATCGGGACAGCATATGTTGAAAAAGTAACCTCATATTTTAAATCAAAATTATCTATTGCTTTTATTAAGCCTATACAGCCAATTTGAAAGAGATCATCAATATTTTCGCCCCTATTTGAAAATCTTTGAATAACACTTAATACTAATCTTAAATTACCATTTATAAAGTCTTGCCTTGCAACCATATCTCCATTTTTTATTTTAATTAAAAGATCATGTTTTTCTTCATTTGATAGCACAGGTAATTTAGAAGTATTAACACCACATATTTCTACCTTGTTTATCAAAATAAGCCCTCCTTTTAAGAAATTTTTACTAATTACATTATTTCCAAAAGGCCACTGTTTATACTGATTTATGATTGCATTTAATTTTTATTATATGTTTTTTACCGTTAAGACTACTGCTATGTGAAAACAAGATATATGTTTAAAGTCTTTCATCACAAATCCTGGATTCCGATAAAACATATACCTTATTTTCACATAGTAGTCTAAACAGTAAGTAGTCAGCCTATATGTACTGCATATATTCTTGACTAATTAACATAATAATGTTATACTGTACTAGTTATGTTAATATGTGCTGTATCTTCGACCATATGAAAGGAGAGGTATGAATGTTTGCAGATATTGCGACCATCGACGGCTACCCGGCAAGCGGTAAGACTACCTTAGCATCTCGAATTGCGAAGGAACTTGGACTAATTCATCTTGATTCCGGTGCTGTCTTTAGAACAATCACCTTGTACTGCATGAAAAACAATGTTGATCTCAACAACCCCGCAGGAATCGCCCAGTCACTCAGTTACATCAACGTCCAGCTTGCATGTGAAAAAGTATTTCTAAACGGTGAAGATGTATCCCAAGAAATTCGTAAAGTAGATGTTACTAATTCAGTACAATTTGTTTCGCATCTTCCTGAAGTCCGAGAATTTGTTACCAATCTTCAGCATTCTTATGCAAAATCCGGTGGAGTAATAACAGATGGTCGAAAAGTAGGCACGGAAGTTTTCCCAGAAGCTAAAGTCAAATTTTTCTTGACTGCTGAGTTGGAAATACGTGCAAACAGGCGCTTTTTGCAACTTTTAGAAACCGACGAAAATATCCGTTTTGACGATGTCTATAATGACCTTAAACACCGAGAAGAATACGAAATTAAGAATAAAATACTTCTTGTACCGAAAAATCCGATTATTCTTGATACATCGTATTTGACCATTGAGGAGGGTATGGCAAAAATGATATCATACATGATTTAGTTCCTATTACAATAAATTAGGCTTTGGCAAAAATGCCAAAGCCTTTTATTTTCTCTTACTCATTTTCTGAGTGCAAACCCATTGCCCTTATGAAATTATTCGTTAGTCGTGGCAGTCAAAAGGGCTTATAATAGCATCTAAAACAGTCTCTCTTGAAGCAGTTACACTACAAATGCAACCCATATCAATAAATTTTAGGTTTCCCTCTTCCTTAGCTACTAACAGTCCTCCCGAAACACACTCTATTCTAACCTTTTCTTTACAGCCATTTTTTAACGTAATTATAACACACTCGCAAACTAACTTTCTTAATAGCTCCTCTATATTATCCGGAAAAAACCTTGAGCAACTTCCTTCTTCAGTGTGTCTTCCAAAATTGCTACGATTTTCTTCTTCCATACACCCCATATTTTTCACTCCTCATTACTATTTGTGAATTATTTCACAATTTATAGTATGAGTAAAAGTCCAAAAGTGTTAACATATTAAAGCTACTGAAAAAGCCTTTGCGAATATTTTGCTTTCTATTTATTTAACATAATCTTAATAGCACTTGAAGCAAAGTTCAAAGCGCAAAGTCCTATTACGATGCTGTTAGAAATAATAATCATTAAAAGTGCTGTGTCGGATTCTTTTACTGCTTTCGCAACATTTCCGGCTTGCAATGCTGTTTTTGCATTAGAACTTGTAAAAGACAAAGCTAAAATAGGAAGAACCATAAGTACACAGCCGGTACACGACAAAATAGTAATAACTAAAGACCAAATTGACAAACTGACTATTTTCTTTATTCTGTCTTCATCGATGCCTTTTACTTTTAATTCATTTTTTTCTTTAATAGACAAGCATAACAATATTATAGCTGTCGCAAAAGCTGCAAATATAATTATTCCAACAATGAAAAGCAAAATTCCCATCGCAACTACTGTTCCAATTGCTCCTACCAGGATGTTTTCTGCCATCACACGTCTCCCCCTTTTTTACATTAATTCTACCATATTATAATCGTCAAAATTATTTATTTTTTTACAGTAACATTAACCTTAAGCCCGTTGATGTCAAGTTCCTTGCTAAATCCTTCTCCGTTGCCTTTAGTTATATTCTTTCCAAGTACATCTAAAGCAATAGCATTTTCATTTTTCTTAATAATTTCATTAAGCTTGTCATCACCATCGTAAAAAATGTCAATATAGTCTTGTACTTCAAATCCTGCTTCTTTTCTCATATTTTGGATTTTACTTACAAGTTCTCTAACATACCCTTCTTCAATTAGTACAGGTGTGAGTTCTGTATCTAGGACAACAGTAACGTCTCCGTCTTGAACAGTAACATATCTTGAGCCTTTTGCAGTCTCAATCAGTAAATCTTCAGCAACGAAATTCAACTTTTCATTTGCGATAGTAATATCAACAGATCCGTTAGTATTTAATTCTTTTACTATAGCTAAACCATCAGCCTTAGGTAATTCTTCACGAATTGCATTTAAAAGTTTGCCATATTTAGGTCCGACAGTTTTAAGGTTTGGCTTAATGTTGTAGCTTACAAATCCGTCAATGTTGTCTGTAAATACAACTTCCTTAACATTAAGTTCATTTGAAACAATACCCTTATGCTCGTCAGTTAAATTCCCTAAAGCTTTAACATATAACTTAGAAAGCGGTTGACGGTTTTTAATATTTGCACTGTTTCTGGCTGCTCTGCCCTGAGTTACAATTTTTAATATCAATTCCATATTTTCTTCAAGTTTACTGTCTATTAGCTTTTCATCAGCGACAGGGAAATCACATAAATGAACACTTTCCGGAGCATTTTTTATAAACGGTCGTTCAATGTTCTGATAAATTTCCTCTGTCATATAAGGTATAAACGGAGCCAAAGCTTTTATTAAAGTAGATAAAACAGTATATAAAGTCATATATGCATTTATCTTATCCTGTTCCATACCTTTAACCCAGTATCTATCACGATTGCATCTTACATACCAGTTACTAAGCTCATCAACAAACTCAGAAGCACTTCGACCCGCTTCGGTAATTCTATAGTTAGAAAGATTTTCATCAATAGTCTTAACAACAGTGTTGAGTTTAGATAAAACCCACTTATCTAATTCTGTCAATGTATTGTAATCTAAGCTATACTTGCTAGGGTCAAACTTATCTATGTCCGCATAAAGCACATAAAATGCATAAGTATTCCATAAAGTACCCATAAACTTACGTTGAGACTCAGAAATAGCCTCTTCATAAAATCTGTTAGGTAACCACGGAGCACTATTCGTATAGAAAAACCATCTAACAGCATCTGCACCTTGCTTATTTAATACACTCCAAACGTCAACAACGTTACCTTTATGCTTACTCATTTTCTGCCCGTCTTTATCCTGAACAAGCCCTAGGACTATGCAATTTTCAAATGGGTTTGTGTCAAATAATAATGTAGAAATTGCAAGTAAAGTATAAAACCATCCTCTGGTCTGATCAACAGCCTCACTAATAAACTGAGCAGGGAAATTTTCTTCAAACTTTTCTTTATTTTCAAATGGGTAATGCCACTGAGCAAACGGCATAGATCCGGAATCAAACCAGCAATCAATTACATCGCTAACTCTTTTCATTTCCTTACCGCATTTTTCACACTTTATATGGTATTTATCAATATAAGGCTTATGAAGCTCTAAATCGTCCGGCACATCTTCTATAGCTAATTCTTTTAATTCTGCACGGCTTCCTATTACATGATAATGACCGCATTCACACTCCCAGACAGGAAGTGGAGTCCCCCAATAACGAGAACGGCTAAGTCCCCAATCAATAACATTCTCTAAGAAGTTACCCATTCTTCCGTCTCTTATACTCTCAGGAAGCCAATTTATCTTTTTATTATTTCTAACAAGCTTATCACGAACAGCAGTCATCTTAATAAACCATGTTTCTCTTGCATAATATATAAGTGGTGTGTCACATCTCCAGCAGAAAGGATATGAATGCTCATACAAAGGCGCATCAACCAGTAATCCTCTTTCTTCTAAATCCTTTAATACAAGCTTGTCGGCATCTTTAACAAAAGTACCTGCCCATTCGCCCGTTTCAGCTGTTAGCTTGCCTTGCTCATCTACTAACTGCAAAAATGGCAAATTATTATCTCTGCCAACTCTCGCATCATCTTCACCGAAAGCAGGTGCAATATGAACAACTCCCGTTCCATCTGTTAAAGTTACATACCCATCAGCAACAACATAGTATGCTTTTTTATTTAATTCTGTAAAATTAAATAGAGGTTCATATGTAAGCCCTTTTAATTCATTACCTGTCCAACGTTCAACGACCTCACATTCCTGACCGAATACAGAACTAACCAAAGCTTCCGCTAAAATAGCATACTCTCCGTTATGATTATGTTCACAGTCGCACTCAGGATACTTTACTTTAACATAACTTTCATCAGGATTTACGGCTAATGCAACGTTTGACGGTAAAGTCCAAGGAGTTGTTGTCCATGCCATAATATAAGTATTTTCCTGAGACGGAACTTTAAATCTAACAATAGCAGATCTTTCTTTAACGTCTTTATAACCTTGAGCAACTTCATGACTGGATAAAGAAGTACCACATCTTGGGCAATAAGGAACAATTTTATGTCCTTTATAAAGCAATCCTTTATTCTGAATTTCTTTAATCGCCCACCATTCAGATTCTATATAATTATCATGATAAGTAACGTACGGATCTTCCATATCTGCCCAGAATCCTACTCTGTCACTCATCTTTTCCCACTCACTTTTATATTTCCAAACACTTTCTTTACACTTTTGGATAAATGGTTCTATACCATATTTTTCAATTTGTGGCTTGCCATCTAACCCCAAAGATTTTTCAACTTCTAACTCTACAGGAAGGCCATGAGTGTCCCAACCGGCTTTTCTCAAAACCTTATATCCCTTCATAGTTTTATACCTTGGAATCAAGTCCTTTATAGAACGAGTTAAGACGTGCCCTATATGAGGCTTCCCATTTGCTGTAGGTGGCCCGTCAAAAAATGTAAATGATGGACACCCTTCGCGAGCTTTTGTACTCTTTTTAAAAATGTCATTTTCCTTCCAAAATTTTTCCGTTTCAAGCTCATTATCAACAAAGTTCAAGCTTGTACTAACTTTTTTATACATTTTGTTTCCTCCTTACTCGTATGTATTAAGAGCAAAAAAAATCGCCTCTTACCGAGACGAAACAATTTCCGCTAACCACTCGCTACATACTTATATATGGCATTCATATAACGGTGAATTTCCGCCAAAAGCTACTTAGTTTCACTTAGGGACTCCGGAATGATTTTCAGCTAACTTTTACTTTATCGGACTCACACCATACTCCGACTCTCTGAAAAGAAAAACTAGCTTACTGTTTCCTTCATTGTCTTTGTCATACATATGATATATTATTTTTCCAAAATAATCAATATAATTTTAATATTTTCTGCTTCGCAAATCAAATTTTTTCAGCCATTATTCACAAAACTATCACAATAATAATATATATTAAAAACATAGGGAATCCATCCCCTTTATTGATGCATTTAGCATCAAAACATTTCTGCAAAAGTCAGATGATACTTTACATACCTCCATATCTAAAGTATCATCTGACTTTTTTGTAATAGAAATTCCTCTAAAAAAACGAGCATTAAAAGGAATTTTCTATTACCAAGAAAGATGCCTTAATATTTTGTGCGAAATTACTGTAACGAGGTCACACAAAGTGAGGCTTTTTCAGCAGCCTCACTTTAGTCCGCCTTTTTATCAATTACTAATTCTCCGTCAGCATAATCAACAACTATTACACTATCGCTCTCAATATCACCTTTTATAATTTGCTTAGCCACTAACGTTTCAACTTTCTGCTGTATGAATCTCTTAAGTGGTCTTGCACCATAAGTCGGATCATATGCCGAGTCTATTATATAATCTTTTGCCTTGTCTGTAACTTCTAGACTTAACTGCCTATCTGTTAATCGTCTATTTAAATCAGCTAACATTAAATCAACAATTTTCCTGATTTCTTCCTTTACCAGTGGTTTATAGAATATAATTTCATCTAACCTATTTAAAAACTCCGGTTTAAAAGACATTTTCAGCAACTTATTAACTTCTTCTCTTGCTTCAGCACTTATCTCACCGTCAGCGCTAATCCCCTCTAATATATATTGAGAACCTAAATTAGAAGTTAATATTATAATAGTGTTCTTAAAATCAACCGTTCTTCCTTGAGAATCGGTAACCCTTCCGTCATCTAAAATCTGCAATAAAATATTAAACACATCAGGATGAGCCTTTTCAACTTCATCAAAAAGTACTACAGAATAAGGTTTACGTCTTACAGCCTCTGTTAACTGACCCCCTTCATCATATCCTACATATCCCGGAGGCGCCCCAATTAAACGAGATACCGAATGCTTTTCCATATATTCGGTCATATCAATCCTTATAATATTTTTTTCATCATCAAATAATGCTTCAGAAAGTGCTTTAGCGAGCTCTGTTTTACCAACACCTGTTGGACCTAAGAATAGGAATGAACCAATCGGACGATTTGGATCTTGAATACCGGCTCTGGAACGTAATATAGCCTCCGACACTTTATTAACTGCTTCATTTTGACCTATTACTCTCTTATGAAGAATATCTTCAAGTCCCAATAGTTTTTCTTTCTCACCTTCCATAAGTTTAGCAACAGGAATTCCTGTCCATCTTGCAACAATCCTAGCAATCTCCTCATCTGTTACCTTATCTCTTAAAAGAGTATTATCACCTTCAGCCTCTTCAGCAAGTTTTTCCTGAGCTAAAAGTTCTTTTTGCAAAGTCGGAAGTTTACTATATTTTAACTCAGCCGCTTTATTTAAATCATATTTTCTTTCAGCAAGCTCTATTTCAGCATTCACCTTTTCCACTTCTTCACGAAGTTTCTGAACTTTGCCGATAGAATTTTTCTCATTCTCCCATTTTGCCTTCATTGCATTAAATTGTTCACGCATTTTCGCCAATTCTTTTTGGATTTCTTCTAAATGCTCTTTAGATAATTTATCTGTTTCTTTCTTTAATGCTGCTTCTTCAATTTCATGTTGCATAATTTTTCTGGAAATTTCGTCCAATTCCGTAGGCATAGAATCCATCTCAGTACGTATCATAGCACATGCTTCATCTACTAAATCTATAGCTTTGTCCGGCAAAAACCTATCCGTTATATATCTGTTAGACAAAACCGCCGCAGTAATTAAAGCATTATCTTGAATTTTTACCCCATGGAAAACTTCATACCTTTCCTTTATTCCTCTTAAAATAGAGATAGTATCTTCTACAGTAGGTTCATCTACCATTACAGGCTGAAATCTACGTTCCAGTGCAGGATCTTTTTCAATATATTTTCTATATTCATTTAATGTTGTCGCACCAATACAATGAAGTTCGCCACGAGCCAGCATTGGTTTTAATAAATTACCTGCATCCATCGCACCCTCAGTTTTCCCGGCACCTACTATAGTGTGGAGTTCATCTATAAATAAAATTATTTCGCCTTCACTTTTCTTAATTTCCTGTAATACAGCCTTTAATCTTTCTTCAAACTCTCCTCTATATTTTGCGCCGGCAACTAATGCCCCCATATCTAGTGAAAAAATCTTGCGATTTTTCAAATTCTCCGGAACGTCTCCCCTTACGATTCTAAGCGCAAGGCCTTCGGCAATAGCCGTTTTACCAACACCAGGTTCACCAATTAAAACAGGATTGTTTTTAGTTTTTCTTGATAAAATTCTGATAACATTACGAATTTCTTCGTCACGTCCGATAACAGGATCAAGTTTTTGCTTTCTGGCTAATTCAACTAACTCAGATCCATATCGCTCCAGTACATTATACGTATCCTCAGGGGTGTCATTTGTAACTCTTGCATTACCTCTTACTGACATCAAAACTTTTAAGAAATCATTTTTATTTAGCCCAAAAATTTTAAAGAGTTCTTTTAAATGATTGTTTGGCATGTCAAGTAATCCAAGCATAATATGTTCAACAGAAACATATTCGTCTTTCATCTTTTCCGCAGTATTTTCAGCAGAAACTAAAACTCTGTCTACATCTTGTGAAACATAAACTTTATCAGGTTCACGTCCGGGTCCGCTAACTCCCGGTAAATCTTCAACCAGCTTTTTTGAAGACTGTAAAAATGTTAAAAAGTCTATTCCCATTTTCTTTATAAGCTCGGGAATCAGGCCACCGTTTTGCTCAATTAAAGCATATAAAAGATGCTCTTCCTCAATTTGAACGTTTTGATGTTCTATCGCTAAACTTTGAGCGTCTTTTATAACTTCAATCGATTTCTGTGTAAATTTTTGTTCATTCATAAAACATCACCCTTTCTAAATCTAAATAATAATTGGTTCATTATTTAAATATTCTATATATGCATTCTCCATGTCGGTTTTGGCTAGCCGTAAGTCGTCAATATCATTAAAGTATATCTTTATAATTCTATCTAACGATTCAATGTATTTAGTAATTGCTTTTCCTATCTGCTCATTTGTTCTGTACTTTTCTTCTTTAGGCACTATAAATTTCCTAACTAATTTTCCATCTTTAATCTGCAATAATACCTGTTTTTCAGGAAAATATTTTTCAATATATTTCTTTTCCATCTTCGCCCAAAGCATAAAGAAAGTTGTTATATCACTTATTAAATGCTTATTCTGAGTCCTAAAAGAAACTTTTAATTCTCCGACAACATCTTCTCTTTCTTTATATAATTCAATCGAATAACGAATAGTTGGATTATATTTATACTTTAATGCACTGTGAACAGACATTGTCGCATCAGATTGATGCTCTTTTATTTTTAGTTCGTCAGTTCCTTTTAATCTTTGCTCAACAGTTTCAAATATTTCACGTAATTTTTGTTCTGGTGTTGCTATTGAAAAATGCTCCGCAATTATTCTATTTATTAAGCTGGAGCGATTGGTATTTAATGCATAAGCTTCCCTATCTACTTTATCTACCAGCTCATCAATAAGCACTAAACTATATACACTTTTGCTCATTATTTTCACCTCAATATA
>CAZVVZ010000028.1:0-12905 GCA_964631135.1 uncultured Eubacteriales bacterium
TAAATGAGTCAGAGTCATTTGTGCTACCGTTACACAATTCCGCAATGCTATATTAGAATAGCACAAAACAATAAAGTTTTCAAGTAAATTATTTTAATTTGCTGTTTTTTTTCTAAAAAATATGTTAAATTTGTTATGGATTTAATTTATTGGGGGTATAAATATGGCAAAATTATATTATAGATACGGTGCTATGGGCTCAAGTAAAACCGCAAATGCTTTGATGGTAAAATATAATTATGAAGAACGTGGTCAAAAAGTTCTTTTAACAAAGCCTGCTATCGATACAAGAGATGGTGAACACATCATAAAATCACGCTGTGGACTAAGTGAAAAATGTGTTCTCTTCAATGAAATAACCGAAGAAATGTTAAAAAACTATTCTTGTATCATTGTTGATGAGGCTCAGTTTTTAACTAAAGAGCAAGTTAAGTTTATCGTTCATATGGTTGATGATCTAAACATTCCTGTTGTTTGTTATGGCCTACGTGCAGATTTTAAAGGTGACCTATTTGAAGGAAGTGCATGTTTACTGGCTTGGGCTGATACTATTGAAGAAGTAAAAACTATTTGCTGGTGTGGAAAAAAAGCAACTTATAATGCAAGATTTGATGAAAACGGAAACGTTGTAAAAACCGGTGCACAAGTTGTCCTAGGTGCAAACGACAAATATATCGGCCTGTGTAGAAAGCATTGGTCAGAAGGCAATCTGGGCCCAACCAAATAATATTTTATAAGAATTCTTTTTTACTGTTCGCTTAATTCGCTTTTTTAGAGGAATTTCCTATTACAAAAAAATGGAAGAATCAGGACTTTTTTAGTATCCTCGCTTCTTCCACATTTTTTAATACCTTGAATTACTGCTTGCTTTTGCAATATCAATAGCTTGAATTTCTTCAGCACTCAAATTATATTTTGTTTCTCCCTTTGCTAATGGCTTTGCAAAGATAGATGAACTTTCTCTGGAATATAAACCATTAACAACTACTCCGTTATCCTCTGCATCCATTAAAGCCATTGTAAAGCTTAAATCACTGCCGGTATCTCCATAAGCATTATAACGAATCAATCCCACCTTCTGTACACATTTTTTTAAATTTGCTTCTAGCCTATTCATTCTTTCTTCTTGCTGCTTTATTTTTTGAGAGTTTTCATCAACAATACGTAAATACTCAGAAAGAATTTTTTCTATTTTATTTCCTTCCCCCAACTTACTCATAAACTCTACATATCGTGTATTTAGCTGTTTATATGCCTTTCCTATTATAAACATAACTATTAAGAAAATTATCATCAGCAAAAAATTTATACTTAAAATAACCGTCAAAAATATCGGATTTTGAAATATATTATCCAAAAAACTCACTCCTTTTTTAGCAAAGGTTTAAACTAATATGTTTTATCCATACCAATTATATCTATAATTCTGTCTAAATCATCATTAGAAAAATATTCAATTACTATTTTCCCTTTTTCTTTAGACTTAGTAACAATTTGTACTTTCGTTCCTAAATACTTTTTCATGTCTTCTTCAACACTTTTGGCAAAAATATTTTCTATTTTTTCTTTTTTAGGTGCTTTTTTCTTCTGTCTCATAAGAGTTTCTACTTCTCTTACATTTAATCCTTTTTTCTCTATCATCAATGCAATTTCATACTGTTTATCCTTATTTTCAATAGGCAAAATCGCTCTTGCATGCGCTTCTGATATTCTTCCCGATATAATCATTTCTTGAACTCTTTTATCTAAACTTAATAGTCTAACAGAATTAGCAACTTTAGGCCTACTCTTACCTATAGCCTCCGCTACTTGTTCCTGAGTCATGCCGTACTCATTTATTAGTGACTGATAAGCATTAGCTTCTTCGATAGAATTTAAGTCCTGCCTTTGCAAATTTTCTATCAATGCTAATTCTAATAATTTTTGTCCTTTTATTTCTTCCTTTATATATACAGGTACAGTAGATAACCCCGCCATCCTTGCTGCTCTCCAACGTCTTTCTCCGGCAATTATCTTATATGTATCTCCGTTTTTAGAAACAACAATAGGCTGAATCAACCCATTTTCTTTTATTGATTTTGCCAATTCGCTTATTTTTTCCTCGTCAAACTGTTTCCTCGGTTGATTAACATTAGGCTCTATCTGCGATATTTTCAACTCCATTATTGATTTTTTGTTTGATATCTCCTCAATTTTTTCTTCTATATCTTCTCCAAAAAGAGCTTCCAATCCCTTTCCCAAACTTTTTTTCATCTTATTTCACCTCTTCTTTATTTTTCTTTAAAACTAACTTAGCTAAATCGCTGTAACTTTTATTTCCTATGGAATTTTTATCATAAATAGAAATAGGCACTCCATGACTAGGTGCTTCACTCAAACGTACATTTCTTGGAATAGCCACTGAAAAAACTTTATCTTTAAAATGCTTCTTTACTTCTTCAGCCACCTCTTTTGATAATTTTCTTCTTGATTCATACATTGTTAAAACAATTCCTTCAATTTCAAGATTCACATTTAATTTCTTTTTTATAAGATTTACTGTATTAGTAAGTTGACCTAATCCTTCTAACGCATAAAACTCGCATTGGATAGGAATCAGTACCGAATCAGATGCAGACAAAGCATTTATTGTTATTAGCCCTAAAGAAGGCGGACAATCTATTATTATAAAATCAAAATCATTTTTTATTTCATCTATTGCTGTTTTTAGCACAAATTCTCTTGCTATCATATTAGCCAGCTCCAATTCAGCCCCGGCTAATTCGATACTAGAAGGAAGTACAAACAATTTCTTTATTTGAGTTGATTTTATGCACTCCTTTATGCTCTCACCGTTTATCATAACAGAATATATATTTTTGTTTTCTTTTGTTTTATTTATTCCCAATCCACTCGTCGCATTCCCTTGTGGATCCGCATCAATCAAAAGTACTTTTTTCCCTTTTAATGCAATAGATGCACTTAAGTTTATCGCTGTTGTAGTCTTTCCTACACCACCTTTTTGATTTGTTATTGCTATAACTTTCCCCATAAACATTTCCTCCTTAAAAACAACATCTATATTATAACATATATTTGTTAAAAAAAAAGAAAATTTGTCGCTTTTTTATATAGTGTTTAAAAAAGATGGACTCCGTATGGAATCCACCTTTTTTAAACTTTACACTATTATTTTATCTTTCTCCTCGGAAAATTCTTCGGTGTACTTTTAATTTTTTCTATTACAATAATAGTATGCTTTATATCAGTTTCCGGAAGAACTATTTCTTTAATTAAAGTTACCCTTCCTCCAAGATTTCCTATGTGTGTTTTTGCTGTTTCCAGTTCCTCTTTATAGTCAGAGCCCTTCATACATATAAACTTTCCTCCGATTTTCACAAAAGGTATACAATACTCAACTAAAGTTTTCATATTAGCAACAGCCCTTGCTGTCACCACATCAAAGCATTCTCTGTATTCCGAATTTGTTCCATACTCTTCTGCCCTACCATGTATTGCTTGAATATTTTCTAAGTTTAGCTTTTCTATAACATCATTTAAATAAGTTATCCTTTTGTTAAGTGAATCTAATAATGTAATAGATGTTTCATGTGAAACAATTTTTATTGGTACTCCAGGAAAGCCTGCACCAGTCCCAACATCTATGACTTTGTCTTTACTTTTTATATATTCTAAACAATATAAAGAGTCTATAAAATGTTTAGTTATAATATCATCTTCTTCAGTTATTGCTGTTAAATTGATTTTTTCATTCCATTCTAGTAATAACTCTTGATACTTTTCAAATTGTTTCACGTGAAACTCATTTAATTCTACTCCGATTTTCTTGGCATCTCTTATAAGTTTTTCCTTATTGTTCATTATTTCCTCCCTTTTTCTGCATAGCTAACCATACTAGCAAAACAGAAATATCTGCCGGAGAAACTCCGGAAATTCTTGAAGCTTGTCCTATTGATTCAGGTCTTTGCTTGTTTAATTTTTGTCTTGCTTCTAATGCCAAACCTTTTATTTCATTATAATCAATATCTTGTGGTAAGAACTTATTCTCTAATTTCTTAAACTGTTGTATTTGTGCCATTTGTCTGTTTATATACCCTTCATATTTTACTTGAATTTCAACTTGTTCTTGTTCTGCCGTAGTTAAATTTGGCCTGCCCTTGTCTACAGTTTTCAAGTCTTTGTAGGTTATTTCCGTTCTTCTTAAGAGTTCTGACAAATGTACTCCTGTCGTAATTTTAGTTGTCCCTTTTTCTTCGAGTATTCTGTTTAATTCCTCACTCGGAGCAACAACTGTCTGCTTTACTCTCTCTATCTCTTTTTCTATATTGCTCATTTTTTTTAATAGTTTTTCATATCTTTCATCAGAAATTAAGCCTATTTTATGGCCAATCGGAGTTAATCTTATATCTGCATTATCTTGCCTTAATATAAGTCTATATTCAGCACGTGATGTCATCATTCTATATGGTTCATTAGTCCCTTTTGTTACTAAATCGTCTATTAAAACTCCGATATATGCTTCTGATCTGTCTAAAATCAATGCTTCTTTTCCTTGAACTCTCTTCGCGGCATTTATTCCTGCTATTATGCCTTGAGCTGCCGCTTCTTCATATCCCGAGCTACCATTTATTTGCCCTGCAAAAAACATGCCTTCTATAGTCTTATGTTCTAGCGAACGTTTTAATTGAGTTGGATCGATGCAATCATATTCAATAGCATATGCAGGTCTCATTATTTTAGCATTTTCCAGTCCTTTTATACTATGATATACTTCATACTGTACATCTTCCGGCAAGCTGGATGACATACCTTGAACATACATTTCATCCGTGTTTTCTCCCATAGGCTCTATGAAAATTTGATGTCTTTCCTTATCTGAGAATCTAACAATCTTATCTTCAATTGATGGGCAGTATCTCGGACCTATTCCTTTAATATTCCCAGAAAATAACGGTGAGCGATGTAAATTATTTTTTATAATTTCATGTGTTTTTTCATTAGTATATGTAAGCCAACAAGGAATTTGTTTCCTTGATAAGTTCTCATTTTCAAAAGAAAAAGGCACAATCTCTTCGTCACCCGGTTGTTCTTCCATATCGCTAAAGTTAATACTATTAGCCTTTATTCTGGCTGGTGTTCCTGTTTTAAATCTCATCAATTCTAATCCGTTATCAATTAAAGACTGAGATAAATGTGTAGAAGGAAACATTCCGTCCGGTCCTCCTTCATAGCTCACATCACCCAGTATTATTCTTCCTTTTAAGTACGTCCCTGTAGCCAGGACAACTGCTTTAACTTTATACTCTCCGCCTCTTGCAGTCATTATAGACACAACTTTTCCGTTCTCTATTTTAATATCACTTATTTCGGCTTGGTTAATATCCAAATTTTCCTGTTTTTCCAAAGTGTATTTCATTTCCATTTGATATCTTCTTCTATCCGCTTGTGCCCTTAACGAAAAAACAGCCGGTCCTTTTGATTTATTTAACATTCTTGATTGAATAAATGTTTTATCAGTATTTTTTCCCATTTCTCCGCCAAGAGCATCTATTTCACGAACTAAATGTCCCTTAGATGTTCCACCTATACTCGGATTACATGGCATATTAGCAATACTGTCTAAGTTAATAGAAAATATAATTGTTTTTGCTCCAAGTCTCGCAGCGGCAAGTGCTGCCTCACAGCCTGCATGTCCTGCTCCAATTACCGCTACATCATATTCATCTATAAAAAAACTCATTTCCTTACACTCCCTTACTTACCTAAACAAAACCTTGAAAAAATGCCGTTTATAGTCTCTTCGCTCACATTTTGCCCTACAATCGTTCCAAAATACTCAAGTATAGTCTTTATATTGATGGATATCATATCTACCGGCAAATCGAATTCTAGAGCTTCCAAAGCTGTATTCATTTCACTAAGTGCATTTAGCAGCATTTCTTTATGTCGCATATTTGAAATTATAATATCTTCATTTGTACTTACATCATTATTTTTCCAAAGTCGTTCAATTTCATCTTCTAAATCTTCAATTCCAATTTTAGTTTTTGCAGAAATGTCTAAAACTTTTCTGTCGTTAAAAATTTCTTTTGGTTCCCATTTTGTTATTAAATCAATTTTGTTTATAATTATTATTGACTTCTTATTTTTTATGAGATCAATTATTTCAAAATCTTCTTCCGTCAGCTCTCTGGAAATATCAAAAACAGCAATTATCATATCTGCTTCTTTAATTTCCTTTTTTGCTTTTTCTACACCAATTTCTTCTATTTTATCATCTGTTTTTCTTATTCCTGCTGTATCTATAATTCTAATAGGAATTCCTCTTATATTCACGATTTCTTCAATTGTATCTCGAGTTGTTCCCGGAATATCAGTAACAATCGCTCTTTCTTCTCTTAACAAAGTATTCATTAAAGACGATTTCCCCACATTAGGTTTGCCTAAAATAGCGGTTCTTACCCCTTCTTTTAGAACTCTGCCTTCTTCAAAAGAATCGCACAACTTTTTTGTTTCTGTTTTAGCATCAGTTAAAACAGAATAAATTGTTTCACGTGTAACATCTTCTATTTCATGCTCAGGATAATCAATTCCGGCTTCTATTTGTATTAAAACATCATAAATTTTTGATTGAATTTGGTTAATTTTTTCAGCCAAAAATCCATCTAATTGAATCAATGCTAAACTTCTGGCTTTATCCGTTTTTGAAGTTATTATATCTATTATAGCTTCCGCTTGAGTTAAATCTATTCTTCCGTTTAAGAAAGCTCTCTTTGTAAATTCACCCGGCTCAGCAACTCTTGCACCAGCTTTTATTACAGCCTCTAAGACTCTCCCCATCACTACCGTCCCGCCATGACAATTTATTTCTGCCACATCTTCAGTTGTATAACTGTGCGGAGCTTTAAAGAAAGAAACCATAACTTCATCAATTTTATTTTCTTCATCAAAAACATATCCGTATTTAATTACATTTGAAATAGGATGTAAAACATCAAAAAAAGCATCTTTGGGGCGAAATATTTTTGACACCACTAAAAATGCTTCTTCTCCACTAATCCTTATTATGCCTATTCCACCCACACCCGGCGAGGTGGCAATAGCAGCGATTGTGTTTTTTTCCATTGTATTCTCCTCTTCTCATAAGTTTATTCCCTGAAATAAATATACCATCTCTATTTCAGGGAATATACATATTTAAGCTTTCTTTATTACAACCTTCCTAAAAGGTTCTGTTCCAACACTCATAGTTACAACTTTACTGTCATCTTGCAATGCAGTGTGAATAATTCTTCTCTCATATGGAGTCATTGGTTCTAAAGTAATATTTCTACCATATTTTATAACATCTCTTGCTTTTTTTTCAGCTAAATGAATCAATGTCTCTTTTCTTTTTTCTCTGTAATTTTGAACATCTAATTCTATTCTTTTATATTCGCCTGTTTTATTTGCTATCACACTCGTAAGTAACTGCAAAGCATCCAAATTCTCACCTTTATGACCAATTATTAGCCCTAAATTTTCTCCGGTTATATCAACTTTTATTGCATCTTCATCCTCTTTAATATTGCTGTCTACTGTAAGTCCCATACAGCCTGTGATATTATCTATTATTTCTTTTACCTTAATCTTTTTATCTTCTTCTTTTTCTTTTAATGTTACTCTAACCAATGCCGGTTTTGCACCAATACCAAGCAATCCTTTCGTAGGTTCTTCTAAAATTTCAATGTCAACATTCTCTCTATCGGTTTTTAATTCCTCTAAAGCTTCATTTACCGCTTCATCAACAGTTTTTGCAATTTTCTCAACCATCTTTTCCATCTATACTTCCCCCTTATCTAATAACTTTGTTTCTTTTTTATTACCGTCTCCATACAGTTTTTTAGTTATCCATAGCTGTAATAACAAGGAAACAAGAGTATTTACAAACCAATATAATCCCATTCCGAGAGGAACTTTAAAAGAAATTCCAAAAATCATAGCGGGCATTAAAAACATCATATATCTTTGCATAGATTCTGTTTGCTCGTTAGAAGCACCTGCTTTTTTAGACTGTAGTCTCGATATGTATGATGATGTATATGTAGCTAAAGCTGAGAGGAGAGGTATAATTAAAGTTACCCAATTAGAAAAATCCGGAACCATACCCAAATCCATGCCAAAAAAGTCAGTATCTATAATATCTTGACGTTCTTCCATCATATAATACAACTCTTTATATGTACCTTTGTCTGCATATTTCTCTATTGCTTGCTGAACTTCCTCTGTTTTTATCTCCGGGTACATAAATTTAACAGGTTGTGCTATTGCAAAGAACATTGAATATATTATTGGAATTTGTATTAACAAAAGCAAACATCCTCCAAAAGGATTTATTTTTCTTTCTTCATACAATTTTTGCATTTCTTGAGCCAATTTTTCTTGGTTGTTCTGATATTTTTTTTGCAATTTTTCCAAAATCGGCTGTATTTCCTGAGTTTCTTTCATAGAATGTTGTTGTTTTAACGTAAGCGGTATAGTCACAAGCTTTATGAAAATAGTAAACAAAATAATTGCAACGCCGTAATTTGCCGTAGCTTCATACAGCGATCTTAAAATCCATCCCATAGCTCTCGCTATGGCATCCATAATAGCTATCATTTTTACCTCCCAAATTTTATGTAACGAAATTTTCTTCCAAAAAGACAATCAAATGCACATCGAAATAAACTTTTATTTCAATGGATCTTCTCCGCCCTTTGCAAAAGGATTACATCTTAAAATTCGCCAAAAACCTTTTGCTAAGCCTTTTATAACCCCATACTTAACAACAGCTTGTCTTGTGTATTCAGAACAAGTCGGTGTATAAATACAGCAACCAAAACCTTTTAAAGGCGAAATCTTTTTTTGGTAAAAACTAATCATTTTTAACACAATCTTTTTCACTTTTTTTTCCTTTTTTATATAAATATTCAATTTCTTTTTTTATTTCATGAAAATCTACCTTATCAGCAGAAATTCTATTTTTCCAAACAAAAACCACATCTGTACCGGTATCAAACTCCATCGAAATCAATCTAGTCGCTTCTCTTAAAATTCTTTTTATTCTATTCCGGCATACTGCTTTTCCTGCTTTTTTTCCTATAGCGAATCCATATCTTATCTGATTAAGTCTGTTGGGGAAAAAATAAATAGCAATATTATTACCATTTATGCACTTTCCCCTACTTAATACTCTTCTAAATTCGAAGTTCTTTTTTATAGTTATCATGTGTTATCTGCCCTTTTCTCTTTTTACGTAATAGGACTTTCCTCTGAAAAAGCGAATAAAACAAGCAATAAAAAAGGATTTCTATTACCAAAAAGATACCTTAATATTTTGTCGCGAAGCGACATGATATGGACGAAGTCCATTTTTCTTACACACAAAGAACTTCTCTTCCCTTAGCACGTCTTGCACTAAGAACTTTTCTTCCTGCTGCAGCTTTCATTCTTGCACGAAAACCATGAACCTTTTTCATTTTTCTATTGTTAGGTTGATATGTTCTTTTCATTTTTACACCTACTTCCTTTCAAAAACATATTTTAGCCTTTTAACAGTTTTATTATAAAAACCTTCTTGGATAACAAAGGCGTTTTTATTATACAACATAAGGCTTTAAGTGTCAATACTCAAAAAAAAGCTTGACACTCTTAAACTTTTTATGTAAAATTGCTGTGGTGACTAAAATAAATGAACCCGAAACAATCAATTCGGGAAAGAGGAGGAAAGTTCTATGAAGGACAATTTGAGAACGGTTTTTTTGGACAAGGACAATCACTTTGTCATCTTCAACGGTTGGACTGTTTCTGTTTCAGCAGGTTCTGTTCATGCTCAGTTACTCGGTTCTATACCAATAGAAAAAGCAGACGTTTCCATCCACAAAGAGAATCCTTGCATTCTTCACTCTGCAGCTATCTTTAAAAAAGAGATTCTTAGAGAAACTCTTTTTCCAGTCGAAGAAAACATCTACAATTTTCAAAAAACATTTCTCTCAACTGCTCATGAACTTGTTCCTGAAGCGGATAATAAATTTTATTATCTGTTTTTACTTGACGAGGAAGACAATATTTCTTTTTCATCGACATTTGATGTACTGGTCGACGGATTAGCAGAGGATCCTTACCATTCTGAAAAATACACTCGAATTGTATATGTCAGCCTTCCTTATGACGCTCCTTTAATTCTGGATTCGAAAAACACAATATGTGTATCCCCTTTCTGATCAACTTATAATCAACTGACTTTTCAGCCTCCTTTCCAGGGAGGCTGTTTCTTTGGATACATCTATATTTCACGTCTTATATATTGATTTTATCTTTTATTTTTTCATATTTACTGTCTCCTATTCCGGATACGTTTTTTATAGCTTCTATATTTTCAAATTTTCCATTTTCATTTCTATATTCTATAATTTTTTGAGCAGTTGAATCCCCTATACCTGTTAAAGTTTTTAATTGCTCTTTTGTTCCGGTATTGATATTTACTAATCCGTAAGAAGATTGTTCTTTATTTTCCGACAAAGAAATCTCTGTTGTTACTATTTTCTGTGTGCTTTTAACTGTATTTTTGTTTGAAACCTTATTTATTTCTTTCTTGGGAATAACTATTTTCATAGCATCCGATAAAACATATGCTAAATTAACATCTGTTAAATCTGCCTTATCTGTCACTCCCCCCGCTATATTAACAGCATCATTTATTCGTGAATTTTCCGGCAACTCATACATTCCCGGAAATTTAATTTCTCCCCCTATATCCACAAAAATTGTTTTAGTTTCCTCAATTTCTTCTGTTCCTTCATTCATTATACTTTCTTCTGCTTCTATTTCTTCAATTATTGCATTTTTTTCATTATTTATATAAAGTATGTTATACAATAATGCCGATAGTAAAAGTGCAACAATACCTACAGAAATTATTATTTTTTTATTCGCTATATTTTTCAAAATTTTCCACTCCTTTCCATTTTATAATATGTGTTTTTGATTTTTTTGTCAAGAGTAGAAAATTTTGGAATAACAATAACAAAAAAGGAGACTACAAATGAAAAAATTTTTATTTATTTTTATTTTTTGGTTTTTAACAATATTTTCTTTTTCAAAAGCTTATGCAATAGATGTATACTGCGATTCAGCCATTCTTATAGATGCAAAAACAGGTGAAGTTTTATTTGAAAAAAATTCTAATCAAAAAGCTTATCCTGCAAGTACAACAAAGGTTTTAACCGCATACATAGCCTTATCTCAAGGTTATACAATGGATGAAGAAATTATTCCATCAAGAAATGCTATAATGTCCGTTCCTGTAGGCGGATCCATAGCATACTTTTCTGAAAATGAAAAGCTTAATTTAGAGCAGGTTTTATATGGACTTTTGCTTCGCTCCGGAAATGATGCAGCAAACATCTTAGCAGAACACATATCCGGCTCTGCATCTAAATTTGCAGATCTTATGAATGATACTGCAAAGCAGCTTGGAGCTACAAATTCTCATTTTGTAAACCCAAGTGGTTTACATGATGACAACCATTATACAACTGCCGCTGATTTAGCAAAAATTGCTCAACAAGCTATGAAACTTGAAAAATTCCGAGAAATTGTAGCTCAGGAAAAATATGAGATGCCTCCAACAAATGTTTCAAATGAATCTCGACTGTTTTTTAATACCAATAAACTCTTAAATTCAGGCGGAGAATATTTTTATCCTTTTGCAACAGGAATAAAAACAGGATATACTTCTCAAGCATCAAATTGCTTAATAGCTTCTGCTTCAAAAGATGGTGTAGACTTAATTTCAGTCGTTTTAGGCGGACATATTATACCTGTTAATAAATCAGCTGTTTACCTTGATACTATTTCTCTTTTCAACTATGGTTTTGAAAATTATCATAACCAACAACTCATTGCTCAAAATCAATCTGTTACTACTTGTATACCGAAAAAATCAAGAAAAGAAACATTAAATTTAGTATCAGCAACCAGCTTAAACGTACTTGTTAAAAACGGGGATACACCTGTGTTTGATAAAATTATCACATTGAATGAAAATATAACTGCTCCAATAAAAACAGGAGATGTACTCGGAACTGTTACATATAAAAGTGGTAATGAAACTGTCGGAATTTCAAATTTAATAGCCCAAAATGATATAGAAAAAGAGGCTATTGGCTGGGTAATTCTAAGAATATTGCTTTATTTCATTATTTCTGTTATACTATTAGGTGTATTATTAAGAATTTATAACACAATAAGAAAATTTATTAGAAAACAACGTAAAAAGAAAGGTAATAGGTGATTTTGATGGGATTTTTTGATGCCGTAAATGATTTTTTTGGAAGTTTAAGGGATTTTGCTTCAACATCAAGAGACTTTAAATGCTCTCAGTGCATAAAATGTAAGCAATGTGTAAAAACACTTTCAAATGGGTCTCAAGTACATATATTCACTTGTTCCGCTGTTGATAACAGCATTTGCGATGATGAATATATAGACTCTTTATTACCCTCGTTAGAAAATGGTATTTCTGTAGAATATTTAGAAGCATATAATAAAAACAGAGAAGCAATTTACTCTTATATATATAATTCAGGTATTTTATATACAGAATCTTCCATTCCTATTTGTAAGGGAGATGGTTCTCCTATTTGTAGTTTTAACGACTTAAGATACTGTTATAAAGCGACAGAATGTCCTAGATTTAGAGCTTTTATCGATACAAGCAATATTTTAAATGATAATGATATGTTAATTTCTTCTTCTTTTCCGGATATAACTGATTTTGATTCTTTGTCTGCAGAAGATAAAATGATAATAACACAACGATATGATTATTAAAAAAAGTAGACTTCGTAAAGACTACTGAAAAAGTCTTCGTAAATAAAAAA
>CAZVVZ010000029.1:0-12751 GCA_964631135.1 uncultured Eubacteriales bacterium
GCACTATTACTAAGGTTAAGACTTATTTTTATCACTTTTTCCTGCTAAAGTCAGGGTATATTATTATTGTTTAGGCTTGTCAATAGAAGGGAGACTTAAAAAAAGTGCTACTGCTAAGACTATTATTATATGAAATAAGATATATGTTTTGAAAGGAACGAATATTTGCCGAAAGACTTCCCGTGTTTTTTAAAGTCTTTCGTCGCAAATCCTGAGTTCCGATAAAACATATATCTTATTTCATATAATAATAGTTTGAACGGTAACAAAAAGATAAATGAAACTGAGGCTGTTGAAAAGTCTTTACAAATAAAAGATATCACAGTTGTCATATAGTTTAGCGCTGCTCAGGATTCACGACGGAAACCTCTTATTCTATGTTGTAAGATGGTTTCCTGTGAATATTCGCATCTTTTAAACTATATGACAACTGTGATATTTTTTATTTGCAAAGACTTTTCAACAGTCTCCGCTTCGTTTACCTTTCTTGCAGTAATCTGACTGGTATATAACTACATAGTTTTTAATTTAGCCAAATCATTGTTGCCGCCAATCACAATAACCGTATCATTTTTTTGAACTAAAGTATTTGCTGTCGGAAAAACATTAGCTTCATTTTTTTCGGACTCAATAGCTATAATATTTACTCCATATTTATCACGGACGGACAGTGTACCTAAAGTCTTTCCTATCCACTCTTTTGGAGCTTTAATACTTATAATACTGTGCTCGGGTGAAATATCTACCAAGTCATAAATATTCGTATTACATAAAGTGTGAGCAAGTTTAATTCCCATATCATGTTCGGGCAAAATAACCTTATCTGCACCAACTTTTTCAAGTATTTTTGCATGAATTTCACTTTGTGCTTTTGCAATTATATTTTTTGCACCATGTTCTTTTAATAAAACAGTAATCATAACACTGGTTTCTTGACTGTCGCCTATCGCAACGATGCAAGAATCAAAATCATCTACAGAAATAGTCCTTAAAAAGTCTTCGTTTGTAGCATCAGCTTGAACGGTATGTGTCAGATATGCGGATGAATCATTTACTAATTTTAAATCTTCGTCAACTCCCAAGACGTCATGTCCCATATTACACAATTCTTTCGCACAAGAGCGCCCGAATTTTCCAAGCCCTATAATTAAGTAAGATTTCAAAATAATCTCTCCTTTCATTTAACCCACAGATATTTTTCCATCAGAATATCTGTATGGTGCACTGCTTATCATCTGTTTATGTGAGAATGCAATAACCGCCGTAAGAGGGCCAAGCCTTCCTAAAATCATGAGTATTATTAAAACAACTTTTGAGGTAGAGTGAAGCGATGGAGTAATACCTGTAGAAAGTCCGCAAGTGCTTAATGCTGATGAAGTTTCATAAAGTACATCTAAGAAATTTATATTTGGAGTATCTATAAGTATTATTGCTGTTCCGACAATCAAAAGTAAAAGAGCCAACATTAAAATACAGATTGATTTATAAATCATTTGCTGTGGCACTGTGTTTTTCATGATTTGAACATCTTTACGACCCATAATGAAAAATATGGAGGCAAGAACCAAAACACTTACTGTGGTAACTTTTATTCCTCCACCGGTAGAACCCGGAGCAGCACCTATTAACATCAATATTATTGTCATAAAGTTTGTACCTTGTGTCATTTTTGAAGGCTCTATAGAGTAAAAGCCGGCTGTTCTGGGGCTTATTGAATGGAATATACTGTTTACTGCTTTATTTATTGGTGTCATAGGATATAAAGTATTAACATTATTATTTTCTAAAAGGCCAAATAACAATGCACCTCCAAAAATAAGAAAAACAGTTGAAATAATAACTATTTTTGAATGTAATGAGTACTTTCTGAAGCTAAATTTGTTGTGGTATATATCTCTCCATACAACAAATCCCAATCCGCCTATAACAATAAGTGAGGCCAATGTAAGAAGTACGACAGGATTATTAGCCAGCAAAGTCAGATTTTGAAATTTATAAGTTTCGGTACCGAAGGTATCGAAACCGGCATTACAAAATGCGGATACAGAATGGAAAATACTTTTCCAAATACTGGCTTTAACCCCGAATAATGGCTCAAACTGAGTAAATAAAACAGCAGCCCCTAAAAGTTCAAAGCATAAAGTAGCAACAAGTATTTTTAAAAAAATTCTAAAAGTCCCGGACAGTGTGAAATTATTTATAGATTCCTGTAGGGTAAGACGTTCCTTTAAATTTATACGTTTTTTTGTAATTAAAACATATAATGTAAAAAGCGACATTACACCAAGTCCGCCAATCTGTATTAACAATAAAATAATGGTTTTGCCTAAATGAGTCCATGCCGTATTAGTATCTTTTACAACCAGCCCGGTAACACATGAAGCGGAAGTGGCTGTGAAAAGTGCATCCAAAAATGAAACACTTTCAGTTTCTCTATGAGAAATAGGAAGTGTTAAAAGTAATGCACCTACAAAAATTAGAAGTAAGAAACCAAGAAATATAATTCTTGTAGGTGTTAATCTATTTTTTAGTTTTATAGAAAAGGGTATCTTCATAGTTGCTCTCCCTAATTATTTTCGCTTTCTTCTTCAGTAACTTTAGCAATACTTACAAGCTGTATACCATCAGGCATTCTCATAAGAGTTACTCCTTGAGTATTTCTTCCGAGTACACTGACATCTTTTACAGGTATACGTATAATAGTTCCGTCAGAGCTTATTAAAATTATATCATCATTTTCATTAACAATCTTAATACCAACAACCTCACCGGTTTTATCAGTAACTTTATATGTCAGGACTCCTTTGCCTCCACGGGTTTGAACTCTATATTCCTCAACTTCGGTACGTTTTCCGAATCCGTTTTCTGTAACGGCAAGTAAGCAAACCGTATCAGAAACAATAGGTTCCATACCTATTACATAGTCATCGCCTACTAAGTCGATACCTCTGACACCTTGAGAAACTCTGCCTATAGGTCTTACATCTTTTTCATCAAATGTTATAGACATACCTTGCCTTGTGACCATAACTACCTTGTTTGTACCGTCTGTAAGTCTAACATCAATAAGCTCATCATTTTCACGAAGGGTAATACCCTGCAAACCGGCTTTGCGAACATTAGTATATTCCATAAGGCTTGTCTTTTTAATAACACCACACCTTGTTGCCATCAGTAAATAAGCACCTTCCGTATAATCCGAAATAGGAATAACAGCCGTAATTTTTTCGTCGGGTGCAAGTTGCAATAAATTAACAATCGCAGTCCCTTTGGCCTGTCTTCCTGCTTCAGGTACTTCATAAGCTTTTAACCTATAAGTTTTGCCTTTATTTGTGAAGAATAAAATATAGTGATGAGTAGAAGAAATAAAGATATTTTCAACAAAGTCTTCTTCTCTTGTGGTAAGCCCTGTAATTCCCTTACCGCCACGTTTCTGGTTTTTATAAGTGTCAGCCGGAAGACGTTTAATATAACCGAAATGGGTTAAAGTAATAACACAATCTTCTTCTTTAATTAAATCTTCTATCTCAAACTCTTCAGCAGAAGGAGCAATGGCAGTCCTACGAGGGTCAGCAAATTTCTGCTTTATTTCTAAAAGTTCATTTTTTATAATCTGGAATACAAGAGTTTCACTGCTTAAAACTTCTTTATAATACTTTACTCTTTCTAGCAGTTCGTTATATTCAGCTTCAATTTTTTCTCTTTGCAATCCTGACAGAGTCTTTAATCTCATATCCAGAATGGCTTGAGCTTGAATTTCAGAAAGACCGAAACGTGCCATCAATTTTTCTTTCGCATCATCATAAGATGAACGAATTATTTTAATTACTTCATCAATATAGTCTAAGGCAATTTTTAACCCTTCTAAAATGTGAAGTCTTGCTTCGGCTTTTTCTAAATCAAATTTTGTACGTCTTAATATAACATCTTTTTGGTGGTCTAAATAACAGTCGATGCACTGCCTTAAGTTTAATATCTGAGGCTGTCCGTCAACTAATGCAAGTATAATAGCACCAAATGTATCCTGAAGTTGAGTATATTTATATAACTGATTTAATATAACATTTGCATTTGCATCACGTTTTAATTCGACAACAACACGCATTCCTTCACGATCAGATTCATCACGTAAATCTGAAATTCCCTCAACACGTTTTTCTTTAACAAGGCTTGCTATATTTTCGATAAGACGTGCTTTATTAACCATATAAGGGATTTCGGTAATTACAATTTTCTGTTTAGATCCGGAATCTTCAATTTCAGCTTTGGCACGAACTATAATACGGCCACGGCCTGTCATATAGGCATTTTTAATACCTTCTTTACCCATAATAATACCGCCTGTAGGGAAGTCAGGTCCCTTTATTACCTGCATTAAATCTTCTATAGTAACATTATCTTCATCAATAACTTTAACAATACCGTCAATTACTTCACCTAGGTTATGAGGCGGTATATTAGTAGCCATACCTACGGCGATACCGGACGAACCGTTAACAAGCATATTAGGGAATCTTGCCGGTAGTACAGCCGGCTCCTTTAACGTATCATCAAAATTAGGTATGTAGTCTACGGTATTTTTATCTATATCACGAAGCATTTCCAACGTTAATTTCGACATTCTTGCTTCTGTATAACGCATAGCAGCCGGGCTATCGCCATCAACAGAACCAAAGTTACCATGACCGTCAACTAGCATATAACGAAGAGAAAAATCCTGAGCAAGACGTACCATGGCATCATAAACAGCAGCATCGCCGTGAGGATGATATTTACCTAAAACATCACCGACAAGACGTGCGGACTTTCTATAAGGTTTATCAGGAGTCATATTTAATTCGTTCATAGAATATAAAATCCTTCTGTGAACAGGTTTTAACCCGTCACGGGCATCAGGCAATGCACGGGCAACAATAACACTCATGGCATAGTCTATGTAAGATTTCTTCATTTCAGATTCAATGTCTACGTCAACAATTTTTTCTACAACTTCTGTATTTTCATTATCCATATTTTTTTCATTCCTTTCATTTATAAGCATGAACGTAATAAGTTACCAATCTCCGTTCAAAGTCAAAACCATTATATTATATTGATAAGCTAATTGCAAGGACTTTTTTAAGGCAAAAAAGAGTATAGTTTACTAGTCAGACTATACTGTATAAAAATAAAAAACTTATGAACGATTAAGTTCATAAGTTTTTTGAATGGAGCCACTGATTGGATTCGAACCCACGACCTACTGATTACAAGTTATATATTAACATTGTGTTGACAATAAAACAAAAATATATTATCTTAGCTAGGGGAGATTACTTCTCCCCCAGTTTAGAAATCTTCAAGAATCTTTTTAATATTCTTAAAGTTTCTACGTCTGTAAGCTTTTAGTAGTATAGCTGCTAGAAGCTTTTTTAATGTTTTCATACTCTTCCCTCCTCTCTGTGTACTGTTTTGTTGCACGTTGTGCACCGTACATCTTGTAACTGTGGTTTTTTGCATAAAAAAAATAAAGTCAAGAGCCGTAGGGTGTTTTCGTAAGAAAACACGTACTCTTTACTTTATTTTTTTATGCGGTACAAAATAAGACAAGATGTGCGGTCACTTTCTTATGTCAGCCGTTTAGGAAATTAAACTTTGTAAAAGTGCTAAAAACTTATGTAAAAAGGCTATACTAGCGAAACTAACTTATAGTTTTTTGCTTTTTTTCGCGCTGGGATGAGGTTGAATTAAACTTGCGCGATAAAGGGTGGGAGATATTTACATATTTATTCTTTTATTATGAGTGTTGCTAACATCACAATAAATGCTCCCACTAACATGGTAGCTATTATTAATTCTATAGTTCCTTTATTTAATTCAGATGGCTTTTCATCTATGTTTTTATTATTTATTTCTTTTTCGTATTCAACATTATATAATTTTTCAAATATTAGTTTATTATAGTTTTTTATTTGTGGTAATTTAAATATTATTACTAAATTTGCAATCGCTTGTATTATAAATGCTATTACTAAAATTCCTTGAATAGCTATTATTATTTTTAATAATTCTTCAAATTCTGGCATTTTATCCCCTCTTTCTATATGCAATTAACATTTCTTTATATTTTTTTAGTTCTTTTATCTCCTCTGATGTTAATCCGTCCGTGAAATCTCCTTTTTGTGGGTTGTTTGTTGTTCCCATTAGATAATCAACTGATACATTAAAATAATTAGCCAATTTTATCCAAATTTCTTTTGTTGGACTTGATTTTTCTTGTTCATAATTACTTAAATTTTGTTGACTAGTGTTTATTATTTCTGCTAATTCACTTTGTTTTAAATCAATATCTTCTCTTAAATCTTTTATTCTATTCATTGTTATCACTCCTATTTTATATTTTACAAAATATTTTGTATAATCTATTGACAAACAATTATTATTTGTTTATTTTATATTTGTACAAAATATTTTGTATGGTTATCACTTCCGTTTTATGTGCGCGCAATAAAACACAGTATAACGATTATAATACTGCATTGGCAGAAAAAAAGGAGGGATTTACATGCGTTGTAAATCAACAGTTAATGTTATTGGAGTTCGTAGAGGTAAAGGACAGTTTGACGACGGTCGTCAATGGTCTAATTGTAAGGTCCTAACCATAGAACCATTACTTGCTGACGACCCTAACATAAAAGGTTTTAAAGTACAGGAAAATAAATGTACTTCTTACGATATGTATGAATTGTTTTCTACTGTTCCCGGTAAATATGATGTTGAAATTGAAATGGGCGAAAAGTCAAACACAATTTTATCAGCTAAATTTGTAAACGATTTTCCTATTAAATTGTAGGTGATTAAATGGAAACACAAGTTATTGAAGTTTCAAATGAGTTTTTAGAACTTCTTGAGTATTTACCTGAAATTACTGGGTTATTGTATTTTATAACAGGATTTATTTTATTTTTTATAATAAAAGAACTTTGTTATTGGTCTTATAGGTTTTTTAATATGTTTTTTTAGTAATTGATAGTTAACGTATTCGTACGTTTCTATAAATTAACAGTTTTCGGTGTTTTTCGAAAACAGAAAGGAGACTCGCTATGGGAGAGACAGCAGCAGCTAGTACTGTTTTATCTGGAATCGTTACTGCGGATATGTTAAGCGGTGTTCTTAACGAAGTAACCGGATTACTTCCGGTTGTAGTTCCTGTAATGATTTCATTCTTAGCTTTAAGAAAAGGTATTTCTTTCTTAAGGGGAATTTTAGCAAGTGCGTAAATAACCTTTCGCAAAATTGCAAGGGGAATAGATTTTTTTCTATTCCCCTATTTTTTTACAAGGTGGTGAAAAAAATGAAAAAGGTTTTAATGATTTTTTGTGTTTTTGTTGGGTTGTTTAGTGTGAGCAATGCTACTGAATTTACTACTTCGGGAGTAAAAAACACCGCTGTAACAAGTAGTAAAACAAAATTGCAATTGTTTACTGAATATGCTGGTTATACTTTAAAACAAATTATTAGTATTTTTGATAATAAAGATTCTTCAGATGGAGAGTTGGGACTTTATGAGACAATGATTTCTGCTTTAGATTCTGCTGGATATAATATTTTATATTGGAAAAATAAAGTAAATAGTCGCACAGAGTTTGCTATTTGGGAAAAATCTCAACAGAACGACATAGGTAAATATGTTTCTAATGACTATCTTCATATATCTTCAACTGTAAATACTGATGATAAATTTGTTGTTGTAGTTTTTAATCGTGTAGTATATGAACATTTAGCTTATGAATTTACTATTACTTCTGAAGGTATTTTTCAACTAAATTATCAAGATTATTCTAAAGAAATAACTGGAATTAATGCTTCTGTAAAAGAGTTAACTTTAAGCAGTGGTTATTTACTTTGGGACGGTGAAAGCTATTATTATCAATCTTCAAATACTCCATCGAGTAATTATGATTTAGCTAATATTATTTCAATTATAAAAAGTTCTACAGAAATTCAAGATAATGTTTATTCTTATTTAGGGGACTATTTTATTGTTCCAGATGGTACTATTGATGGTGAAGAAATATATGAAATTTATTTCTATCATAAGTCAGTTAATCTATCTCAATTTGAGTATGCTTATAATGATACTCTTTATTATGACTTAGATAAAACTTCTATAAACGGTGTTATTTCTAATCTCACATATTATTTAGGAGGTAACACCTCTAGCAATGTTATAAAAGATGTTCAATTGTTTACTTTATATTATAATCCAGAGACTAATACTGGTGATATTTATTTTACAAGTAACAGAACGTTAAATGAACTAAAATCTTTTGTTAGTGAAACACAGCCTATCATTTATACCACTAAGAATATTGCTTATTATAGTGCTACTTGGGGTGAGACCGACACAGAATGGACTGCAACAGCTGATACTTCAAAAGATGTGTTATATACAGAAATTCAAGATTCAGATGGAAATATAATTTCCCCAGTTGTTGATAACACTACTTCTTCATTGTCCGAAACTCCTTGGAATAGGTTTATTTCTGCTATTAAAAATATACCTTCTCAAATATTGAGTGGATTAAAAACATTATTTGTACCTGACCTTAGTTATTTAAATGGAACTATTGATAATCTTAAAACAAAATTAAATTTTATTAGTCAAGCTAAAAATATTGTAAAAGATATTACAAATTCAATTGAATTAAACCCCACTGCACCACCTAGTTTAACTATTGATTTAACTAATGCTAATAGTAAATATAATTGGGGTACTGAAGCTATTTGTTTAGATTTGTCTTGGTATGCACCTTTTAAACCTGCGGTAGATTTCTTAATAATTTGCTTTTGCTATGGTTATTTTGCATGGAATTTATTTAGGAAACTACCAGATATTATTAATGGTGTAGCAGGTAGTGAATTGCCATATCAAGTAGAACGTGTTTCTAATAATTCAAAACGTGAGGCAATAGGTTTTAGAACTAAATAGGAGGTTAAAAATATGATTTTTATGGTTGGTATTAATTTTTTCCTTTCAATAATAAATAGTGCATTAGATATGTTGCCTGTAATTGATATCGCTTTTAGTGGAGAATACATTGAAGGCTTTTTAGGCTTTATAAATTTTTGTGTTTATTTATTCCCTGTCAATGCTTTGTTCCCATTACTGATTATTATTATTTCATTAACAGTATTTAGAATTATTATTTCTACATTAAAAACGATAATGAGTATTATACCTTTAGTTTAATTTTAAGGAGTGATATATAATGGAAAAATTTTTAAATTTTATAAGTGAACATACTTTTATAATAACTTGTGTATCTCTTGTTTTATACCTTGTTTTATTGATTATAGAAAAAGCAAGGAGTGGTAAAAATGATTAAAGTTGACAATAATAGAATTTATATTGAAACTTCAAATATTGATAATATATTAGCAGAATTCTCTTTGTTATTTGAAGGTCTTTATTATATGTTAGAAACAGAATATCCAAATAAATTAGAAAAATTAAAAAATATTTCTAATTATGATAAAAAAAGGAGATAAATAAAATGCGATTTATAACTGTTTTTTTAAAGTTCTTTTGGACTTTATTTAAAATACCCATATACTTTTTAGCTTTTGGGGTTATTGTTTTAGCTATAACAGTAGCCATTCAGTATATCTATTTAGTTAAATTTAAAGGATATAAGATAAAGAAAAGCACTAGACAAGTAATTAAAAAGCCTAATATTTTTTATCAGTTATTTGTAGAATTTCCGCGAAGATATGCTAAGGATTTATTGGAACGTGAACCGGATTTTTTCCGTTACCAGGGACTACATATTTTTTGTGGCGAACAAGGTTCGGGAAAAACTATTGCATTAGTTGAATTTATGATGCGAATGCAAAAAGAATATCCTTCTGCCCTTACAATGAGTAATTTTGGTTATTTAAGACAAAATACAGAACTGACACATTGGAAACAGTTGATAGATTATAAAAACGGTTTTAAGGGTGTTATTGTTGGAATTGACGAGTTACAAAATTGGTTCTCTAGTAACGAAAGTGCAAATTTTCCGGTTGAGATGTTGGAAGTTGTTACTCAGAATAGAAAAAACAGACGTGTTATAGCTGGGACGAGCCAGGTTTTTACACGTTTAGCGAAACCTATTCGTGAACAAGCAACTTTAATTTATGAACCTATAACTTTATTTGGCTGTTTAACTATTGTACGTGTTAAAAAACCTGTTCTTGATTCTACGGGGGATGTCATTGAAAAGAAGTCAAGAGGTTGGTATTTTTTCGTACATACTGACGAATTAAGAAATGCTTATGATACATACAAGGTTATTGAACGTTTAGGTAAGTCTGGTTTTAAGAATAAACAGTATTTACCAGATAATAACATTTATGTTGTTAATCAAAGCAAAAAATAATTATTGTAAACCAGGCTACGAGGACCCCCTGCTCTGTAGCACGGGGGTCCTCGTAGTCAGTTGACATTTTTTTATGCAAGTTATAGAGCGAGTTTCAAGTGCATTTTACTTTTTTTGACATTCTCTCCTAAAATTTAGGAGATTTTATACAACAATATGTAAACTAGGAGGAGAATATTTATGCAACTTTTAGTTGATTATTTTGGTTTTTCTAGTAATGATTCTATATCTTATTTTGATTTTTGGCAAGTTTTAGCTTTAGACCGTTTAGTTTTTCAAAATGTTAAACCTAAGTTAGGATATAAATATGCTATGCATTATCCTGGAATTACTTTTTATTGGTCTAACAATAAAAAATGGCATTTTGATATTTCCGGTAGTGGTTGCCGTGTTTTGGAAAGACTTAATAAAGAATTTACGTGGGAAGGTTTATTTGAATTCCTAAGAAGTTTTTTAATAAATAAATTTATACATATTTCACGTCTAGATATTGCTTGTGATGATTTAGAGGGTAATTTATCTTTTGAAAAAATGTTTCAACATCTTCGTCAAAATAAATATATTTCTCGTTCAACAAATATTCATTGGACAGACGGTTCAGAGCAGTGTATATACGTTGGCGCTCCGAAGAGTGCTAAACGTCTTAGGATTTATAATAAAGCTTTAGAACAAAATGTTGACTGTAAATGGGTTCGTGTTGAATTTCAATTTAGGGATGACGAAGCATTGCAGTTTATTTTGAATTTATATGAGTATGATTATAATTTTAGTTATCTTTTTTTAGGGTTTTTAAATAAAACAATTCGTTTTACTCAAACTGTTGTTGACAAAGAAAACAATAATCATTCTAGGGCAAAACCTGCCGATTGGTGGTATAAATTTGTTAAAGGAATTAAGTTGAATAAATACTTGCGATTGTTGGGTAAAGAATACGATTTTGATTCGTTAGTCAGATATATTCAACAATCTTGCGGTAGTTCGTTGAAAACATATATGCACATTACAGGCGGAGATATTGGTGGATTGTTGGATTTATTGAAGAATGTTCAAGTTAATTCTAAACAAAGAAGGTTAATTGAAGAAATTAAAGAAACGGAGTGATAATTTATGAGTGATTTATTAAATAATGAATCTTTTTGGACTTTTTTAGGTTGTTGTGTTTTTATTATTATTGTTGGTTTAACTATTTTATGTTCTATGGCTATTTATTACAAAAATGAACCATATTTAGTTCAAAAAGAAATTGAATTAGAACGTCTAAGAATTGAGTTGGAAAAAGCTAAAAGAAAGAGAGTGTTTAAAAAGCAATGAAGTTAAATAAAGCAATTGAATCTTTTTTGGTAGAACAGAAAGCTCGTGGGAATACAGTTAAAACTATAAAAGATTACACTCAAATTTTATTTTATTTTTTCAACTTTGTAGGTGAAATTGATGTTTCTTCGCTAGATAAAAGTAAGATTTTAGATTACATAGTTTATCTTCGCGAAAAGCCTAAAAATTTAGGACATAAGAATAAAAAAATAAAAGAAGATGTGTTTGTATCTTCTGTAACTGTTCAAAGTTATGTTCGACATTTAAAAGTCTTTTTAGCTTGGCTTTATGAGAATGAATTTATTGAAATTGATTTAGCACCCAAAGTAAAATTACCTAAAGCAAAAAAGGAATTAAAAAAGATACTTTCAGATGACGAGATAAATAGAATATTTAATGCTTGTAAATATACTACTTATGCTTTACGTAACAAATTGATTATATCTTTGATGTTATATTCGGGATTAAGAGCTAGTGAAGTTGTTTTTATTGAAAAAAATAACTATGATTCTAAAAATAAGTTGTTAACCGTTTTTGGCAAAGGTCAAAAAGAACGTATAGTACCTATTGGCAAAGTAACCGCTGAATATTTAAATTTATATCTTGCTGAAGAAAATAAATATAATTATTTTAGGCGACAAAAATACTTATTTATTGATAGCGAAGGAAAACGTATTACATATAATGCTTTACGTTTAATGGTAGAACGAATTGCAAAACGTAGTAAAGTAAAGCGGTTACATCCACATTTATTAAGACATACATTTGCAACAAGATATTTAATAAAAACAAAGGGTGATATTACATCATTAAAAGCTATATTAGGTCATACTAGCTTAAAGATAGTTGAAAATTATCTTCATTTGGCAACATCATATAGTATAGGGCAGTATAGAGAGTTTTGCGAGTAATTTCCAACAAAAGTTACTGATTTCTTGAGTAGTAAAAAATAAGACTTCCGACAACCTCGGAAGCCTTTATTTTGGAGCCACTGATTGGATTCGAACCCACGACCTACTGATTACAAGTCAGTTGCT
>CAZVVZ010000030.1:0-12653 GCA_964631135.1 uncultured Eubacteriales bacterium
AAAAAAATTTAATTTTTGTATTTACTCTTTTTTTATAATATTATAAAATACTTATGGATAGTTGGAATTTATTTTAGGGGATTGATATGAGAATAATTTCAGGAAAATGCAGAGGCCTAAATTTAGAGACTCTAGCCGGGGAGGCTACAAGGCCCACACTGGATAGAGTTAAAGAGTCTCTTTTTAACATATTGGGTAATATTTATAATACTTCGGTTTTGGATTTATTTGCCGGTAGTGGTGCATTGGGGCTTGAGGCTTTAAGCAGAGGCGCAAAGTCGTGCGATTTTGTAGATGTATCGAAGGCTGCTGTGAATATTATAAAAAAGAATGTTGATAAATGTCGAATGAATGATGTCTCTAATGTTCATCAATGTGATTATGAAACGGCTATAAAAAGATTCCCTGATAATAGTTTCGATTTGGTGTTTCTGGATCCTCCGTATGGCAGAGATATGGGGGTATTGGCAATAAGCAAGTTAAAATATGCGGTTAATGATGATGGGATAATTGTGTTGGAAACAGATGCAACAGATGTTGTGCCTGAAAAAATAGATCTTTTTGAGAAGTATGATACGAGAAAATATGGTCGAGTAGTGATTTCATTTTTTAGGAAGGCGGGTTTTATAGATGGAGGTTCTTAATTCAATAGAGAAAGCGGAAGATTTAATTGAAAAAGGCTGGAATATTTTTGGAGCAGCGATGGTGAATAAGAATGAAATATTAGAGATACTGAAAGAAATAAGAGTTAAGTTACCGGACGAAATAAAGCAGGCTAAGTGGATAAAGGAAGAACGGCAGAGAATACTTTTAGAAGCCCAAAAAGAAGCAGAAATGATTGTAAAAGAAGCTGAGAACAGAATAGTTTCTATGGTGGATGAGAACGAGATTACGAGAAAAGCTTACGACCAAGCAAATGAAACTATTATAAATGCACAGAAAACGGCTAGGGAAATAAAGCAAGGTTCACTTGAATATGCGGATGATGTTTTAGCAAAATTAGAAGAAAATTTAAAAGATGTTTACTTAGTTTTACATAAAAATAGAGAGGAATTAAAGGTTAAAAAATAGACATGTTTGAAGAAT
This sequence comes from uncultured Eubacteriales bacterium, assembly GCA_964631135.1. Classification (GTDB taxonomy): domain Bacteria; phylum Bacillota; class Clostridia; order TANB77; family RGIG9151; genus RGIG9151. The sequence continues at coordinate 1,087 of CAZVVZ010000030.1, forward strand.
TTAATGAAATAGAAAGACCGGAGTTGTTAAATCCCCTTGTGCTTGCATATATTGGGGATGCGGTATATGAGTTATATGTAAGAATTTATATTGCAAAAGAAGGCACTGTAAAAACAAATGCACTTCATAGGGCATCAATTTCATTTGTTTCCGCTAAGGCACAGGCTAATATTTTAGCCGGAATAGAGGAAAATTTAAGCGAAGATGAGGCTAATATTGTAAGACGTGGGAGAAATGCTCATTCTAATACAATACCTAAGAATGCATCAATTGCGGATTATAAAAAGGCTACCGCTTTTGAGGCTTTGATTGGGTATTTGTTTTTAAAAAACGATATTAAGAGATTGGAAGAAATTGTAAAACTATCGATAAAAAGTAATAAAGTGATTAAGGAGAATCAGAATGGAAAAGAAGGTTAAAAGTCAGACTTTTGTTAAAGGAATAATAGTGTTATTTTTTTCCCAGATAATAATTAAACTTTTGGGCTTTATATATAGAGTAGTTATAACCGGCATGCAGGGTTTCGGAGATATGGGGAACAGCTACTATGGAGCTGCTTTTCAGTTTTATACTGCAATTTTAGCTGTATCAACCGTAGGTGTTCCGGCAGCTGTTGCAAAACTTGTTGCTGAAAAGGTCGCTGTAAAAGATTATAAAGGTGCACACAAAATTTTTAAAACAGCTTTAGTCTTATTTTCGATTATAGGTTTAGTAGGAACGGGAATAATGTACTTTGGTGCTGGTTTGATGGCCGGCATTATAAAGAATCCGGGAGTTGAGTTATCACTTAAGTCTTTATCGATGTCTATATTCTTTGTAGCACTTGCTTCTATAATTCGAGGATATTTCCAGGGTTATTGCGATATGAGACCTCAAGCTAATTCACAGATTTTAGATCAGCTTGCCAAATGCTTTTTCACAATTTGGCTTACATGGCTGTTTATAGGTAATAGTCCGGAGGTAATGGCGGCAGCTGCTACTTTTGGAGCTACTATAGGGACTTTCTTTAGTTTTATATATTTGTTTATTTATTATAAACGTAGGCAGAAGGCTATTAAAGCTGATGTTGAGGCCACTGAAGTTAATTCTAATGAGGGCAGAAAATATATTTCGCTGAAACTAATTTCATTGGCTATACCTATAATGCTTGGGGCAATTATTACGTCTATTGCCGGATTGGTAAATTTATTTACCGTTATACCAAGACTTTTAGTTGCGGGGAAAACACAAGAAGAAGCACAGATTTTGTATGGTATGATTACAGGCAAGAGCGATACAATATTAAATTTACCGTTAGCATTAAATGTTGTTTATGCAACAAGCTTAGTCCCTAATATATCAAGAGCCTTTGCATTAAAGGATTATAAAGATGCTGCGAAAAAAATAAATTTTTCGATTTTTTCTACAGTTTTGATTACTTTGCCTGCGGCGGTAGGTATTTCGATTTTATCAGATCCGATTGTAAAGATGATTTTCCCAACAGCTCCTTTAGGAGGCTTTTATATTAGAGTAAGTGCTTATGCGGTTGTATTTATTGCACTGGCGCAGACTTTAGGCGGTGCTTTACAAGGAATGGGAAAAGTTGCAGTACCGGCTATAGCATTACTTTCGGGTGCGATTTTAAAGTATATTTTAAATTATATATTGGTCGCCCAAAATACTATCAATATTTTTGGCATAGAGATAGAGATGAATGTAATGGGAGCCGCATACAGCACAATAGCTTGTTATTTACTTACGTTTTTAATTAGTTTTAATGTGCTAAAAAAACAGATTGAACTTAATTTCGACTATATAAAATGTTTTGTAAAGCCTGCTATTGCATCGACAGTTATGGGGATTTGTACATATTTTTCTTACGAAGTTGGATTTAATTGGCTAGCTTCCAATACTAAAGCCACATTACTTTCTATATGTGTTGGGGTAGCTACGTACGGTATAACAGTCTTATTAGTAGGGGCATTTTCTAAAGACGAATTAGAACATTTGCCACTGGTTGGAAGTATATTTAGTAAAATTTTTAGTAGGGGGAAATAATGAGAAAATTGATACTTTGTGGAGAAACAGGTACAGGAAAAACCACGAGGCTTATGGCTGAATATAAAAGACTTATAGAAGAAGGAAGGATAAGAAGCGAAGAAATTCTTGTCCTACTTATGAACAGAAACCAGTCGCTTAGCTGGAGGGAAAAAAGCTCATTGAGTGTTTCGGGACGGATTATACGTACATCTTTTTTTGGATTTGTTCAAGAGGAAATTACAACTTTTTATTCTTTGGTATTAAAGAAGGCGCCAGAAATAAAAAAGAAATCTATAAAGCCTGTATTTTTAACTTTTGAGTCTTCACAATATCTTTTATCTATGCTCATAGAAAGTAGACGTAATTCATCTGAAGCTTTTTCAACACTTGCAGATAGAGACAGTAAGATCGCTATAGATATTTCTTCGGACTTTGTTAAGGCTGCTGCCGCTTCTTTATCTTATAAAGATATAGGGGCGAGACTTTATAGCGCATTGGAAGTTCAGAATGATGATAAGAAAAATATATTTGTTGAAGTGGACAGAATTATTGAAAGCTATAGAAAAAGATGCTTAGAATGTGGTGTTATGGATTTTGCAATGGCTATGGATTTTTACAATTCGATTTTGCTTAAAGATGAAGAATACATTGCCTCATTGAAAAGACGTTTCAAATATTTAATTGTAGATAATTTGGAAGAAGCTGTGCCTATGCAGGCGGATTTCATTTCTATGTTTTTAGATATAATTGACGGTGCTCTGATTTCTTATAATAAAGATGGCGGATATGGCAGTATTTTTGGAGGCAACAAGGAATATGTAGAAAAAAAGGTTTTAAGTAAATGTGAAATAGAAAAAATAAATGTTAAGCCTTTTACATGTAAACAGGAAATGACTGAGTTCTCCGAGATGCTGTTTGAAGGGCTTATGAATAAAGATAAAAAAGTAAAATTAAATGCAGATGGTGTAAACATTATTCGTATGCCGGAGACTGTTTTACGTTCAGATATGCTGGAAGAGGCTTCTAAAACGGTTAATAATCTCCTGGAAGAAGGATATAAGCCGAGTGAAATTGCCTTAGTGTCTACTTTTGCGGATATTGTTACGGAGTATGTATTAGAATCTAAACTATTGAAGTATGGTTTTAAAATTACCAATATTGCAAGAAAAAGCAGATTTATAGATAACAAATTTGTGTATGCTCTAATTACATTTGCATATTTGTGCCATCCGGATGAAAAAATTGTCCCGACTAAAGATGAAGTGAGGGCTTTGGTAAGTATGCTCCTAGAAATAGATCCTATTCGGAGTTCAATACTTGCGAACATTATATGCAGTCAAAATCCGTTTGCTGAATTTCCGCCTGTAGAGAACAAGGAAATTATAAGTAGAATTGGCTATAGTAACGTTAATCAGTATAACTTCATAAGGAATTGGATAAATGAATATAGGAAAGGCGAACCGCTAGATATAGATGTATTTTTTCAACATGTTTTTACAGAGATTTTGCTTGTGTACGGTGCTGATGAAAAAGATATTATAGATATTAAACGACTTATAGACAGCAGTCACAGTTTTAAAGAAACGATTTCGAGGTTTAATACGATTGATGTCAATAAAGGTTTTTTATCTATGATTAAAAATGGGGTTAAATCAGCGGAAAGCATATTTGATATGGAAGAACGGGGAAATGATAATGAAATAGTACTTTGTACCCCTATGACATATCTTTCTAATTCATTAGAGCATAAGGTTATCTTAATGCTAGGAATATCAAGTGCACACTGGACACCAAGATGTGCTAAAGAAATTAGTAATCCATATGTTTTGTCTCCGACTTGGCTTATGGGAGATACATATACCGAGGAAGTTGAGGCTGAAAATCAAAAGAAAAATATAGCTGTTGTATTAAAGGCCTTAATAAGAAGATGCGGTGAAAAATTTATAACTTTTGAGTCCAGATATTCAAGTGATGGTTTTGAAAATGACGGAATGCTACCGACGTTATTTTAGGGAGGGAGTATAATGCAGATTTTGTATGGACCGGATTTTAAGATTGATGAGCCGACGGTTGTTGCTGTTGGTAAGTTTGATGGGCTACATAGTGGGCATATTAAAATTATTGAAAAATTATTGCAAACTGCTAAAAGTAATAATTTAAAAAGTGTTGTTTATACGTTTAATATCAATCCTAAATTAGTATTAAATAATGAATCTTTTACTCCGCTTATGACTAATGAGGAAAAAAGCCAAAAACTCTCTTTGCTTGGAATTGATTATGTTGTTTATGAAAATTTTAATACTAAATTTGCTGATACACTGCCGGAAGAATTTGTAAGAAAAGTGCTGATAGAAAAATTAAATGCGAAATCGGTTATAATGGGAGAAAATTCGTCTTTTGGGAAGGGCGGAAGTGGAAATGCCGGTTTGATGAATGAGTTTGGAAATAAATATGGATTTAGTGTTAAGGTTGTTAAATTGATAAAAGAAAATGGTGTTACAGTAAGCAGTACAAGAATTAGAGAAAAAAATTGACTTTAGGTTTATGATAAAGTAAAATATTTCTGTAAAAATGTTATTTTTTAATGGAGGCATGTAATATGGGCAATCATAAGATTAAGTTTAATGAAGTTACTAAATTCAGTACTATTAAGGAAATGATGGAATTAGCAGTAAAAGAGGCAGGGGATAAAATAGCTTTTAAGTATAGAGAAAATGATAGCATAGTAGATGTTACTTATAAGGAATTTCAAGATGATACGTTTTCATTAGGTACAGCACTTCTCGAGAATGGCTTTGAAAAAACTCATATTGCAGTTATTGGAGATAACAGTTATGACTATATTACCGTATATCTTACGGTATTAAAAAGTAGTGGTGTTATTGTGCCTGTAGATAAAGAGTTGCTTATTGAAGATATTGTTAATGTTGTAAATGATAGTGACAGTACAGTTTTATTTTATGATATGAAGCACGAAAAAGGGCTTATGGAAAATGAAGATAAGATGCCTAATATAAAATATTTTATTGGCTTTTCCAGAGATGAGGATAAAGGTAAATTTCTATCATTTAAGAAATTTAAAGAGGAAGGTAGAAATTCCTTTAATAATGGGAATAAGAAGTACAATGATTTAGTAAGCAATGAAAATGAGCTAAAAATGTTGGTGTATACTTCAGGTACGACAGGCATAGCTAAGGGAGTTATGCTTACAGAGCATAATTTGGTGTATAGTGTCATATGCGGGCTTGAAACTGCAACAATTCTTACAAGATGTGTATCTGTATTACCTTATCATCATACTTATGAGGCGGTAAGCGGACTGCTGGTTGCAATACATAAGCGTGCTACGATTTGCATAAATGAAAATTTAAAGACTGTTGCTAAAAACTTACAGTTTTATAAACCGGATTATATATACTTAGTTCCGGCTTTTGTAGAAGTGTTTTATAAGAAAATCTGGAGTAATGCGAAGAAGAGTGGAAAGGATAAAGCATTAAAAGCATTGATAAAAATTAGCAATGGATTAAGAAAAGTTGGAATCGATGTAAGAAGAAAGCTATTTAAATCTGTTCATGAAGCCTTTGGCGGAGAATTAAAAGAAGTAGTATGCGGCGGTGCACCAATAAGGCCAGAACTTGCTACATTCTTTGATTCAATAGGAATTACATTGTTAAACGGATACGGCATTACGGAATGTTCTCCCCTTGTAAGTGTAAATCAGTTTGATTTTAATGATCCTAAAACTGTTGGAGTTGTGTTACCTTGCTGTGAGGTAAAAATTGAAAATCCTACTCCTGATGGTGACGGTGAGATATGTGTAAAGGGTGATGTTGTAATGCTTGGGTATTACAAAAATCCGACTGCTACCGAGGCAGTTTTGAAAGATGGCTGGTTTAACACCGGAGACTACGGAAAAATAAATGAAAAAGGTCAGTTGATGATAACTGGTAGAAAGAAGAACTTGATTGTTCTTGAAAACGGGAAAAATGTTTTCCCTGAAGAATTGGAATTACATATTTCATCTATTCCATATGTTGAAGATGTTGTGGTGTATGGAGTTAAAAATGAAAGTGGTGCAGAGGTAGGTCTTTGCGCGGAAGTGTTTGCAAATGAAGATAGGCTAAAAGAGCTTGAAATAGAGGACGTAGAAGTAACACTTAAAAAAGATATTTCTAAAGTTTGCGAAAAACTTCCTATATATAAGAGAATTACTAAAGTAGTTTTAAGAAGTGAGCCTTTTGAAAAGACAACAACAAATAAAATAAAAAGAGCAAATGTTGGAAAATAAAAGGAATTTTTATCACATGAAAAAATAATTTCGGATAGGCTAAAAAAAGTTTGTGAGGTAGTAGGAAATGGAGAAAAGAAAAATAGAGAGAATCAATGAATTGGCTAAGAAAGAGGTGCTTACCGAAGAAGAAAAAGAAGAACAGAAAAAACTTAGGAGAGAATATATAGACGAGTATAAAAATAGTTTAAAAGTTCAGCTTGACAATACTTATATTATTGACGAGCATGGCAATAAAGAAAAATTAAGAAAAGCAAGGCATTAAGTAGAGTATATGCTTTGAAATTATGTAGGCATAATAATAATGTTTCACGTTGCTAGTCAGCCTACTAAAAAAATAATATATATGTTTTATCAGAACTCAGGATTTGCTATGAAAGACTTCTAAAAATAATGTAGGAAGTCTTTCGGCAAATATTCGTTCCTTTTAAAACATATATATTATTTTTTTTGGTAGGCTGCTCAGCAACCGTTTCACACAAATTTCACATTTTTTTGTCTTGATATTGTGATTATAAAACAATATAATATTATGTATGCTTAAAAAATATAATATAAATTGGAGGTAAGTAATGATTAAGAGGTTAGCAAGTTGTGTAAGGCAATATAAAAAGGCGGCAATATTAACACCGACCTATGTAAGCTTAGAAGTTATATTGGAGGTTATAATTCCATTTTTAATGGCATACTTAATTGATAATGGAATAGAAGCAGGAAATATGAATGAAATAATTAAAATAGGAAGTATTTTAGTTATTTTAGCATTTCTATCTTTGGCTTTTGGTACTTTATCCGGGAGATATGCAGCAAAAGCTTCCACAGGTTTTGCATGCAATTTAAGGCATGATATGTACCATAATATTCAAAACTTTTCATTTCAAAATATAGATAAGTTTTCCACATCGAGTATTATTACAAGGCTTACAACAGATATTACCAATGTCCAGATGGCATTTCAGATGATTACTCGTATCGCAGTAAGATGTCCGCTGATGCTCGCATTTGCATTATTTATGACGTTTTACATAAATAAAAAGGTCGCAATAGTATTTTTATGTGCAATTCCTTTTTTAGGGATAGGATTAGTAATAATTTCGTTAAAGGCTCATCCGATTTTTGAACGTGTGTTTAAGACATATGATAAATTAAATACTGTAGTTCAGGAAAATTTGCATGGAATTAGAGTGGTAAAATCTTATGTGAGAGAAGACTTTGAGGAGAATAAGTTTAATAAAGTATCCGGTAGCATTTATAAAGACTTTGTAAAAGCTGAAAGAATTGTTGCGTTAAACTCACCTTTGATGCAGTTTGTTGTATATGGTTGTATGTTGCTTATTTCATGGTTCGCAGCGAAGTTAATAGTTGTAGGAGAGTTAACTACAGGAAATTTAATGAGTCTTATGACATATGTAATGCAAATACTTATGAGTTTAATGACTCTTTCTATGGTTTTGGTTATGATTATTATTTCAAGAGCATCTGCCGAGAGAATTGTGGAAATATTAGATGAAACTTCAGATATAACTAACTCTAAAGAGCCTATATATACGGTTAAAGATGGGTCTGTTAAATTTGAAAATGTAAGCTTTAGTTATACTAAAGATAAGAAGAAACTTTGTTTATCTAAGGTTAATATAGACATAAAATCCGGTGAAACAGTTGGAATTTTAGGTGGGACAGGTTCTTCAAAAACTACTTTGGTACAGCTTATCCCAAGGCTATATGATGCTACATGTGGTAAAGTTTTGGTCGGTGGAGTAGACGTAAAGAAATATGATATTGAAACTCTTCGTAATGAAGTTGCGATGGTTTTACAGAAAAACTTGTTATTTTCAGGGACTATACGTGAAAATTTAAAATGGGGTAACAAAGATGCAAGTGACGAAGAAATAATTCATGCTTGTAAGTTGGCTCAGGCTGATGATTTTATTCAGGCTTTCCCTGACAAATATGATACATATATAGAGCAAGGCGGAACGAACGTATCCGGTGGTCAAAAGCAAAGACTGTGCATTGCAAGAGCATTGCTTAAGAAACCTAAAATTTTAATTTTAGACGATTCTACCAGTGCAGTAGATACTAAAACTGATGCCCTTATTAGGAAGGCTTTTTCCGAGGAAATTCCTAATACTACTAAATTTATTATTGCTCAACGTGTAAGCTCAGTATTAGATGCAGATAAAATAATTATTTTGGACGAAGGCAGAGTTGTGGCTATTGGTAATCATGACGAATTATTAAAGACAAACAAAATTTATCAGGAAGTATATTATTCTCAGCAAAAAGGAGGTGCGGAAAATGAAGCCAATGCAAAAAGGTAAAGCTCCGGTAGGATTTGGAGGATTAAAAAAATTAAATAAGGATACTGTAAAAAGATTACTTTCTTATGTGACGGGCAGCTATAAAATACTCTTTGGTATAGTTTTACTGTGTATTTTAATCAGTTCTGTTGTAGGTGTTGCTATTTCCTTGTTTTTACAGATTTTAATAGACGATTATATTATACCTCTTACTCTTGAAACTAATCCTGTGTTTACAGGGCTATTTAAGGCAGTAATGATTATGGCCGGGATTTGCCTTGTCGGTGTTATTGCAACATTTGCTCAGACACAGTTAATGGCAGTTATCACACAAAAGATTTTAAAGAAAATAAGAGATGATATGTTTTCCCATATGCAGACACTTCCTATAAGATACTTTGATACAAATACTTATGGAGATATAATGAGTATTTATACTAACGATACAGATACTTTAAGACAAATGATTTCTCAGAGCATTCCACAGATATTCTCTTCATTTATAACAGTAGTAACAGTGCTTGCTGCTATGCTTTATCTAAGCCCATGGCTTACTTTGATGGTAATTTTAATTGCTTTTTTTATGATGTTTATTACTTCAAAGATAGGCGGAAAGTCTGCTGAATATTTTATTAAACAGCAAGAATCTTTAGGGAATCTTAATGGTTATATAGAAGAGCTTATAAATGGGCAAAAGGTTGTAAAGGTTTTTTGCCACGAAGAAGAGGCTAAAGAAGAGTTTGACAGAAGGAATGAATTGCTTCATGAAAATTCGGATAAGGCTAATAAATATGCTAATATTTTGATGCCTATTATGGCAAATATAGGGAACTTGCAGTACGTTCTAATTGCTATTTTGGGCGGAGCTTTAGCATTAAATGGAGTAAATGCCCTTACGTTAGGTGCTATAGCATCTTTCTTAAACTTAAGCAAGAGCTTTACTATGCCAATAAGCCAGGTCGCACAGCAACTTAATTCTATTGTTATGGCTTTTGCCGGTGCCGAGAGAATTTTTGCACTTATAGATGAACCTTCTGAGGTAGATAACGGATATGTTACACTTGTTAATGCTAAATATAAAAACGGTGTACTTGTAGAATCTAAAAAACGTACCGGAGTTTGGGCATGGAAGCATCCTCACGAAGACGGTACAACTACATATGTTGAATTAAAAGGTGACGTTAGATTTTTTGATGTGGATTTTGGATATGAGGAAAATAAAATTGTATTACATGATATTTCATTGTTTGCAGAACCCGGTCAGAAAGTTGCTTTTGTTGGTGCTACCGGTGCAGGAAAAACAACCATAACAAATCTTATAAACAGATTTTATGATCTGGCTGATGGGAAAATTAGGTATGATGAGATAAATATAAATAAGATCAAGAAAAGTGATTTAAGACGTTCTTTAGGTATTGTTCTTCAAGATACTCATTTATTTACCGGAACTATTATGGAGAATATAAGATATGGTAAATTGGATGCAAGTAATGCAGAAGTTATAAAGGCTGCTAAACTTGCGAATGCGGATGGCTTTATACGAAGACTTCCGAACGGATATAACACGGTTATAACCGGTGACGGAGGAAATCTTTCACAAGGTCAGAGACAGCTTATTGCAATAGCAAGAGCAGCAGTTAACGATCCGCCTGTTATGATACTTGATGAGGCAACTTCCAGCATTGACACACGTACTGAAGCTATCGTTCAAAAAGGAATGGATTCCCTAATGAAAGGAAGAACAGTATTTGTAATTGCGCATAGACTATCGACTGTTCAAAATTCAGATGTTATAATGGTCTTAGAAAATGGCCGAATAATTGAAAGAGGAAACCACGATAAATTGATTGAAGAAAAGGGTAAATACTATCAGCTATATACGGGTGCTTTTGAACTAGAATAGTGAGAAGTGAGTTTCTATCACATAAACAAGATAAAAAGGAGAGGGCATTTATGGAGGATAACTATGTTTGGCAACCTAAGAACTCAATAAAACGTGACGGTTACAGATTAGCATTAGTTATTTTAGGTGCTATAATTATTGGACTTAACTTGAATAGCTTTGTTCATTGCGGTGAACTTATTCCGGGGGGATTTACCGGTATTTCGATTTTAATTCAAAAATTGATAATTACTTTTTTCAACATTAAAATACCTTATAGCTTTATAAACATTCCACTAAATTTAGCCTTAGCTATAATCTGTTTTAAATATATAGGAAAAAGATTTGCGGTTTTATCTATTATAAGTATAGTGTTAACCGGCTTTATTGTAGACTTTATACCATACTATGAAATAACATATGATCCTCTTCTTGCCAGTATATTCGGAGGACTAATAAACGGGTTTGCGATTGCACTGTCTTTAAAAGCAGAAGCGACAACGGGCGGAACAGATTTTATATCTGCTCTTTGCTCTAAAAAATATGGTATAGATGTATATAATTATATACTTGCGGGGAATGCTTGTTTATTACTAGTAGCAGGTGTTGTTTACGGCTGGGAAAAAGCATTGTATTCTATAGTTTATCAGTACGTTACTACTGAAGTTTTGCATTTGTTATATAAAAGATACCAGAAACATACTTTATTCATAATTACTGATAAACCTAAGGAAGTATATAAAGAGATAAAGAATACAACAAACCATGGGGCTACTTTATTTAAAGGAATCGGACTATACAAAGGCGAAGAAAGGAATCTGGTGTATTCGGTTATTTCAAGTGATGAGTTACATTTAGTTATTAGAAATATAAAAAAGGTAGATGATAAGGCTTTTATTGATGTTGTTCATTCAGATAGGGTTGATGGATGGTTTTTCCAAAGGCCTACTACTTAATTATCAGGAAAAAATCGTAGTGTTTTACTTTAATATCTAACCAATTCACTCGCTTTTTCAGAGGAATTTTCTATTACATAAAGAAAGGTGGCCTAAAGAGATGCCACCTTTCTTTATGTAAT
>CAZVVZ010000031.1:0-12513 GCA_964631135.1 uncultured Eubacteriales bacterium
TTGGTTTGGGACATTTTTTCATTTCAACACTTAAGACATTATCACATTTCAAAGATAACTGTTCGAGTATTTTATACAAAATAGTTGACAAATCAGTATGTATGGTGTAGAATATCACCTGTCAAGTAGATATACTTTACGGTTGTATATATACTAATTACAGTAGTTGAGAGGCGGTGAGCTAATGGTAAAGATTAGATTACAAAGAGTTGGTGCGAAGAAAGCTCCTTGCTATAAGGTAGTAGTTGCTGATTCAAGATATCCGAGAGATGGAAGGATTATTGAAGAAATTGGTACTTATGACCCTATGAAAGAGCCTGTTAGTATCAATTTACAGGCTGAAAAAGTTCAAGATTGGATATCTAAAGGTGCACAACCTACAGATACAGTTAGAGCTTTAATAAAAAAAGCAGGCATTAATTAATTTCTAATGATATAAGGAGGACTTTACTATGAAAGAAATGTTAGAAACAATTGCAAAATATTTGGTTAACAATCCTGACCAAGTTACAGTTACTGAAGTTGAGGGAGAACAATCTGTTATCCTAGAGTTAAGAGTTGCTCAAGAAGATATGGGCCGTGTAATCGGTAAGGAAGGAAAAATTGCTAAGGCAATCAGAACTCTTGTTAAAGCTAATGCAGCAAAATTAAACAAGAGAGTAAATGTAGAAATTATTGAATAATTTCGAAAGGAATGTTTGATGTGTATAAGATGCTTTGTGTGGGCGAAATTGTAAATACTCATGGAATTAAAGGAGAACTGAAAATAGTTCCTTTAGTGGATAATATAGATGATTTGCTTGATTATACTTATTATTTTATTGATAATAAAAAGTATGAGGTTGAAGCAGTTAGATTTCACAAAAATTTTGCATTGATAAAGTTAAACGGTATTGATGATATGAATTTAGCTGAAATGTTTAAAGGCAAATTTTTAGAGTTGCCAAGAGAAGACTTAAAGCCTTTACCCGAAGGAAGCTATTATATTTGCGATTTAATCGGGCTGGAGGTTACTGATGAAAAGATTGGTAAACTCGGAATTATAAATGAAGTATTTAATACTGGTAGTAATGACGTTTATGTTGTTAACTACAAGGGCAATCCGCTTTGCATTCCTGTTTTGGAAGATGTGGTTAAAGATGTAAATTTGGATGAAGGTACGATGAAAGTGCTTCTTCCGGATGGAATTTTGTAATGGAGGAATAGACTTGAATAAAATAAGGTTTGATGTATTAACATTATTCCCTGAAATGTTTAACAATATTATGAATGAAAGTATAATTGGTAGAGCTATTAAAGATGGATTAGTTGAAATAAATCCGGTTAATATTCGCGATTATACGTTAGATAAACATAATAGAGTTGATGACTATCCGTATGGCGGAGGTGCAGGGATGGTTATGCAGGCTCAACCGATATATGATGCTTATAAAAGCTTAGTTAAAGATGATAAGTCGATTCCTGTTATATATATGTCTCCGCAAGGTAAAAAATTTACACAGAAGATAGCTAAAGAACTAGCCTTAAATGATAGGATGATACTGCTTTGCGGTCATTACGAAGGTGTAGACGAACGAGTGTTGGAAGAGATTGTAACAGATGAAATTTCAATAGGCGATTATGTCTTAACCGGTGGAGAGTTACCTGCAATGGTAGTTATTGATACCGTCTCAAGGTTAATACCGGGTGTTTTGGCAGAAGATTCGACAATAGAGGAATCCTTTTCGGATGGACTGTTAGAATATCCTCAATATACACGTCCGGTTGAATTTATGGGGAAAAAAGTTCCGGAAGTATTGCTTTCCGGACATCATGCAAATATAAAAAAATGGCGTGAAGAGGAGTCTTATAAAAGGACTTTAGAAAAAAGACCGGAATTACTTAGTAAAAGGGGTGAAAAATAAATGGATATTATTAAAAGTGTAACAGAAGAACAAATTAGAACTGATTTACCTGAATTAAAAATAGGTGATACTGTAAAAGTATATTTCAAAGTTCGTGAAGGCTCAAGAGAGAGAGTTCAGATGTTTGAAGGAACTATTATTAAGAAAAGAGGTGCTGGTATTTCTGAAACATTTACTGTAAGAAGAATCTCTTATGGTGTTGGTGTTGAAAGAGTATTCCCAGTTAACTCTCCTAAGATTGATAAGATTGAAATCTCAAGAACCGGTAAAGTTAGACGTGCTAAACTTTATTATTTAAGAGATAGAGTTGGTAAGGCTACTAAGGTTAAAGAGAAGATAGAAGCAAATAATGACTAATGAGAATGTGTCCTAAAAAGATTATATGCAACCTTTTTAGGACACATTTTTGTTGGATTTTTATACATAAAAGTCATGATTTGCGATTGAAGTATAAAACTCTCTATTTTTCACAATCCAAGTGCTTGATGCAGTTTTAGAGTTTAAGAAGTAAAGGCAGCTGCCAACATAATTTGAGCCGTTTAAAGCCGTTTCTGCGGCTTTTATGCTTTCGGCAGACGGTGTATTATATATAGTTCCATTTGCTACCGGTTCAAACTGTGTTCCAAACTTTTTATCGAATATTACACTCCAGATTGTATTTGGGAATTCATCACTTTCAACTCTATTTAATATTACTTCTCCGACGGCTACTTTTCCGCTAAAAGGTTCGCCTGCAGCTTCGGCTTCAATTATTCTTGAAAGCCAATAAACTTCATCATCATATTGACTTTGGACTGACGATTTTTTGGTTGAAATTAGTATTGTAGAGGTGCTTTCATCCCATTCCACATTTGCACCTAATATTTCAGAAACAAACCGTATTGGCACAAATGCTCTATTATTAACTAATAATGCATTATTGGTTAAACTTTTATACTCATTATTTACATATGCATAATTTTTGTTTACGAACAATAGAATTGTAGAATTTGAGTCCTTTATTGAAGCAGATTTAGAACTATTATCCCAAGTAATGGAGTCTACACCTAAAGCATCAGCTACGAATCTTATTGGCACGTATGTAGATCCATTTTTTATAAACGGAGCAACATCACTTGAAATATTTTTATTATTTACTTTTATTGTAATTCCTGAAGTGGCAAGAGAAATAGTACATATAAATAATAGAGTAAGTGAAAAGATTTTAAAAAAACGTATCATATTACCATCTCCTTATCTTAATGGTAACATGATATAAATTTTATTTTCAATGCAAAATATTTGCCTATCTAGGTAAAAAAATACTCCATACTGTAAAAGTAAGGAGTATTTTTTTTACTACATAGCCTCATTACCCGGAATAAGATAAGTTACAATTCCATACACGATAGCACCGATTATTGCAGATAAGACTGTTATACTATAACCCGCCACAAAGAATTGAGTTAAGTATAGTATTAGTGCGGCCGAAACGAAACCAACAATTCCACGTCCGAATGGGGAAGCATCTATTCCAAGCAATTTTACGAATAGATAATCCATTATAGTCAGAACGATAGCAGCAACTATTAATGGCCCTATACCCGCTATTGCGAATCCCGGTGTTAAAAATGCAGTAATAGCAAGAACGACAGCTGAAGCTATTAAACGAATAACTATTCCAGCGACATTCCAATCATTAGATACACTTTTACTATTAGTTTTTTGTTGATTATCCATGATAACCCTCCTTATTTAGTGTTTGATGTTATTTTTGACAGATATTATTTTTTTATACAATTTTTTTTCAAATGCCGTATTAAATTTGAAATATTGGAAAAATTGATATTAGAAAAAATAAACAAGGAGTTCGGTATGCTTATATCTATTTTTAGAGTATTTGTTTTATATTTATTAGTAATTTTGGTGATGAGAATAATGGGTAAAAGGGAAATCGGTCAGCTACAGCCATATGAGCTAGCTATAACGTTAATAATTTCTGAATTAGTAACTTTACCTATGGAAAACAATTCAATTCCTTTAATAAGTGGAATAATACCGGTTTTTGCTATTACTTTAGCACAACTTTCATTATCTTATTTAACAACAAAGCAACAATGGATACAGGATTTTATATCCGGAAGATATACGGTAATTATTGAAAATGGAAAAATGATTCAGAAGAATATGATTAAGCAGAAATACAATATAACAGAACTACTGGAGCAGCTTAGAATGAATGGTATAGCAAAAATAGATGATGTACAATATGCAATACTTGAAACCAGCGGACAACTTAGTGTAATACTAAAAGCACCTAAACAACCTGTTACTGCCGAACAAATGCTTGTATTAACTGAATATGAAGGACTACCGGTAAACATTATACTAGATGGTAAATTAGTTAAAGAAAATTTAGAAAGTGCGAAATTAAGTGTTAAAGATGTGGAAAAAAGATTAAAAGAGGATAATTTATCTATAGCGGATGTCTTTTATGCCAGTATAAATGCAAAAGGTGAATATTATATTCAGGCTAAACAATTTTAGTAATATGGAGGCAAAGTATGAAAGATTGGACTTTGGTTGGAATAATAATCGGATACATTATTATTTTAGGAATTGGACTTTTGGAGCAAAAATATTTAGATGATTTATCATATAAAATGGTAAATGATGTATCAGATATAGAAGAGACAGTTTACTTAGGAGATATAAAAACGGGGGTGGTAAAACTACAAAATATTATATCAAAGTGGGAAAAAGGCAAAAAAGTTTTGGGAATAATAATAAATCATGAAGATATAAAAAAGATTTCAGAGTCTCTGATAAAAATTGATAGTAAATTAAAAAAATTTTCAAATAGTGACAATGTTTCGGCAAACTTCGCACTTTTGAAAGAGTATATTATAAATATAAAAAAGGAAAATGAATTTACAATAAGTAATGTGTTGTAAAAAATTTTACCTTATAGTAAAATAATAATTGAAGTAAAGGAGGAGGTAATATGCAAGAAGAAAAAACAATTAGAGCAGAAATTGAAGCACTGAGAGAAAAATTAAATGAAAAAATGGTTAGCAGTAATAGACGCATGCCAGACTCGGAAATGTTGGAGCTTAGTAGAAAAATGGACGAGCTTCTCAACAACTTGAATAAGGTTACTGTCAAATAAATTTAACAATTTAACCAGTAGAGTAATTTAAGACGGAAATTTATGGTGTAAATCATAAATTTTCGTCTAAATTTGTTTCTTTGGCTATATAAATAGGCCTTTTTTTAGTCTCTAAATAGGTTTTTGCCAGATACTGACCTTGTATGCCCATACAGAATAACTGAATACCGGCTATTAAAAATATAATACAAACAAGTGACGGATAACCTGCAACAGGGTCTCCAAATATTATGGTTTTTGTAATTATTACAGCAATCATAAATAAAGAAATTATACAAAATATTAAGCCAATTACAGATGATATCGCAAGAGGCATAGTTGAAAAAGCTATTATTCCGTCAAGCGAGTAAAGAAAAAGCTTCCAAAATGACCATTTTGTTTCACCTGCAACTCTTTCGGTATTTTCATATTCAAGCCACTTAGTGTTAAATCCTACCCAGCCAAAAATTCCTTTTGAAAATCTGTTATATTCACATATAGAAAGGATTGAATTAACCATATTCCTAGTCATTAGTCTATAGTCTCTGGCTCCGTCTACTATATTAGCATCAGATATTTTATTTATTAGTTTATAAAACATTCTAGCAAAGAAAGAGCGAATTGGAGGTTCGCCTTTTCTGTCTGTTCTTCTTGTTGCAACACAGTCAAATTCTCCGGTTCTTATAATAGAATACATTTCTTTTAACAAGTACGGAGGATCCTGTAAATCTACGTCCATAACAACTGTATAATCACCTTTAGATGCGGATAATCCTGCAAAAAGTCCGGCTTCTTTTCCAAAATTTCTTGAGAAAATAATATAGTGGAGATTAGAAATTTTTGCAGCTAATTCTTTTAATATTTTGGGAGTGGCATCTTTTGAGCCATCATCTATAAATATGTATTCAAAGGAAAGCTCAAACTCCTTTTCCATATCTTTGGTAACCTTTTCCATTTCCTCGATGAAAAATGGAATAGCTTTTTCTTCGTTAAAGCAGGGTACGACAATACTAATAAGCTCTTTATTCAAATGAAACAACTCCAATCTGTTGATATCTTCCAACAGTTGGAGTGTATCATATGGAACTGAAAAAGTCAATTTACGGTCCGAGAAGTCGCAACTCGGAGTGTTACTAGTCAGAGTATGTAAAATAAGATATATGTTTTAAAAGGAACGAATATTTGCCGAAAGACTTCCCATATTTTTTTAAAGTCTTTCGTCGCAAATCTTGAGTTCCGATAAAACATATATCTTATTTCATATAGTAGTCTGAACAGTAACCCTTTTAAAACATATTAGAGTAAGTCTGAGTAGCAACAGCTTGGGCAGAATATTTTAATAAAATGTGGAATTTTATTATATGATATGTTAAAATTATTACGAAAGTTGCAATTTTGAGGTGTAAAAATGAATAAATTTTCCGATTTTTTAACAAATGCACTTAGGATTGTAATATTAGTCGCTGTGGGTATTTTGATTGCAACTAGTATTGGTATTACGACAAAACTGAGTGGAGATGAATTTACAAATAAATTTTTTGCTTTTGAAGTTGGAATAATAATAATAGGAAGTATAATTATTTTTTCTAATATGAGGCACAAACATAAAATATGGTTGCTACTGTTGATGGCTTTGGGACTTAGGCTTTTTTGGATTCTTTCTATAAATACTATGCCTGTGTCAGATTTTCAAACTATGTATGAAAATGCTAATATAATATTGAGCGGAGACTTATCTGAATTAAAGGGGTATTCGTATTTAGCAAGATTTCCTCACTTAATTCCGATGACATTTTATATTGCAGGGATGATAAAACTTTTCCCTATACATAACTTGATTGCTATGAAATTATTGAATGTGGTATATGGTTGTGTATCGCTATATTTGCTGTATAAATTATTAGATGGCTTTGTAAAATCCGAGAGAAATAAGCTGTTTATAATACTAATTGGTGCTGTATTTCCTCCGTTTATAACTTATACTTCGGTGCTGTGCACAGAAAATATAGCAATTCCGCTGTATTTATTAACATTACTTATGTTTTATAAAGCACGTAATATTAACAGCCCCAAATACTTTATTATAGTAGGCGGAATTTTAGCTATAAGTAATCTTTTTAGAGGGGTAGCAATAGTATTTTTGATAGCATTTTCTATATATTTATTATTATGCACTGATAAAAATAAATTCGTAAATATTGGAAGTACTATTTTAGGATACATCATTATAACAGTAGGCATAAGTGGTATTTTATTAAAAGCAGATATTATAGAAAGACCGCTCTGGAACGGGGCAGAACCTAGTTCTGTAACACTCTTATTAAAGGGAACGAATTTTGAAAGTAATGGTATGTGGAATTTGGATGATGCTGATTTTATCGATGAACATTTAAGAGATGATGATTTAGTTAATCAGTGCTTAGATAAAGTAAAAGAAAGAATTTTGTCAAAAACACCAAAAGAGTTATTTATATTTTATGCTAAGAAATTTGGCTCACAGTGGGCCGTGGGCGATTGCTCCGGGACTTATTGGGCTTATACGGGTGCTAATATTTATATTCAAAGTGTGCTACCTATAACTTTTCAATATACATATATGCTCATTTTAATATTTGCATTTTTGACGCTATTAAAAAAGGGAGAAAAAAATAACATTTTGCTGAATATAATATTATTCGGTTTCGGACTGTTGTTCATTATAATTGAAACACAGCCAAGATATTCATATATAGTAAGTTGGATATTTTTAATCTTAGCAACACAGGGAATTGAGTTTTTTTTAGATTTAATTAAGAAGGTGAAAGCAAGTGGGCATGAAATTAAAAAAAGATTCAACTGATATCTTCTTTTGGATTTTCTCTATTTTACCGTTAGTTACTGCAGATGCTGTTTTAAGATATGCATTAAATCCTATGTATATGTCGTTTTTTTATAATATTGTACCTATTCTGTTTAATGTGTTTTGGATTTTTCTTGTTGTCTATACATGCAGATATATTTTACCTAAAAAAATAGGCAGAATAATATATGTAGTATTTGTAATGCTTTTTGGCATATGGTTTTTTGCAAATTTCATAAGTTTTAAAGTGTTTTCAAAGTTTTTGTGGCTTAAAAGTATATTTTTAGCTTCAGAAGCATCAAATTACATATCTGTGGTAGGCCAGTACATGAGTATAAAAGTGGTATTAGTTACTATAATTTACATTGGCTCGATAATTATAACATGTATTTTATGGGGTGATAAAAGAATAGAAAATAAATCAAAGAGGATTATTCCGTTTGTTTTAAGTATAATAGGAGTTGTATTAGTTGAGATTTTGATGAATGTTGCTATAGCAAGGGACAAATTAACTGGTGCATGGGAAGTTTGGGACAAACCTACTCTTGTATATGATAAGTTTGTAGATCCTAATAAATCGCTTAATGTAGCAGGGCTTTACCAGTATACATTTAAGAGCATCTATAAAGCTTTTTTTAATGATGACAAAATTTCAGCTGATATGGAAGAAGAAACAGACACATTTTTTAGTGAAAAATCTGACCATGAAGACAATGAAATGACGGGTATTTTAAAAGACAAAAATATAATATTTGTTTTGATGGAAAGTATGGACAATTGGATGATTACAGAAAAGTATACACCTACTATAAAATATATGATGGAAAATGGAATAAATTTTGTAAACCATCATATGCCAAATGTTGGGGCAGGATATACTTTTAATTCGGAATTCGCAGCAAACACAGGATATTATTGCCCTTCGACTGAAACTTCAGCAAGTATTTTCGTACAGAATAGTTTCCCGTTTTCTTTGGCAAATTTAGCAACTAAAAATGGATATACCACAACATCATTTCATTTTAACAGCGGGAGCTTTTACAATAGGGCGGTTATGCATAAACAGTTTGGATATAAAGAGTATAAGTCTTTTATGAAGTATTTATCGATTGAAAAATGTGTACAAGACAGTGAGGCTGCTAAGTCAGATACGATATATGAGATGATGACGGGCAATGAAAAATTTATGGACTTTATAATAACATATTCTGCTCATCTTCCGTATGATGAGGAGGATAATAAGTTAAAAGGGGCAAAAGAAAATTACCCGGAACTAATTGATAATGATTTAGATTTAGAAACTAGGAATGCGCTTTTACTAGCACATGACACAGATGAATTTTTCAGAATTTTAATAGAAAGATTAAAAGAGGATGACTTATTAGAAAATACTGTAATAATAGGTTTTACAGATCATTATTCATATGGAATAAGTGATAAAGATAAAATAATGCAGTTAAGAGGGACAGGGGATAGTAAGCTTTTAGAAAATACACCGTTTTTCATATATTCACCCGGCTTAACTTCAACTACAGTAACAAAAGTTACAAGTGCGATAGATATTTTACCGACTTTAGCAAATATGCTTGGATTTGAAAATAGTAAATATTATATAGGAAATGATGCATTTGACAGTAATTATACGGGGTTAGTGTATTTCCCCAACGGAGATTGGTATGATGGAGAATTTTATTATAAAAGCGGAGAAATTTGTTCTGACGATAAAAGAGAGTATGTTGAAAATATAAATAAATATATAACTAAAATATCCGGTATAAATGACTATGTGATTTCAACAGATTATTTTTCAAGGCTAAATAGGAAAACAAACTAAGTAGCAATTAAAAGAAAAGGGTGAAATGATGGAAACCGAAAAAACTTCAAAATTTGAACAAGCAGTGGAAAACAACAATAAACGTGCAATTAAAGCAGGTTCAATAGCGACTTTAACTACAGACGAATTTGAAGCTGCATATATATACTTTAACGGAAATTGTGCATATTCTGGTTATCCATTTTCCTCTAATTCTAATATAAGTATAGAGCATGTAATCCCTATTATATCCGGTGGTCATAGCATGGCTTTTAACTGTATTCCTGTTAATTATAAATATAATTCGTCGAAAAGCGGTTATCACTTACTGGATTGGTGGAAATGCCAGACTGACGGAAGCGGAAAAAGTTTATACAATCCTTTAAGGCTGCTAAAATTACTAAATTATATGGTAAAGTGTCTTGAATCAATAAATACACCGGAGCCGACCGTTCACATACTAACAGATAATGAAATAGACGTTTTCTTAGCTGAACACAAAAAAGAATTGGGAAAAAATTTGAGGCGATCTGAGAAGAAAAGTGACTTTAGGAAAATAAGTCAGCTAGAAGTTTTTAGAAAAATGGATATGGTTAGAATAGAAGATTTGTATTCTGTGTATTCTGAGCTAGATAGTATTCGATTAGATGTGGCAATTTTCTTTGAAGAAACTATCCACGAATTAACAGGTTTAATTCCGGCAGATATACTGGAAGCAATTAAAAGTAGGATTAGCCTTCTACCGGATATATATATTGACGGTCAAAAGGTATTTAAAAAAGCAATGAAACCGGAAGATATAAGAATAAGGCAAGAAGTGCTGGAATGGGCTGAAAAAGAAAACTTAGATAATAAATATGGAATAATTGGATATATGGATTTTGAGGTCTTAAAACGTCAGCCAAATGTTAAGGAATTTTTAAATAAAAGGAAAGAAATTGTATTAGAAAGAATTGGAGCCGAAGCATGTGATTTTAATAATATAATAAATAAAATACCTAATATTCTGACTAATTTAGGCATTGAAAAGCGAATTGATGATATATCCAAGCATTTTGGCATAAGTACGGAGACTAGTAACGGAAAGAGTAGTGAGTTATATAGGTATGTTATAAACAAGCCGGATTTATTGCTCGCCGGAGAGAACATGGACATCTTGCTAAAATATGTGGAGGAGCTAAATATAGATAAGAGATTATTAAAACGCGGTGTTCCGATTACTACAATAATAGATAATATAGAAATGGCTATTGATTTAGTTAATAAAGCAGAGCTGGGAGTAGATAAAAATGTTCAAAGAAGGGTGCTGGATAAACTTATAAACGGGACAACAGGTAATTTACTAAGGGATGCATATAGAATTTTTAGGCAGATGGTAAAAAGTAAAAATGAAGAAATATCTCAAGAAAAAGAAAAAAAGGAAGCTGCAAGATGGATAATTTGCATTTCCGAGATGTATAATGCTTCTGAAATATTAAAGCCACGTCGGATTACTAAAACAAAAGGCCTTTATAAAAACATGACTTTTAATGAGGAAGGGTTCTTGGCCGGAGTTAATCCAAATTCTTATATAGTACCTAAAATAGTATCTTTAGCTAGGCTAGACATTAGTAGAGAGGCAGAATCTGAATTGATAAGAAATGTATTCTTTATCGACCAGATAAGGCAGGGCAAAAGAGCAGATACAATATTGCGGGATTTAGCGGCTAGTATAAAAAAAGATAATTTTAATATTTCAGATAGCGAACTGATGCAAAGCGCTGCAAGGTGGTTTATATTTATATCTGAAACTCCTCAAATGTCATTAGAGGTTATGTTTGACAGTAAAGTTAAGGATAAATATATAGAAATAACCAAAAAGTATTATAAAGATATGAAATTTGACGAAAAGGGTAATTTCATAAAGCAAGAAATACCGGAATTAAGTCAAGCAGTAAGCGATGAGTATATGGATATTGCTAATGCATTTTTTAAATCGACAGGAAGTTTTTATGTAATTAAAGGCAGATATATTCCAAAGGACGAAATACAAGGCATTTTATATGAAAGGTTGGCTGGTTGCAAAAATAAAAAAGCTGTGAGATCTACCTGTATAAAAATGTTAAAGGAACTGTCTGAAAATATTGAGAAAGACGGAGGTGGGAATATTGGAGAATGATGAAAAAGAAATCGACGGAATACTAAATGAGCTTGGACTCGATGAAGAAGAAATAGCAAGTATCAATAGAAGAAATAAGCTGCTAAATGAAACTACAGCGGAAGAAGTTTCTGATATTGTTAATTTTTTCAAAATTAAATGTAAGATAAAAAATGAAGATATAGCAAGAATTATAATAAAAAACCCTTTTATACTGAATGAATCTTTTTCAAGAATTGATTTGCTTTCTGAAATTTATGAAAAAATAGGTTTTTCAAAAGAAGAATATAAAGAATATATTGTTGGTTTTGATAAGGCTTTTTCCCTTAATCCGAAAGAAGTACTGGACAGTATTTCCCAATTGATGCAATCAGGTAAAGAGATGAAGGATATAAAGAAACTTATGATAGAAAATTCCAGTCAAATTTTTTGGTGAGGTGTGATATGAAGGAGATATGTATTTACTTAGGCTTGATAAATCTGGTTGGTTTTTTGGCTATGGGGATAGACAAATTTAAAGCAAAAAATAATTTTTGGAGGACAAAGGAAAAGACTTTATTTACTATAGCATTAGTTGGCGGTAGTATAGGTTCAATTATTGGAATGTATACATTTAGACATAAGACGAAGCATAAGTCTTTTGTATTTGGTATGCCGACAATTTTAGTTATGCAGATAATTGGAGTTATTTTA
>CAZVVZ010000032.1:0-12151 GCA_964631135.1 uncultured Eubacteriales bacterium
GTGCAAAAAAATAACCGTTAAGAGAGACTTTTTTAGTAGCCTCTCTTAACGGTCTTCTTTCCCAAGTAGCATATCAAACATAATAGTTCCTATAATAACTTCACAAAAAGCATACACATTTCCGCAAACAAACTCGCGCGCCATATTTAATGAAGAAATATTATCCGCTTTTCTTAGCAAAACATTTGAAATAGCAAATGCTATGAAAATTAAAAACATTCCATACCTTAATATTCCCTTTGAAATCTTATTAAGATTTGTCAGTCGCTCCGACAATTTCTCCATAAGCTATCCCCCCTAGTGCTACCGTGTTCCTTTTTAGTAACATGACGTGGACAAAGTCCACCTTTTTTTGTCAAAGGTCCTTATCAATAAAGATTATATAAATATACTAGCACATCGGGCTTAAATATTTCAAATGTAATTATCGGCTATACTGCCATTCTTTCGGATAAAATCGCAGCAAATTCTGTACTCATATTCTGCATTATTTCAGCGAACTTAGAAGTTTTCATCGACTTGCATATATCAACTACTAAACTAATGTTAAGTTCGCCAATTTCTTCTAATATTTCAGCTGCTTCCGCAGCCTCCATACTTTCATAAATCTTAACTAAGTTCTTTACTTTTTCTCCATCGTCCTCCTCAACCACGTTAGTACCTGTTTCCTCTGCTTTTTCATATTCGGCAATCAGTTTAGACTGCCTTTCAACCTCTTTTAGCAAAATATCGTATTTGCTTTGAAGCTCAGTTTTATCAGTAATCTGCGCCTTTAACTCGGTTAATTTCTTCTGTAGCTCCGTATTCTCGCTAAGTATATTCGAATACTTGGTATTTATTTCCTCACGAGACATTAAATTAGGGTCTGTACTTGGGTCCGTAACATCCGGTAAAATCATACAAACAATAGGGATGTCCTTTAACCTTGGACGTAATAATTCGCCCAGTCCAAAAAACTTATTTGTTTTTATTAGGTAAACCCAACTTCCTACAGCAATAGCTAAAGCTATTATTACAGCAAATATTACAAAAGGTCTTACACTCTTCTTTTTTTCATCATCTTTAGCCATCCTTTACCCCTCCATTGTACTTGTAACTTACTATTTCATCTAATTGAGACTGCTCTTTTTTATAATAGCTTTCCCAATATTCTTCCAACTTTTTTTCCTTCAACGTTTCAAACATTTTTCGTTGCTTTGCAGCCTCAACAAGCTCTAGCCTTGCCTTTTCTGCCTTCTTTTTAGCATTCTCTACAACCACTTTCTGGATTTCTATGCTTCTTTTTAGTCGCTCCATATAATTATTATATACAATTAGTTCTTTAGGTGTAACCCCCGTTTTACCTTTATCTCTCATCAAATTATATTGATACTCTCTCTCCTCATACAACACATTTAACTTATCTTGTTGATACTTTAATTCTTCATTCGCCTCTCCATATTTAGATTTCTTTTGATCTTCCAAACGAATTTTTAAATCCAATATTGCCTGAAATTTAAAGTTAAATGCCATTTAGCCACACCTCTATCCTACTCCATATCCGCAATCTGTTTTAATAAGCCTATCGTAGTCTCAAAATCAATATTTTCGGTAACTTTCTGACGTAAAAACTCATTTATTGCATCTATTTTCTTTACTGCTAAGTCTATATCTTTATTACTTCCCTTTACATATGCTCCAATATTGATTAAATCTTCAGCCTCTTTATATGTAGCAAGCAAACTCTTTAAATGGCCGGCATAACTTCTATGCTCTACAGTAGTCACATCTCCCATAACCCTACTTATACTGGCTAATACATCAATAGCAGGATAATGGTTTTTATTTGCAATTTTACGAGATAATACTATATGACCGTCTAAAATACCACGTGCAGTATCAGTTATAGGTTCTGTCAAATCGTCACCGTCGACTAAAACTGTATACAATCCCGTTATAGAGCCTTTATCTGAATTCCCGGCTCTCTCTAAAAGTCTTGGCATCATAGAGAAAACAGACGGAGTATAACCACGAGAAACCGGCGGCTCACCTGTAGCAAGTCCGATTTCCCTCTGTGCCATGGAAAAACGAGTTAAAGAGTCCATCATAAGCATTACATCTTTACCTTGGTCTCTAAAATATTCCGCAATAGCAGTAGCCAAAAATGCCGCTTTAACCCTGACTAATGCCGGCTGATCCGAAGTCGCAGTAACAACCACAGAGCGTGCCATTCCCTCTTCTTTTAAATCCTTTTCTATAAACTCTTTTACCTCTCTGCCACGTTCTCCGATCAATGCAATTACATTTATATCAGCTTTTGTATTTCTTGCAATCATACCAAGCAACGTACTTTTTCCGACACCACTGCCGGCAAAAATTCCTACCCTCTGGCCTTTGCCGATAGTAAGCAAGCCGTCAATTACTTTAACTCCCATCTGAAGAGGGTACTTTATTCTGTTCCTTGAAAGCGGTTGAGGCGGATCATTTAATACCGGATAATACTCATCCGCTTCAACCTCAGGCTCACCGTCTAAAGGCATACCCAGTCCATTCAAAGCTCGTCCTATAAGCTTAGGTCCTACTTTTACTCTTAGTACTTCCCCATCAGCAAAAACGGGCTGACCGGGTCCAATTCCCTGCATATCTCCAAGTGGCATAAGTAAAACTTTAGAGTCCTTAAACCCTACAACTTCAGATTTTATATCTCTTTCGTCTGTTTTTATCGTACAAATTTCTCCAATACTAACCTGTGGTCCCCTAGACTCAATCGTAAGGCCGACTATCTGTGTTATATATCCTAAATAATTGATCGGGTTTGCAGCATTTATAACATTTTTATATTTTGAAAAATCTATCGCCACAATAACACCGTTCCTTTCAAAATCTACTCATTTAACATCTTCATTACTTCTTTTTGAATATTATCCATTCTAACCTGTATGCCACTGTCAATAACTCCCAAAGGAGTATCTACAATACAACTGCCGGGTTCCATTGACTCGTCCTGGACTATGTCAATCTCTCCAAACCCCTTTACATTTGCAACCAAATATTTTTTATTGGAAAGTATAGTGTAATAATCAGATGTAGATAATTTTAATACAACATCTTTTTTATTTATAACCCTATCTAAAGCATCTTTTACTATACCTAATACATATTCGTCACTTCTGTTAACCTCATAATTTATAATTTTTTCCACCATGTCAAAAGCCAAGTCAATTATATTTTTTTCAGATTTTTTTAATTCCTCTTTATATTCGCGAATAGCATTTTCTTTTAATTCTGAAACCTCTTCTAAAATACTCTCTCTTTCTAGCTTTGCCTTCTCTATTATTTCCGAAGCTTCAGATTCTGCTTTGGCAATTCCCTCTTTATATGCTTTTTCAACTTCTGCCTGATAATTCTCCTTAGCTTTTAGTTCCGCTTCTTCTACATACTTAGCCATAATTTCTTCCTTAGAAGCGACAGGATTAACCGTATTATTTACTTTTACTTCTTTATCCGTTACCTTCTGGGGAGGAATAGGGGCAACCTTTTCCAATATAGAACTTTTCCCACTATTAAAAGAATATGAAACTCCTACGTTAACAGGTATGCCTAAGTCCACAACTTTCCCCGATTTTATTAAATTAGACAAAGACTTCCTCCTCTCCGCCTCTACTAATTACAATCTCACCGGTTTTCTCCAGATCTCTGATTTTCATAACAATATCATCTTGAGCTTTTTCTACATCTCTAACTCTAACTGGTCCCATAAGTTCAATATCTTCCTTAATTAAGTCAGCAACACGATTTGATAGATTCTTATATAATAAATCCTGAATATTTTTCGTAGAAGCCTTAATTGCAAGCGCCAATACATGATTATCAATATCACGTAATACTCTCTGAATGCTCTTATCATCGAGCTTAACAATATCTTCATATGTGAATAATTTCTTTCTGATTTCTTCTTCTACTTCACTATTTTCTTTCTTCAAATATTCCATAATGTTCTGCTCAGTTCCACGATCTACAGCCCTCAAGATTTCAGTTAATGTTTCAACTCCACTAATCGCACTGCTCATTTCATCGTTCATGTAATCATAAGAAATCTTTTTCTGCAATATTTCTTCAACCTGTTTAACCACGTCATAAGAAGGTTTTTCCATCATTGCAATTCTTCTTGCAACATCAACCTGTTTATTTTTAGGTAACATTGCTAAAATAGTAGCCGACTGCTGATACTTTATATTATATAAAATCAATGCTATTGTCTGAGGATGCTCGTCTTTAATAAGCTGTGCAATCTTAACTGGATCCATTGATTTTGCAAAATCAAAAGGCCCATTAGATTTTAAGGAAGCGGTCATCTTCTTTAAAAGTATTTCTGATTTAGATGTACCAAATGCCTTCTCTAAAATTTCCTTAGCATAATTTATACCACCCTCAGTTATATATTCCTGAGCTAAAGAAAGCTGATAAAATTCCTCTATAACCTTTTCTTGATAAGTATTTTTCAATTTCTTAATTCCGGCAATAGCCTTAGTTATCTCTTCAATTTCCTCATCTTTCAAATGACGTAATATCTCAGCAGATTTTTCCGGGCCAATAGATATTAAAAACATTGCAGCCTTTTGTTTTCCGGTAAGATTTTGGCGCATATTGCTTTTTGAATTTGGTATCGCCTTAGCCTGTGCTTCTTCATCAGTTTCCTTAGCAGCTGCTGCATCTGCCATAATACTTCACCCCCATCTTAACTAATTTTAAGATTTTTTTTCATTCTCATAAATCCAATTTCTAAGCATACCTGCCGCAATATCAGGCTGCTTTTCAATAAACTTGTTAATTTGTTGTTTAACTTCAGAATTATTATCCATTTCTTTTATTGCATCCGGTTCATCTTCACTGCCAACCGTTGCATTAAATAAAGCCCCCGGTTCAGTAGCCACTCCTACATCTCCGTAAACTTCTCCGGACGTACTTCCCTTTAATTTTAATATAAATATTACCATAATAATCAATATTATAATAACCGCAATATATGGAGCATATTTTTCAATTAAGCTGCCCCAATTGATAGGAATTTTTACTTCTTCCTCAACTTTTGGAGTAATCTTAAACGAAGCTACCGTAATTCTGTCCGCATTTATACCTGTTGCTGTGTTTATCATTTTAGTTATATTTTCCATGCTCTCTTCGTCAGGAGCTTCCGTAATTTCATTACCATAATAAAAACTAACTGTAATAGAAGACTTTTCAGGATCTATATTTCCTAATCCCTTAATAGTTTCTCTGCTTTCTTCATTTAACTGATAATTACTTGTTGTATCTGTTTTTGTATATGTACCGCCATTCCCTGTAGAAGTAATTGTAGCTCCGGTGCCCTGATTAGCATCAGTACCTGGTACACTCCCATAATCCATATTCTGAAGATTTTCTTTTAGCACACTTTGGCTTAACAGCAATCCTGTATCCGAATCCTCAATAGGAGTTTCATATTTAACAGAAGCTATTGTTTCTTGATCGAAATCACATACAATATTAGCCATAACAACTACTTCGTCGGTCAGTGCCGCCAAAAGCTGTTTAACCTGTTTCTCAATCTCCGATTTCTTTTGAGCCTGGAATTCAAGCTGCTTACTGCTCACTCCTGAGGCCTGGAAATCATCTGCGGTATTTAAAACATTTCCCTTATTATCTAAAATAGTTACGTTCTCTTCTTTAAGCCTTTCAACACTAGCCGTAACCATCTTTACAATTCCCTCAACCTGACTGTTTGATAATGAAGCAGAAGGTGTTATCATTACACTGGCTGTAGGTTCATCTTCTTCAGTTGCAGTTAAAAAAGCACTTTTTTCCGGTATTGTAAACGTTACAACCGCACTTTTTATGCAATCCATCTTAGCTAACTTTTCTTCAAGCTTAGCTTCGTAAAATTCTTTATAAATCTTGTCTTTATCACTTTTTGTAGTAGAAAAAGTAATCTGGTCTAATGAATCTTGGAACTTAATTCCGTCTGTAATAAGTCCTGACTGCGATAAAGCGATTTGTGCTGCATCTAAGTCCTTTTCTTTTACTGTAATAGTTGTCCTTCCGTCTGTAACCTTGTGATCTATTCCGGACTCAGTAAGAGTTTTACTCATCTGGCCTATCTCATCGGCAGATGCGGTAATAAGATTTGTATAATTAGGATTTGACACAAACACAATTGCTACAATAGCACTTGCAAGTATAACAATTATCGACAGTATTATCCTTAACCTTTGGTTTTTATCTAAGGCATCCCATTTTAATTTATATTCAGTTAACTTCTTTGAAACTCCCTCCGGCAACCATCTGCACCACCTTTACATGAAATCAAAATCCTAATTATATCTGCATATTCATTATTTCTTTATATGCATCCATTACTTTATTTCTAACCTGTAATGTCATTTGCAAAGCCAAATCAGCTTTAGAACCTGCAATAATAACCGAATGGATATCGTCAGAAACACCGGTTATAAAATCTTCCGTTTTCTGCTCTGACTCTACTTGCAAGTCATTGACCTTACTGATTGCCTCGTTTATAACATCTCCAAAGCTTGTACTGCTTGTCTTATTTGTTTTCGCACTGTTTTTAACATTAAGACCTGTCATCTGTGATATAGAATTAATATTCACACTCACTATGTATTCCTCCTCCATTAGCTCAACACTAAAGCAAACTTTAACTTATATAAAATTTCCGATTACCAAGCAACTAACTTGCTTTCAAACTTATTTGCCTATGTTTAAAGCCTGCATCGCCATATTTTTAGAAGCTGTAGAAGCCGTTACGTTAGCCTCATAAGAACGTGAAGCTGATATCATATCCACCATTTCGGTAACAATATCTACGTTAGGATAAGAAACATACCCCTCCTCATCAGCTTCAGGATTATCCGGTTCATAAACCCTTCTAAAATCGCTACTGTCTTCAACTATACCCTGTATCTTTACTTTTCCGTCTCCCAATGCCTCCTTTGAAGTACCGGATAAGTACTTTGAAAACGGTGTTGTTATATCTGTTCCCAAAACCAGTGTCTGCCTTCTGTAAGGTGTACCATCCTCTGTTTTTGTAGTATTAGCATTAGCAATATTCTGTGAAATTAAGTCCATTCTCATTCTCTGTGCACTCATACCCGATGCACTTACGTCAAGTGAACTAAAATACCCCATAATAATAACCCCCGTAATTTATTTAATAAAAATTAAGCATCCTGTATTGCACTTTTTAATTTATTTATTTCCCCTGTCGCTCTTTGTGTTAAAACATTATAATAAATCTGATTTTTAGACAAATCTGACATTTCTTCATCTATATTAACATTGTTTTCGTCCGTTCTCATATTCGTAGTAGACATATCTGTTGTAACTGTTATGTTGCTTGAACCTCTGTCTATCTGCATATGCCTTGAATTTGAAGTTTTTAGCAATGCAGAAGAAAGCTCTCCATTCAGTAAATCACCAAAGACAGCTTTCTTTTTCTTATAGCCCGGAGTGTCAACATTCGCAATATTAGAAGAAATAACCTCATTCTTCGCCCAAGATGCATCTAATCCACGGCCGATTTTATCGATACCACTAAACATTGAGTCAAACATTTAACTCACCTCTCCTCATTCGTATATTAGTATAATATATAATTTTCAAAATCAAAAATCGTAATCTTTTAAAATATCATCAATCGTACGTAGCAAAAAGCTATTATTTGTACGATTACAGTAATATTCGACAATTGATATTATATTTCCTTTGGAAATTTTAATCAATTTAGCATAATAATTTAATAATACTTAAATATGATACAATATTAAAACAAAAAAATAAAGATTATTTCTAACTTTTTTAACAAAATTTTATTACTGTTCAGAGTGCATGTCGCTAGTCAGAGTACATGAAATAAAACATATATCTTATTTCATATACCCTGACCAGCAGCAGGTAGTCTGACAGGTAACAAAAAACGGAGGAGAAAAAATCTCCCCCGCTTTTTGTTTACTATTCTAATACAATAATTATTTCATATTCCGCTGTATCTCCGTCTGTATCTAAGAACATAATCATTCTGCCTTCTAAATCCTCTAGGCTTCCCATTGCCGGTGTTTTTCCGCTTAAGTCATAAACAGCCGCATCATCAGCCACACTTATAGGATCAATTGCTTCACCGTCAACTTTCTTAAATACTATTAAGTTACCTAAGATTTCATCAACCAATAATTGATCTCTGTCAGCAACTCCGTCTGTGATAAATTCATCATACTCCGAATCATCTGAGAATGCTTCCATATCAATCTTAATGTCGCTTGCATTTGTTTGAATGAACTTATTGTTTCTAATATCATATCTTACAAAGTCACCCTCTTGGCCAAACAATACTGTACTGATATCAGTTCCGACATCTGCTACTTCGTAAGTTGCTTCTTCTCCGTCTGTATAAACAGTTACCTGCCATACCTTATCATTATTGCTGTTTGTTCCAACAGAAATATCTGTAATTACACCGTATTTATCTTGTGTTGCTTGATAATTTGACCCGTTATCATTTACTACAAGATATTTTACTATTCTTGAATTTGTTTCAAATATTACAAGTGGTGAAGTCCCTCTTAACATGTTTTCTGCTTGGTTGGAATTACTTACTAATGTTGCCCAACCGTCGATAACTTCTATCTTATCAGCATTTTGATTTAAGATAATTGTATTACTTGTTACATAATAAGTCTTACCGTCGGTACCTTTAAATGATTTTGTAGAATCTTTAACAGCTGCATCTGTATCAGGAATTGAAAGTTTGGATAATGTTGTTGTATCATTTAACTCAACACCTGCAGGTACATTTGATGCATTTTCAAGTTTAGTTAAGTTTGTAATCTTTATTGTTCTTCCTGTACTATCTGTTGAGAAGCCAACTAAAGTTCCCTTAGTAAATGCCGTTATAATTTCATCTGTCCAATCATTACCTTGTGCTGCAGTAACCTTTTCAATATCTGAATCAACTACTTGCTTAAACATATCATCAGTATCTCCGGTTACTTTATATCCGATTTTATTACCTTTCTCATCAATAATCTGTAATCTTAAATATGGTTCATCATTATCATCATACATTATATCTGCAGATGATGGAGTCCTTGCGACAATACCATATTGCATTGCAAGTGTTACTTCACTTTCACCCATTGCAAGTACATAATTGCCGTTGCCGTCTAAATATAATTCAACTTCTGAATCTAGTAATGTTGAAATGTCTGAAGATATGTCTACTGTTTCTTCAATATCATTTTCTGTAGATAATTTTGCATTTGCTCCCATTTCGTAAGTTGTACCGTCAATTCTTAAGGCATACTTACTTCCGACTCTGTCAAGAGTTCCGCTTACTTTATTGTCTGTTGCTGTAATTACTCTGATATCTCCATCAGTACCTTTACTTGTCATTACAACATCGCCAACTTCGATATCTTCAGCTTTTGCAATCTTACCATTTCTGGTAACGATCACGTTGTTATCTTCATCGTCGATATCTTCGGTTTTGAATTTTCTTGTTCCGTTTAAGTCAACTAATGTGCTGTCTGAACGAATACTCTTTACAACAAATTGTTCAAATTCATAATCGCTGTCATTAGTATCTTCTGTTGCAATTGTAAATGTTCCGGCAACATTAACTTGAAGCGATGTTATTTTATTGCTTGAATTTGTAAGCATATTTGCTCTTATAATGCCTTCCATACCTTCTGTTAATTCTTCAAGATATGCAAGTTTTGTTTTTATATCGTCATTTGAAATTGAACTTCTTGTTGAAATTTCATCTGTAATTTCAATGTTGTTAATATATAGGTCAGCATCAGATGTTAATGAATATTTTGTTCCGTCAATTTTAACCTTTCCGTTTTCACTATCAATACTTTCCAATTCACCGTTAGATGTTGCATCACTCGTAGCCTTTATATATTTAACAGCATTATCTTTTCCAAAGAATATTGTTACTTCTTTACCAAGTAAGCTAGAAGCATCAACATCTGAAGGAACGTTAACAACTATTTTGTCGCCTGATTCATCTGTCATATATGGTTTTGTGTCAGATTCCTGAGTTAATGTTATTCCAATCATATCAGCGATGTTTTCAAGCTCTATTTCGATTTGATCAGATTTTAGTGTATTTTTTGTTGCAGGAGTATTAGTAACTAAAATCTCCTCGAAATATTTTGCTTCAGTTTTTCCGTTATTATTATAAACATAATCCGGATATTTTGACTCTAATAATGTCTTACCTAAATTTCCGTAGGTTATTTCTCCTACGTCATTAAAGCCGATTGCTCCCCATTGATCTTGAAGAAGTGTTTCCCATGCCATTAAGAATATATCTCCTCTAATAGCATCAGCTGAACCGTTAACTGTATCTAATACTTT
Organism: uncultured Eubacteriales bacterium; assembly: GCA_964631135.1. Classification (GTDB taxonomy): domain Bacteria; phylum Bacillota; class Clostridia; order TANB77; family RGIG9151; genus RGIG9151. The sequence continues at coordinate 10,396 of CAZVVZ010000032.1, forward strand.
AGTTATTCCGAGCTGTGCTGCCTTTGACATATAGTTAGAAGGCCATGAGCCTCCGGCTTTATCTACAACCGGTTTTAATCCTAAAGAATTTACCAGCATTGTTACAGCCTCTGAATAAGAAACTTTCTCATTTGGTCTAAATGTTCCGTCAGGATACCCTGCAAAAACATTTTCGTTTGCCGCAATATTGATATAACCTGTATACCATTCGTTTGCCTTGACGTCGCTAAATTTTGTCGGATTATCCTTAGCTAAATCTGCGGCATCTTGCAACCCTAAAACAAATGTTATTATAGTTGCAAGCTCTGCTCTTGTGATTGTATTTTCAGGTTTAAAAGTTCCGTCTTCATACCCTTTAATCGTATCAAGAGCAACAAGTTTTGCAATTGCTTCTTCATACTCTGTTCCTTCAATATCACTAGCCGCATTAGCAAAGCCTGTGAGTACTAAAGAACATACCATGCAAAATACAACTGCAAGTGAAATGAATTTTCTCATCTTTCGCATTGTTAAACCCTCCATAAATAGAATTTTTGTGATGTGCTACCTCACATCCACGATTTCATTTTAGCATTGAAGTATCCCTAAGTCCATGCAAAGATTATGGTTAAAAAGCCAGTTACTGGTCGAGCTAAAAGATAAGGGGAGAGGCCTAAGTTTGACGTTTTTGCATATATGCGATATAATATATTATGTATATTTACTATTTTTAAGGAAGGAGGTTTATTTCTCTTTTTGTCGTTACTCAATCAGTCAGTTTTTTGAAGGAGGAATTACTGGTATGGTAACCGAATCGAGCATAAGTGAACTGCTCAAGCACAACAAAATTGTGCAAATCGTTTTTGACTCGCTACACCCGTATGTTGTAGTGAACGGTTCAAAAATTTTTCTATCATTGCAATGCTCTGAAGAGAGCCTCATAAAATCCTTGAACAAGCATTTCAAGGTGTACTTCGCGGCTTTGCAAAGCACGTCAAGCCGCCATACTTATACAGTAAAAAGTTAACGAAAAAGGAGGTTAAACGTACTGAGCCCTCCTTGTTAAACAAAAAAGTTTAACAAGGAAGGTTCATTTTTTCTTTTAAAAAAACAGAATGATAAAAAAATAATTGATAATACTAGTAAAAAGGAGTGTGATATAAATGGGAAATCCGAATAAAATGCCCGTTCATTGCAGTGTAGATACTTGTGTACACTGGGCAAATAATTTTTGTACAGCAAAAGAATTAGGTGTAAGTAATACGTCAGGAAGAGCTCATACTTCTGACGGTACTTGCTGTGACACATTTATATGTAAAGATTAAAAGTACGATAATGAAATACACGTTACGTATTATTGATTTTTTATTAGTCGGAAAAGAGCTGTAAAAAATTACTCTAAATGTTACCAGCCAGACTACTTATATGAAGTAACATATGTGTTTTAAAAGGAACGAATATTTGCAGAAAGACTTCTTATGATGTTTTTAAGAGTCTTTCGTCGCAAATCCTGAGTTCCGATAAAACACATATGTTACTTCATATAAGTAGTCTGGCTGGTAACATTTAGAGTAATTTTTTATATTGGCAAACTTAAGTTATTATGCCATATTGATAATATTTTTTGCTCGGATATTTTACATAATTTGACTACTTTTTAATTATATGCTATAATTTTCATATGAAAATCGTAAAAATGTGCACCCAAAAATTTTTGTGCAAGACGTTTAACCATATGCATAGAAAACTTTTGATGCACATTTTTAGAGCGAATAAG
>CAZVVZ010000033.1:0-11825 GCA_964631135.1 uncultured Eubacteriales bacterium
CGTTGTTGCTGCTGTTGCCCTAATTTCTACTCCTTTTGTAAGTTGGCTTACTCCTGACGTTGTTTCTGTTGTTGGGGTCCATGTAAACTCTATTGCATATGTTTCTTCTTCCCATACAGCATATAATACTGTGTCTGCATCTGGTGTAAATGTTTCTCCTACACTATATTCTGCGGTTGTTGCGGTGCTACTTGTTGACCAGCCTAATAATATATATCCCTCTCTTGTTGCACTTGGTAATGTTACACTTTCTACAGTATAATTTGCAGTTAATGTTCCGTCGGTTGTTCCGTATGTATATGTTGTCGGATTTGCTGTTGGGCTACTTATACTTCCGCCACCGCTTAATGTCCAGTTGTAAAATACGTTTTTAGCTTCTACTGTTTTGCTGTCGCTTCCATTCCCATTATAATTAAACGTTACAAAAATGCTCTCAACAAGAGGCTTTGGGGCTGTAACATCTTTTGTCGTGTTATACGTCTGAGTATACTTTGTATCTCCCGGGTTGACAGTTAACACTGTATCTGTCGTATAATTTGATTTAAGTTCTACGTCACTTTTCGGCATAGAAAAAATTATTGTTTTCTTTGATGCATCGTCCAAAGTTAAATCGCCACTAACTACTTCCCAACAGGAAAAGTTATAACCGTCTTTATGTTCTGCAGTAATTGTAACTTCCCTTCCGTCAGTTACGTCCACAGTAAAATCATTTACCTTTAAAGTATATCCAAAGGCTACACTAATAAATATATAGAAAAATAAAATTATGCTAATACTTTTTTTCATATGACCTCCTAAATCACCTAAATATTTTTACCTCACCAAGTTAGACTTCGGCTTTTTTTCATTTTTTTATAGTTTAATTGATATATTGCTCTATCATATTAGCTGTCTAGGTTTCAGGGATAAAACACAAATAAAAAGCAACTAAAAAATAACAATTAAAATTAGCTTGTCATAAAAAAATAACATATATGTTTTATCGGAACTCAGGATTTGCAACGAAAGACTTCTAAAAATATTAGAAGAAGTCTTTCTGCAAATATTCGTTCCTTTTAAAACATATATGTTATTTTTTTATGACAAACTAATTTTAACTGTTATTTTTAACTTATAACTATTCCTCAACTTTAGCAACTGCGCTTTGTGAAGCATCTTTTAATATATATACCTTAACCTGCTGTCTTCCCCAATTTATCGTTTCTTTATGTGTGTCAAAATACAAGTCGATTATATTTCCCTTAATCGCTCCGCCTGTATCTTCAGCAACAGCATACCCATAATTTTTAGCACCGTTTAGTCCTTCAATATAAACCTTTGTTCCCAGCGGAATAACCTTAGGGTCTACCGCTATAGTTCCAATTTTAGCTCTGGTTCCCGTAGCTGTAATTCCATACCATTTATTACCCGGCCATTTCCCACAGCATTCATAACATGAGCAATACGCCGTAGCTTCAAGCTGTATAACACCTTCATATTCAATAAGTGTACCATCGGCTGCCTCTAAAACTCCTTCTTCTTTCTGGTAAACATCCGGCCCCCATGACGTTCTTGCCGTACCTCTGGACGTAACATTCTGAGACTTCTCAGAAGTTCGCACACTTCTGTCTGCTTTTTCTTCTTTAGGCTGTGTAACAACAACTTCCTGTTCTAAAGTCTTAGGTTCTTCCTCCACAACCGGCTCTGGCTCAGGTTCCGGCTCTGCCATAGCTAAAACAACCGGCTTCTCTGTTATGGTAAATAAGTTATTTTTAGTCAGCTTACTACCGATATCAGCGGAAATTTCTTGATTATCATCAATTTCAATATTTTGCTCTTTTAAAGCTTCTGAAACCGTACCGGCTAAAGTCTTAAAAGATATATTCTCACCTAAATAATTTATATTAACTTCTTTTAACTGCATAGCATAAATAGCGGCAGAAAATGTGGCCATTGCTAGTGCAAAGCAAGTAGCTTTTGCAATTCTTTTTGTTCTCTTTTTCCTTGCTCTTCTATTCATTTCCTACACCTCCAAAATTACCAAGTAGATTGTATTATATTTTTTTGCCGTTGTCAACTTTTCTAAGTTCTGAAAAAAAGTCCTTTAAAAGTTGGCTGCATTCGCTTTCCAAAACTCCTCCGACAACATTCACGTCATGGTTAAACAATCCGCTTTTAAAAAGCTGCACCTTTGATTCTATGCAACCTGCCTTACCATCATAAGCACCAAAAAAAATATTTTTTATTCGCGATTGAATTATTGCCCCAGCACACATAGGACACGGCTCTAATGTAACATACAAATCACATTCTTCTAATCGCCACGATTTTAATTTTTTGCAAGCTTTAGAAATAGCAATTATCTCAGCATGCAAAAGAGAATTCCTTTTACTCTCTCTTAAATTATATCCTCGTGCAATTATTTTATTCTTATAAACTACAACCGCTCCGATCGGCACTTCTTTCCTTTTGTATGCTTTTTTTGCTTCTTCCAATGCCTCTCTCATAAAAAATTCTTCCATAAGCTCTCCTCTTATGCTAAAATTATAATAAACTAAAAAAGGTGGTATTAAAATGAAAATAAACATTCATAATTCAAAATTTATAATTTCAGCAGTAAAATCTGCACAATTTCCAACAGATAATTTACCGGAAATTGTATTTGTAGGTCGCTCAAATGTTGGGAAATCATCAATTTTAAACGCATTATTAAACCGTAAAAACTTTGCTTATGTCGGCTCTACCCCGGGTAAAACCCAGCAAATAAACTTTTTTAACATAGACGACAAACTATATTTTGTGGACCTGCCGGGGTACTCCTTCTCAGTAATGGGTAAAGAAAAATCCGAAAAGATAAGTAAATCTATTGACTCTTACCTCCAAACTCGTAAAAACATCGCTCTTGTTATAATGCTGGTAGATGTCCGTCATAAACCGTCAAAAGATGATAAAATAATGTATGAATACCTAATAAATTCTAATCTTAATTTCATAATAGTTCCAACAAAAGCAGATAAAGTTGCAATCACAAAAATCCCCGACTACTGCAAAATAATCCAAGATGAATTAAACTGTCCTGAAGAAGTAGATATAATTCCGGTATCCTCTGCTAAAAGGAATAATCTTGAAGCTATTTGGCAAGCAATTTTTCAAACTCTTCCGGAAGATTAGACGAAAATTCCATATATTCACCTGTACTCGGATGAATAAATCCGAGTATTTTTGCATGCAATGCTTGACCGACAAACCCATATTTATTTTTCCCTGAGCTATACACGGTATCGCCCAACAAAGGATGCCCAATATATGCCATATGTACCCTTATTTGATGAGTTCTGCCGGTTTCAAGTTTAACTTCTAAAACCGCACAATCATCTAACTGTTTTATAACTTTGTAGTGTGTAACTGCATGTCTGCCATTTTGAACAACACCCATTTTCTTTCTATCTTTAGGATTTCTTCCAATCGGAGCATCAATAACCCCTGCCTCGTCCTTAAATTTACCTCTTGCAACCGCAATATATATTCTTGTCATGCTATGCTCTTTTAACTGCTTAGCTAAAGCTATATGCGCCTTGTCATTTTTTGCGACAACTAAAACTCCTGACGTATCTTTATCAATCCTATGAACAATCCCCGGTCTGATTTCGCCGTTTATCCCGGACAAATTATCCTTACAATGTGCCATAATCGCATTAACCAAAGTACCTGTGTAGTTTCCGTTAGCAGGATGAACAACCATTCCCTTTGGCTTATTTATAACGATAACATCATTATCTTCATACAAAATATCCAGTAAAATATCTTCCGCTACAATCTCTACCGGCTTGGCTTCAGGAATTTCAACCATAATAATGTCTTTACTTTCAACCTTCTGCGAGGATTTCGCCGTTTCCCCGTTAACAGTCACATACCCGTCTTCTATCAACTTCTGAACCCTACTCCTAGATATATCTAATTTATCCGAAATAAACTTATCAATTCTTTCGCCAAACACATCAGGAATAATTTTTTCAATATTCATTAAAACATTCCTTCCTTTTCTACTGCAGGTCAATACTCCTTTTTTACTAGCTCACAAAATGCCTTACCACGTTCTTCAAAATTCTTAAAATACCCATAACTTGCGGCAGCAGGCGATAGCAAGCATATTTTCCCTTTCGCGGTAACCTCTTTTGCCGCTTTAACCGCACTCTCTAAATCCTTAACATATTTAACTCCGTCTCTGCTTAAAAAATTAAATATTCTAAGTCCTGTATCGTACATTAAAACAATATTCTTAACATCTGAACTGTTTAAAAATTCTATAAACTCTTCATAATGGATTCCTCTATCCAAACCACCGATAATTACAGTATCCACTTCTTTTAAACTTTGAATTGCTGCGATAGTTGCCTCAGGAATAGTAGAAATAGAATCGTTGTAGTACCTAATCCCGTCAAATTCTCCGACAAATTCAAGTCTATGCGGTAATCCATTAAAGTTTTTCACAGCTTTTCTTATATCTTCTTCAGCGACCCCACAAATATGTGCAGCTAATCTGGCAGCCATTATATTATTTTTATTATGCTCACCTATCAGTTTTCTCTCAGTCTCATATTCATACGGAAAAGAATATTTTTTCCCATTTGCGAACCTGCCGACATACTTACACACCAACTCATTTTCATTTGAATAAATGATAACATCATCTTTTTTCTGATATCTAAAAATATTAACTTTCGCAAGCTGATAATCTTCATATGAAGGATAATGATCTAAATGCTCCTCATAAATATTAAGTAAAATGGCAATATGCGGTGAATACTTTACATGCTCCAGCTGATGCGATGACATCTCACAAACAAGTAATGTTTCGTCTGTTATTTCCTCAATGCAATCAAAAAGCGGTATACCGATATTACCTACTAGCTTCACATCTTTTCCTGCCTCTTTTAGCATACAGTAAACCAGTGAAGAAGTCGTACTCTTTCCTTTAGTTCCGGTAATTCCTATCATATTTTTCCTATTAGCCATCAGCATCAGCTCTGTCTGTGATGTTACTGTTACTTCCTCATCAATGTCAAAAAAAGGAATACCGGGCGATTTTATTACGACATCATATTCGCCTATTCCGCTTAAATAGTCTTCTCCAAAATATACATCTTCCTCGCATTCAGGCTTGTTCTTATCCGCAACAGCCAATTTCGTATATTTAACATGTTTTTTTATAAAATCATATGTGGACTTTCCTTCTCTGCCAAAGCCCAATATTAAAATAGACTTATTGCTTAAAAATTCTTGAATATTTAAAATAATATCTGTCATTGTATGCTCCTTTTCAATACAAAATTTTGTGACCCGTGTTATTCTGATAAAAGTCTAGGTAAATTGTCTTTGTATTTATTCCTAATCATATTAACCGCTTCATTAACTTCGGCTCTGGTTCCCACGCACTCAAAAGGCTTTGTTTTCTCTTTCCCGATAAGCTGGTTAAAATAATGCTGTAGCTTAGCATCATCTAATAAATCGTGTCCGAAAATATCTACAAGCTCATCTCTTTCCATAAACGGAGCTAACATTATATAAACAAACAAACATTTCGGGCATTCTCCGCACCATTCATTTCCACCGTTTTTACTTCCCACATTACAACTTCTGAAAATTTTATGATACTGCTTGTATTCCGAAAATTTTTTAGCAATATCCAGCTCTCTCATTCCACGCAACAAGCTAAAATACTTAATATGTGAGTTTATATATTTTTCAACATATTTTACAAAATCTATCTCGAACTCAAGCGACTTAGAATATTGATGATTTGCTCCCGTTTCTTCATCAGTAGCCTCATTTGCACTGCTTTCATTAGATAAAACCACAAACTCTTTACCCGAAAGTAATGCACAAAATATTCCTAAGAAAGCTAAAGAAGCTGAAAAAGGAGTATGTCCATTTAAAAATCCTTCGTTATTTAGTTCAATCAGTTTAGGATCAATTTTTCTTATAACTTCAACCGAATCCTCCATTTTATAGCCTGCAACATTTACAGTATCAGTTGTGGCTCCTCTCGGATTTATAATAAAGCATGTATTATCTCCCCCTTGAGCCTTTAGTAGTTCAATCGTTACAACAGAATCCTTGCCACCGCCAATCGGGACTAAATTCCCTGACAATTTATCAACCTGAGATTTCCGAAACTGTAACTTTGTAGCATTCTCAAAATCCACAAATTCATCATAAGAAACATCTATATTATTAACAAACCTAAACTCGCCTAATCCTTTATAAAAGAGCTTTTTCCAGAACTCTTTTTGGTCATCGTTTAAGCATCCTGCTCTTAAAATGACTCTCTTAGGACATGCCAACTTATAATAACTTATAAGCTCAACCATACCTAAATTAAATAGAAATATGTCTTTATCTTTTATATTCTCCATAATAAAAAATTTCTTTTTTAGAATACTGATTTTATGAACAAATCTGTACTCTCCCAAAGTATAAAAATAATTTATTTCAACATCTTTTTCATTTTCTTTGCATGAAAAACCATCATAAGAAATATTGTCAATTTTTTTTCTAAGCTCAGCAAAATTCATAGTTTTAACCCTTCTTTAATATTTATTTTTTTATCAAAAATTCATCTAATCATTATTTTTACTGTGGCAAACATGCTTATTGCGAGAAAAATTATATCCTCTTAAAAGCATCGCAATTAAAAACACTCCAAAAATCCCCATCACATAATAAAGTCTTGCAACCAAAACAGAAAATCCAAAAAGGCTTATGAAATAACCGATCAAGCAAATAAAAACAAATCCCAAAATATTTTTATTAAACCTTGTATAAATGCCGTACATGCAACCTACTGCAGTTGTTAAAACCGCTATTAAAAACGATATTCCATATATAATACTATACGAATTTCCCGCTAAAACCGCGATAGGAATTTCCACCTCTTGTATTTTATCATAATTTGCTAAAAGTGCAAAGTATATTATACAGCCAAAAATTCCAATAATAATCCCGGAAAAAACAGAAATAATTCGTATCTCTTTTTCATTTTTAGCACTACTCCCAAGTGACGGTAAAATAGATAACCCCATTGTGATATTATATGAGCCATAAATCAGTGAAGAAAGCAGTGCAAAAAAAGTATCTTTATACTTAATTTCATGAATCAGTGTAAGTTCTCCTATATTCACATTCCAAAGCGATAAAACGGAAATAGCACATGTAAAAAAAATCAAAAGAGGGACAATAAACGTACTTATTTTCATTATTCCCTTTATCCCTATAATTACTATAAGAAAAGTAATAACTGCCATAATTAAAGAGCCGACTGCATAGTTTAAACCTAATGCCTGATTTAAAAAAGCACCTGTGCCGGAAAACATCGTGCTGGCAGTCGCCACCAAGAAAAAGCACAAGCAGTAATCAATAGCTTTTCTAAACCTACACTTAAATCCATACCCTAAGATTTCATTATACGACTCAGCCTTCCTTAAATAGCCCATAAGCATTATTTTCTCACCAATAACAATAAATAATATAGAAACAAAAATAATTCCTATAATACCATATCCGCCAAAATCTGCAAAATATTTTCTTATTTCCTGACCTGAAGCAAAGCCTGCTCCTACCATAGTTCCAACAAAAGTAAACACCAGTTCCATCTAATCCCCCCATATAAATTTTATTCATAAATGGTTTAAGTAAGAACCTTTTAGTTGTGATAAATTTTAACCTATAGGTTAATAAAACTGTTAAAAAAAACAGCACAGCTGTCATATAGTTTAACGTTGCACAAGATTTACATCTTTTAAACTATATAACACTTGCGCTGTTTTTTCGTGCACAAAGTCTTTTACTTTTTATATTGCAAACCGACTAATAAATCGGGAAACTGTCGCATAACTCTCTAACACCCTTTAATACCTTATCTTTATTTCCTTCAAAATCTTTTAATGTTAAGTCGATAAACTCTGCTATTTTTTTCATCTCATTTTCTTTCATACCCCTTGTGGTAATAGCCGGAGTACCTATTCTGATTCCGCTTGTTATTGTAGGCTTTTCCGTATCAAACGGAATTGCATTTTTATTAACAGTAATTCCTACTTTATCTAAATTCTTTTCTGCTTCATATCCTGTAATTCCTGTACCTCTTAAATCCATAAGCATTAAATGATTGTCCGTACCGTCTGTCAATAACTTATAACCACGTTTTATAAATTCAGCAGCCAGCGCCTTAGAATTCTTTACAACCTGCTCCTGATATATCCTAAACTCGTCTGAAAGAGCCTCTTTAAAACATACCGCCTTGCCGGCAATAATATGCATCAAAGGTCCTCCCTGCACTCCTGGGAATAAAGCTTTATCTATAGCCTTGCCAAACTCTTCCTTGCATAAAATCATACCACCGCGAGGGCCTCTTAAAGTTTTATGTGTAGTAGTAGTAACAAAATGAGCATACTTTACAGGATTATTGTGAAGTCCGGCTGCAACAAGCCCTGCAATATGCGCCATATCAACCATTAAATATGCACCAACTTCATCCGCGATTTCTCTAAACTTTTTAAAATCAATTTCCCTAGGATAAGCGCTTGCACCGGCCACAATTAGTTTAGGCTTATTCTCTAATGCCTTTTTTCTAACTTCATCATAATCAATAAGGTATGTATCCGGATTTATACCGTAAGGAATAAAATTATATAATGAACCGGAAGTATTAACTTTACTGCCATGTGTAAGATGACCGCCATGAGAAAGATCCATTCCTAAAACAGTATCTCCCGGTTTCAAAATTGCAAAATATACAGTCATATTTGCTTGTGCACCTGAATGAGGCTGAACATTAACATACTCCGCACCAAACAATTCTTTAGCCCTATCTCTGGCTAAATTTTCAACTATATCAACATATTCGCATCCGCCATAATATCTATGTCCGGGATAACCTTCAGCATATTTATTCGTAAGAATACTTCCCATAGCTTCTAAAACCGCTTTGCTTACAATATTCTCAGAAGCAATAAGCTCAATATTATTCCTTTGACGTTTTAATTCCAATTCAATAGCATCAGCCACTTCCTTATCAACTAACCTGATTTCTTCTGTCATTTCATTCCCTCCTCATATTTATATACTATTCCTAACCGCATAAAGAGCTGCATTCGTTCTGTCTGTAACCTCAATTTTCTTAAAAATACTGTTCAAATGATTCTTAACAGTTTTCTCACTTAAAAACAACTTCTTTGCAATATCCTTATTACTAAGTCCCTGTGAAAGTAAGCTTAAAACCTCTTTCTCACGTTCGGTGAGTCCCGGATTTTTTACATCATCTGAAGTATTTACCGCAATTTCAATCAATGGTTTTATATATTCCTCTTTTCCGATAACAGAAAAGCCGGAATATATAATTCCCATATTTTCAGCAACGGTTACCTTGCTGCCGTCAATTTCATCACCGGTAATCTCTAAAACCCTGCTCGCCCCAATATCCTTAGTAATCTCTAAATTACTCATAAAATTATTATTTGCTCTCATAAAAGCACACTTTTTTCCTGCAATTTTAGCAACATAATAATTATCTTTCGGTAAAACCTCATCAAAAACACTTTCAAATTTAGAATCCCCAATAACAACTAAGTCCATTTTACCTCACCTCTAAAAGCTTAAATTTGTTCTGAAAGCAGTGCATAATTTATACCTTGAGAAACAACATCGGCTACACTGGTTATAATTTCGTCTATTTCTTTAGGTGTAACAACTAAATCCCCTACATAAGGGTTAAGAACTTCTTTAATTAAATCATATTTTTCGCTTTTTTCCATTGGCTTTATTCTATCATATTCATTTATATTTTGTGAAGTATTTTTATCCATATTTTCAATCATCAGCTCAATTGTATCATTGGCCATAGTTGCAGCATCTACAACTGTAGGTACGCCTATAGCGATAACAGGTACACCCAATGTTTCCTTTGATAAAGCCGTTCTTTTATTCCCAATACCGGAGCCTGGATTTATTCCGGTATCCGCAATCTGGATAGTCGTACTAATTCTCTCAAGTTTTCTCGATGCCAAAGCATCAACCGCAATAACAAAATCCGGCTTTATCTTATCAATAACCCCACGAATAACTTCACTTGTTTCCATGCCTGTTGTTCCTAAAACTCCTGGCGAAATCGCACTAACCGAGCGAACAGGTCTATTTAAAATATCCGGAGCATATTCTAAAATATGCCTTGTAACCTCAACATCACTTATAACCTTAGGGCCAAGTGCATCCGGAGTAACATTCCAGTTTCCAAGCCCAACAACCAAAACAGACTGATTTATATCTGTGCCAATAATCTTTCTCAATTCTCTTGCTAAAACCTTAAAAATCTTTTCATTTACATCCGGCTCATTCTGTTTAATCTGAGGTGCATCCAATGTAATATACTTTCCGATAGGCTTACCGATATATCCTGCTCCTTCTTCTGTTTCTATTTTTACTCTGGTAATTTTTACATCATCAATAGTTTCCTCTTCCGAAAGGACCCCCGGTACATCCGTCTGCTGTGCTTTCTTATATGCATCACGCATTTCAACCGCCAAGTCTGTACGAAATGAAAAATTCATAATTTCCTCCTGTCTGCCAAACGGCATAATAATATTGCTGGTTAATCGGAAAAATGAAACCTAGTAATATTTCACTTTACTGACTAACCAGCAATATTATTATGCTCAAAAGCAAACAATTTTATTTACTGAGAACAAAAATCTTTTCAATACATACCCTATCGAGAATACTATTCTTGTGTAGGTGCTCCAACAGGGCAAACATTTGCGCAATTTCCGCACTCTATGCAAGTATTTTCATCAATAACGTATTGTCCATCTCCTTCTTTAATGCAGCTAACCGGACATTCAGCCGCACAAGCTCCGCAACTAATGCAAGCATCTGTAATTCTGTATGCCATAACAACACACCTCCTTATACATTTTACCTAAATATATTAAACCATATTTTAATAAAATGCAACTAATTTTTCAGGCCGGTTCCACCATTAAAAATAGTAAAATTAAAAGTCTGGTTTCATTTCACTATTCATCATATTTACAGCCATTTTACTTGAATTCTACATATAATTCTTTACCTAAAGCCTTAGCTATTCTTTTTAAGAAATTGATTGTTGGATTATAATTCCCACTTTCCAGTCTACTTATATTAGACTGCTGTATTCCTGTCATTTCAGAGAGTTGTTTTTGTGTAATCCCTTGTTCTAATCTTGCTTTGATTAAAGAATCTATTATTGAATATTCAGGTTGTAAATCTTCCCATTCTTTTTTGAATTCTTCATCTTTTAATTGTTCTTCTAGATGTTTTTCAAAATTCATTTCTTCTCTCTCCTTTCATAATCTTCTTTATATTTTACTGCCTTACTAAATTCATTACTGTCTAACTTATTTTGTTTTTTGATATATCCATTAGTTAGTATAATTTTATTATCCTTGATAAAGAAATAAAATATTCTTGTTATATCAGTTGAAAATTTTATTCGTAATTCAAATATTCCTTTGTCTAAATATTTTGAATATGGTTCTCTTAAATTATTTCCATATTCACTTAATATTTTTAAACTTGCAAATGCTTTTGCTCTTATTTTCATCGGCAAGTTATTTATAAAATCATATACAGGTATTTGCCCATTATCAGTCTCGTAGTATTCTATCTCAAACAAGTTGAAGTTCCTCCTTTGTATATCTTATATGATATATTATATGCTTTAAATGATATATTGTCAATAAAGTAAAAAAGGTGGACTTCGTGAGGCTGCTGAAAAAGTCTTCGTAAATAAAAAAATAGCACAGATGTCATATAGT
>CAZVVZ010000034.1:0-11760 GCA_964631135.1 uncultured Eubacteriales bacterium
AAACACTAAATTTTGATGTTAATCCGGTAATAGAGGATGGAAGAACTTTAGTCCCGTTTAGAAAGATTTTTGAAGAACTTGGCTGCGCGGTTTCTTACCAGGAAGATAGCGAAGGCATGATAGTTACTGCGAGACGTGGAGCTGATTTAATTAGTCTTAGAGTCGGTCAGTACGATATGGAAGTAGATTTTGAAACTAAAAAGTTAGATGTTGCTCCAAAGATTATAGACGGAAGAACATTAGTTCCGTTGAGAACTATTTCGGAGGCTCTTGATTGTAAAGTAGAATGGGATAATGAAACGAGAACGGTTGATATTTCGTCGAAGCAAGGACAGTATAGAATTAAAACTCAAAATATCACGAAAATTATAAGAGCAGACGACGGCACAACGATTATGAGTATTGACTGTTCGTATCCTGTGATTGAAAATGATGATGCTAATGAATTTTGTGATTACATAAATAAAGAATATAAAGAACAGGCTGAAAAATATGTAAAAGAAGTGGAAGAGCAGTGGACATCGGATGCTAAAGAAACGTACTCGGAAATGAGCAAGGAATATTTTGATCCTTTAACATTTAATTTGTATTACAATGTTACACTTAATAGAAATAATATGCTATCTATCACTACATATGATTATTCTTATACTAATGGGCCTCATCCTAATATATATATGGATTCTCGAACATTTCAAATGCTAATGGAAAAGGAACTGTCTTTACAGGATATATTAGGCTGTGAACAAGAAAAAGTTGATACTATTGTAAAAGATGCATTTGAGCAATGGTTTGAAATTATGCTTGAGGAAAATGCCGATACAGACTTAACTGAGATAAGAGAAAATTTAGAAAAAGAGATACATAATGTAGAATTTCAGTTGACAGATGACGAACTTGGACTATACTTTAATAGATATCAAATAGCAATTTATGCTATGGGAGTGCCATCAGCTTCGATTCCTTATACCGGTCCTGATGGAATTGTAAAAATAGATTTATCTGGTGCAAACCTTGATAAAGTTGAATTTGAACTTGACGGTAATCCTACAACAGGATACGATTGGGGAATTGTTGAGTCTGATCCTGAAGTTGTTAAAGTTGAAAGTGAATATGTGCCTGATAATGTAGATAATGACATTGTTGGTGCCGGTGGGAAGTATAAATTCGTTATAACTGGTGTCGGAGAAGGAAATTGTACGGTTAAGTTTTCTTATATGCGCAGTTGGGAAGCAAAAGAACGTGCATTAAAAACTATTGAGTATGATTTGTATGTAAATGCAGAAAATAAGATTACTATTATAAATACCAAAGAAGTGGAAAACGATGGAATAGTTACTGTGAGTGAATAAAATAAATGTATTTTGAGTGAGGGAGTCAGTATAATGATGTATAAAATAATAAAAAAAGAATCCTTAAATCCTACGGTTAGCAAAATGGTAATAGAGGCACCGCTTATTGCAAAAAAAGCAGAACCGGGTCAGTTTATTATACTTCGTGCAAACGAAGATAGCGAGAGAATTCCGCTTACTGTTGGGGATTACGATCGTGAAAAAGGTACTGTCACGATAATTTATCAGATTGTTGGTGCAAGTACTATGGAATTAGACAGAAAAAAAGAAGGTGAAAGTCTTCATGACTTTGTTGGACCGCTTGGTGTAAAAAGCCACTTAGACGGACTTAAAAAAGTTGCCGTTGTTGGCGGCGGTGTTGGGTGTGCTATTGCATACCCTATTGCCAAAAAACTTCATGAGATGGGAGCGGAAGTTCATTCTGTTGTTGGATTTAGGAATAAAGACTTGGTAATTTTAGAGGATGAGTTTAAAGCTGTTAGCGATAAAATTGCTATGATGACAGATGACGGAAGCTATGGCGAAAAAGGCCTGGTTACTAATGCATTAGAAAAGCTTATTGAAGAAGGAAATAATTATGATGAAGTCATTGCAATCGGTCCGCTTATTATGATGAAATTTGTAACGGAAGTTGCTAAAAAACACAATATAAAGGTTGTTGTCAGTATGAATCCTATTATGATTGATGGAACCGGTATGTGCGGGGGATGTAGGCTTACTGTTGGTGGCGAAACTAAATTTGCTTGTGTTGATGGCCCTGATTTTGATGGGACTTTAGTTGATTTTGATGAAGCAATGAAACGTGGAAGTATGTATAAAGAGTTTGAAGGTCATGCAAGAGAAGCTGAGTGCAATTTATTAAACAAGGAGGTAGAATAGTATGCCTAACATGGACCCTAAAAAGACAGCGATGCCTGTTCAAGAGCCGAACGTCAGGAACAAGAATTTTAGTGAAGTGGCTCTTGGATATACTTATGAGCAGGCAGTAAATGAAGCAAAAAGATGTTTAAATTGTAAAAATAAGCCTTGCCAAACAGCATGCCCTGTTGCAATAGATATTCCTGCATTCATCGAGAGAGTGGCAAACGAAGACATGGAAGGAGCCTATAAGATTATTTCTGAATCCAGTTCTCTTCCTGCGGTTTGCGGTAGAGTTTGCCCTCAGGAAAATCAATGCGAGGGGAAATGTGTAAGAGGAATTAAAGCAGAATCTGTTGGTATAGGACGATTGGAGAGGTTTGTGGCAGATTATCACAGAGAACATTCTACCGTTAAAACTGAAGTTCCTAAACAAAACGGGCACAAGGTAGCGGTTATCGGCTCTGGGCCTTCTGGTCTTACAGCTGCCAGAGATTTGGCTAAGATGGGATACAAAGTAACTGTTTTTGAGGCCCTTCATTTGGCAGGTGGAGTTCTAGTGTATGGTATCCCTGAGTTCCGTTTACCGAAAAACATTGTCCAAAAAGAAATTGATAATTTAAAGGAATTAGGTGTTGATATTGAGACTAATATGGTAATAGGCAAAGTTATTACTATAGATGAACTTTTTGATATGGGATATGAAGCTATTTATGTTGGTAGTGGTGCTGGGCTTCCTCGTTTTATGGGAATACCCGGTGAGAGCTTGAACGGTGTTTATTCTGCAAATGAGTTTTTAACTCGTATTAACTTAATGAAGTCGTATAAAGAGAATTCTAAAACTCCTATAAAACACGGCAAAAATGTTGCTGTAGTTGGAGGGGGGAATGTTGCTATGGATGCGGCAAGATGCGCAAAGCGTCTTGGGGCGGAAAATGTTTATATTGTTTACAGAAGAGGCATGGAAGAGCTCCCTGCCCGTTGCGAAGAGGTTGAGCATGCTAAGGAAGAAGGAATTATATTTAAGATTTTAACTAATCCTGTAGAGGTATTAGGCGATGATAAGGGTAACGTTAAAGGCATGAAATGTGTTGAAATGGAACTTGGAGAGCCTGATGAAAGTGGTAGACGTAGACCTGTTCAAAAACCTAATTCCGAGTTTATACTTGATATAGACACTATGATTATGTCTATTGGTACAAGCCCTAATCCGTTAATTAGAAGTACAACTCCGGGGCTTGAAACTAATAAGCATGGTTGTATTGTTACAAACGGTGACGATGGGCTTACAACTCGTGAAGGTGTATTTGCAGGCGGAGATGCAGTAACAGGTGCGGCTACAGTTATATTAGCTATGGGAGCCGGAAAGCATGCGGCGAGAGCTATTGATGAATATATAAAAAATAAATAGATGCGGGAAAACTTGTAATATATTAGAAAAATAGGAGGTATTTTTATGGCAAAGAAATTATTTACATCAGAATCTGTTACAGAGGGACATCCTGACAAAATGTGTGATGCAATATCTGATGCGATTTTAGATGAAATTTATAAAGAGGATCCAAATGCTAGAGTTGCTTGCGAAACTACGGCTTCTACAGGCTTAATACATGTTATGGGAGAGATTACTACGGAATGTTATATAGATATTCCTAAGGTTGTTAGAGACACTGTTATTGAAATCGGTTACGATAGAGCGAAATATGGGTTTGATGGGAATACTTGTGCGGTTATTACAAATATTGACGAACAGTCACCGGATATTTCAATGGGAGTTACATCTAGTTTGGAAGAAAAAAATTCTGAGCTTATAAGCTTGGGTGCCGGAGATCAAGGAATGATGTTTGGATTTGCATGTGACGAAACTCCGGAACTTATGCCTATGCCTATAGCTTTAGCTCATAAATTGGCAAAACGTCTTACAGAGGTAAGAAAAAATAAAGTTTTAGATTATTTACGTCCGGACGGAAAAACTCAAGTTACGATAGAATATGATGAAAATGATAATCCTATTAGGGTAGATACTGTTGTAATTTCAAGTCAACATTCGGCTGAGGTTTCCCAAGAAGAACTGAGGGCAGGTATAATAAAATATGTAATAAATGAGATTATTCCTAACAACCTTATGGATGAGAATACGAAAATATTTGTAAATCCTACGGGAAGATTCGTTGTTGGTGGTCCACAAGGAGATTCCGGACTTACCGGGAGAAAAATTATTGTAGATACTTATGGCGGATATGCAAGACATGGTGGCGGTGCTTTTTCCGGAAAGGATCCTACGAAGGTTGACCGTTCAGCTGCATATATGGCTAGATACATAGCAAAAAATATTGTCGCATCTAAGTTGGCGAGAAAATGCGAAATACAGTTAGCTTATGCTATTGGGGTTGCAAGACCGGTATCTGTGAGAATAGATACTTTCGGGACAAGCATTAAGTCAGAGGAAGAACTGGTTGATATTGTATTAAATAACTTTGATTTAACACCTACGGGCATAATAAATACCTTAAATTTAAGAAGGCCAATATATAAACAGACTGCTTGCTACGGACATTTTGGAAGAACAGATGTTGATTTGCCATGGGAAAGAACAGACAAGAAATTGGAATACTAGTTTAAATTAGAGATAAACCGGTAATATATTTAGAAAAGCAACCGATACTTATTTGTAGCATATTTTATTTATAAGGGGTAGATAATGTGGATAATGAAGAAAATGAAAACGGTTTTACTAAGTTTAAAGGGTTTATGTCACAAATATTAAAAAAAGACGGTGAACCTGATACTGAGGAAGAACTGCTAAATTTAGTGCAAGAAGCTCAGGATGAAGGAGAACTGGATGAAGACGAAGGAAAGCTTATTCGTAATGCAATTGGGTTTAATGAGCTTGTTGTTTCTGATATATTAACTCCTCGTGTTGATATTGTTGCGGTTTCTAAAGATGAAACTCAAAAGGAAATAGCTGAAAAGTTTTTTGACAGTGGTTTTTCACGTTTCCCGGTTTATGATGGCACAATAGATACGATAGTGGGAATTATCAATGAGAAAGACTTTAATAATTATGTTATTTATAGGAAGCAAACTGTGGATAGTATAGTTAAGCCGATTCAGTTTGTACCCCATTCAATGGAATTGTTTAAACTGCTAAAGCTATTGCAGGATAATAAATCTCATATGGCTGTTGTTACAGATGATTACGGTGGTACTATGGGAATAGTGACTTTGGAGGATATCTTAGAGGAATTAGTAGGAGAAATATGGGATGAGCATGATAAAGTTACTTCTGATTTTGATAAGATTTCTAAAAATGAATATATTGTGGCCGGAGGGCTTAATTTAGACAAGTTGTTCGACTATTTTGAACTTGAAAATGAATTCCCTGAAATATCTACAATCAGCGGATTCATAATAGAATTATTAGATAGAATTCCTAACGAAGGGGAAAGTGCGGAATATAAGGGATTAAAGTTTACGGTATTGAAAAAAGATTTTAGAAGAATTATGAAGGTAAAAATTGAAAAAATAGAGGAATAGCAAATTAGTTGCTATTCCTCAAAATTTATATGTTCTTTATTCAAATAAATTTCCTTCATGATTTTTTCGATTCTAAGTTTTATTTCGCTATTATACTTTGGAGATGTTTCTATTTTCTGAACATAATATTTTACATTATTTAAAATATTTTCGTCTTTTTTCCCTCCGGATACATAATTCGAATAATAGATATAAACTAATTCCTCTGTAGCTTCAATTATATGGTTTGATGCCATTTTTAGCATTTCTATTGCAAGTGACATATTTTTATCTATTTTTAATTCTTCGTTGCCTGTCTTATAAAAATATTTTGCTAAATTATACTTAGCCCACGGTGACATAGAATATATTGCATTTTCATTGGATTTTAAATAATATTCGTATGCTTTTTTCATATCTTTTTTTACAAAAATACCCAAACGATAGTATTCACCAACTTTGTTTGAAGCCCAGCTTTCACCTAAATCAGCTGATTTTTTAAAATATGAAAATGCAAGCGAATAGTTTTCATCATTTTCATAAATTTTGCCCATGTTGTTTAATGCAAAAATATTTCCTTTTGAAATTGCTTCATTAAATAACTCAATAGCTTTTTCTTTATTAGGTTTAATATTATTTACTTTTCCGTCTAAGTATATAAGCCCCATACTATTTATTGCAGATATAGAACCGCAAGAAATTGCTTTTTCAAAATAGCTTTTGGCTTTTAATAAGTCTTCATCTGACCTTTCACCAATATATCCGTTATAATACATAAAGCCTATTGCCCAGTTTGCGGCAGGGTGGTTTAAGTCTGCCGCAATTTTATAATAGTTATAACTTTTTATATATCTTGGATAGCCTGCTATTAAGCCATGAAATTCATAAAATGCCATTTGGATACAAGCAAGTGCATTGTTGCTTTTTGCAAGAATGTCTAACTTTCTTATTACCGACCACATACTTTCTTCTAAGTGAGTGTTTACAAAATCTAGAATGTCATTATAAGAGATGTTTGTCGAATAAATACTTTTTTCTAGGGAGTTTGTTATAACATCTGAAACTAATACAGGCTGTTTCTTTTCTAAAACTGCAAATAACAAGCACTCTATGAAAAATTCGTAATTTTTATTTTGATTTAACATATTATATAAATTTTCGCAAAATTCATTTGAAGTATCATTATCATTTTTCGCAATATTATATAGTCGCTTACAAACATTTTTTAGCTTTGAATTTGAGTTTATCTGATAATCTTTAGACATAACACGATTTTCTAAAATAGAAACTACTTTTAATATATTAGGGTAAAATATGTTTTTTTCTTTTGCATATTTATTCCTTTTATAAATTAGTTTTTCTTTATATATACTGTTAATTGCACGAAACCCTGTAAGATAGTTATTTACTGTACTATCTGCAATACTTTCTGTATCGAAAATCGCACTAAAAAGTTCTGACTGTAAAAATGTGTTTTTACAATTAGATTCTTCTTTTACTATTCTAAAAATATTCCCTAAAGATAAATAGTTATCTGTATTATTTAGCTTTATGTAATTATGCTTCATAGTTCCATTCTCCAAAAACGTGAATTTTCCGTGAATTATAATTATGCGCTGAAAATTGATGTTTATTGCATAATAATTTCTGACGAATATAATTATAGTGTGAACAAAAAAATTATGCAAGTGAAAAGGAGAGTGCATTATGAAAAAATTTTTTATGAATTATCGCCAGAGTATAATTTTACTTGGAGCAATAATTTTAGGTGCGATTGTTGGTATAGTATGGGGAGAAGGTGCTAAGGTTTTAAGCCCATTTGGAGATATTTTCCTTAATTTACTGTTAGTTATAATAGTTCCGCTAATTTTCTTAACCATTTCTACATCAATTTCAAATATGGAACAGCCTAAAAGATTAGGGAAAATCATAGTTAATATTTTTCTTGTATTTATAATTATGTCATTAGTTGCTGTTTTTATAGGATTTTTAAGTACATACTTTATAGAGTTGGTAGATGTAGAAGATACAGAGCTTATAAAGAGTACTTTAAAATCGGATGCGGTTGCTGAAGATGAGGAATTATCCATATTAGATAGGACTGTTGATGCTATAACTGTAGACGATTTCGTTGGCTTATTTTCAAGGCAGAATATTATAGCTCTTATACTATTTTCGATACTATTTGGCTTAGCGATGAATTTTTCTAAAGAAAAAGCCAAACCTTTAAGAGATGTACTGGTTTCTGCTACTGATATTATTATGAATTTATTAAAAATAGTAATGTATTATGCACCAATTGGACTTGGATGCTATTTTGCGGCATTAGTTGGCACTTTTGGGGCTGAAATTGCTATTGGGTATGCAAAAACTTTTATAATATATACTGTTGTTGCGGTTTTCTTTTATTTTGTTATTTATTCGTTATATGCTTTTATAGCTGCAGGAAGTAAAGGAGTAAGGGCTTTTTGGAAAAACATTTTCCCTGCAACAGTAACAGCACTTGCAACTTGTTCAAGTGCAGCCTCGATTCCTGTTAATTTAGCTGCCGCGAAAGCTATCGGAGTTTCTGATGATATTGCGGAGCCGATGATTCCGCTTGGAACAAGCTTTCATAAAGACGGGTCAATAATAGGTTCTGTATTTAAAATTATGTTTTTGGTAGGACTATTTGGAGGAATCAATATAGCTACTTCATTAGGAATTGCACAGGTAATCGGAACAGCATTGGTAGCAACTTTATTAGTTACTGCAGTACCGATTGGTGGGGGTACAATTTCTGAAATGATGATAATTACTATGTTGGGATATCCGGTTGGCGCATTGCCTATTTTGACAATAATTGCTACTATTATAGATCCACCGGCTACAGTACTTAATGTAATTGGCGACACGAGTGGTGCTATGCTTGTTGCCAGAATGACCGATGGGAAAAATTGGCTATAAAGTGGACATAATTTTAATATGTTAACTAAAAACTCTTCCATTTTTATGAAATATGTGGTAAAATAATATTGCAGTGTAAATGAACTCATTGGAAAAATTCGCATATTATAGTAAAAAAGGTATGCATTAAGATACGTGAGAGGAGAGATTCAAGTTGACTAATTTACTAATGGAGAACAATAAGGTGACGTTACTTGGCAAAGTAACTAAAGAGCCGCAGACTAGTCATGAGGTGTACGGTGAAAAGTTTTATCAGTTTGATTTAGAAGTAAAAAGGCTGAGTGGAAGTGTAGACGTTATACCAATAATGTTTTCTGAGAGGCTACTTATTCTAGATAGTTTAAAGGTTGGCACAATCGTTAAATTAAATGGACAGTTTCGTTCATATAACAATCCGGATGGGGGAAAGAGCAAACTCATTTTGGTCGTTTTTGCGAGAGAAATAATACTTACAGAAGCTTCTGAAGAAGAAGATAAGAATGAAATATATCTTGAGGGCTTTGTTTGTAAGAAACCTAACTATCGTCAGACTCCGTTTGGAAGAGAAATTAGTGATTTATTAGTTGCAGTAAACCGTGCTTATAATAAATCTGACTATATTCCATGTATCGCATGGGGAAGGAATGCTAAATATTGTGAAAGCTTCGTAGTCGGTGAAAAAATTAAAGTTTATGGAAGGGTACAGAGCAGAGAATATGAGAAAAAGTCAGAAGATGGTAGTGTTGAGAAGAAAGTAGCATATGAAATTTCTGTATCTAAATTAGAAAAAGCTACAGATGAAGCTGAAAATGAATAATATTTTTGACAAATGTATGTTAGCCGTTTGGCAAGGTTACACAAAGGAGCTGTAAAACTCCCCTAAATAGTAAATATCTCATATATTTAGGGTGGGGTACAGCTCCTTTAGTTATATCTAACGGAGAGAGCAGGTAATACAAAGAATAAAATGAGTATAATTTTTTTGCTTAAAATGTCGAAAAACTAGTAGAGGTGTATATATATGAAATTAAAAATAAAAATCTTGGTATTTTCTTTAATCGCTATGGCTATTATAGGTAGTTTCTTGACAGTGGCAATAGAATATAAGATGTCGATAGAGGCTAAAGCTGAGATTGAATTAGCTGAGAAGAAGGAAGAAGACGAACGTAAAAAACAGGAAGCTATTGAAGATGAGAGAAAAACGTCTGAGGAGGAAAAAATAAAGCTATTAAATACCTACGATAAAGTGGAAGATTATTACTCCGGTTTAGCTTTAGTAAAAAGAGGCAATAAATATGGATATATTGATAAAAATGGGAATGAAGTAATACCGCTAGAATATGATATGGCAAGTAATTTTGCAAAAAAGAATTATGCAAAGGTAAAAAAAGATGGCAAGTGGGGGTATATCAATAATAAAGGTAAAGAAATAATCCCGATTGAGTATGCATACTGTGGTGAGGTTTCTGATGACATTGTAGCTGTTGGAAATGGCGGAAAATACGGCTTTATTTCTATAAGCGGAGTTAAAATTGCTGAATTAGTATATGATAAAGTTGAAGCATTTGACCCGGAAGTCAAATTAGCTAAAGTAGTTTTAAATCAGAAATATGGATATATAGATGAGAATGGGGATATAAAGATAGAGATTAGTATGCCATATGTTGAAGAAAATTCGGATTTTACAGGCGAATGGAAGGGTACGAAAACACATTCATCTAAAGCAGGTACTGTTACAATAACCGGACAGACGTCGACTTCTTTTAATTTTGAAATTTCAGCTGTATATTTTTCCAAGTCGGATGCAATAATGGGTACAGCAGATATTGTAAAGCCGAATGAGGCAGAATATAATTACAATAGTGGAGAAATGTTTGATACACTTACGTTTAGTATAGTTGACGAAGAACTTATCATTAAAGCAAAAAATGGTGGAAATTGCGGCATGGGTAAAGAACTTACCGCGGTTGGTGTATATACTTTAGATTTGCCTGCATATACTAATGATAATGTTATGAGCAAATTGTTTGAAAATAATGAAAAATTATTTGACAGAATAAAGAATGCTTTAGGAGAAGAAGTTTATGATGAATATTTCTTATACGGATTTAAAAATGGGGAGTATAAAGTGAAAGAACTAGATGATGCTTCAGATATAATACGTGGCAACTTATATATAGTTAATGTTCCGACTTTAGAAAAAGACTTTAAATTATTGATTTCAAAGGATAATGTATATTTCTTTGCGAAACATAAAGAAATATATAAAACAGATGATGCCGATCGGCAGTCACAAGCTAGGATGCCAAGTGTGATTGCTTTTGACGAATTATAACGTTAATAGGAATTATTCAGATGCTTGTTCAAAGTGCAAAAAACACTGAGTAAGGAGAGCTTTTCAACAAACCTTATTCAGTGTTTTTACGTAGTAGTAAATTCTTCTAAAAAGGATTTTTAATAATTTGTAGCTTTAACTTCAAAATAAGCCTTAGGATGAGCACATACAGGGCAAACCTCAGGGGCATTTTCGCCAAAATGGATATGTCCACAGTTTTGGCAAATCCAAGCCACCTTTCCTTCTTTATTAAATACTTTTCCGTCTTTAATATTTTTCAACAAAGTTAAATATCTCTCTTCATGCTCTTTTTCAATTTTTCCTACAGCTTCAAACAGATAAGCAATTCTTCCAAAACCTTCTTCTTTAGCTTCTTCAGCAAATTTTGCATACATATCTGTCCATTCAAAATTTTCTCCGGCAGCTGCATCTTCTAAATTCTTTTCTGTTGTGGGAATATCATTATCATGTAATAGTTTGAACCAAATTTTAGCATGTTCCTTTTCGTTGTTTGCGGTTGCTTCAAATATATCGGCTATTTGATTAAACCCCTCTTTTCTAGCTTTAGATGCATAATAAGTGTACTTGTTTCTTGCTTGTGATTCACCGGCAAATGCGGTCATTAAATTGGCTTCAGTCTTTGACCCTTTTAATTCCATAATATCATCCTCCTTCCACGAAAAATATACCATTCAAATTCTTTACAGTCAATACATAATTTTATGTAATAATCTTAACGGCAATCGTAGCATATTTTTTGTATTCATAATATGT
>CAZVVZ010000035.1:0-8319 GCA_964631135.1 uncultured Eubacteriales bacterium
ATGCCAGTCCTCCATATACACCAAGAGGATGCTGTGCTCAAGCATGGAGTGTAGGGGAAATATTAAGAGCGATAACAGAAAAATAGACAAAAAAAGCCCTCTCAGGGCTGGATTGCGTGAGAGGGGGTTGAACGGCATGGAAGGGAGTTTTGGCATGATGCGCATCAGCAAAAAAGGCCAATTGGCCAAAATCCTATTTCCATTTTCACCGTAGCCGACCTAAGTCGGCATAATACATCGTCTTTTCACATTGAACCTCCTTTATTTATTCGCTAAAAAATCAAGAACATAAATAAAATGGTGGGCACATATTTTTTACCTCCGATACTTACTTCTATTACTCTGTATGTTTGGTAAATGTGCTAGAACAATGGAATCACATCTCCTTTAATTTGCTTTATGTTAGATGAGGGTGTATAGACAAATGCGAAATTTCGACGTTGGGCTGTTTGAAGCCCTGAATACATTTGTCACACCAGCCGGCCTAAGCCGGCACCGTACATCGTTTCAGCACAGTAGACATCATCATTACTTTCTCCTTTCTACACGTTTAATAGTACGTGTGTAATCCCTTCTTTTCAGAAGCAGAGAAACAAAATTCTCACATCTATATTAACATAATAACTTTGCAAAGTCAAGTGCAATTTGATTTTTTAAAATTTTTGATTTAATATTATAAGTAATGGATTATTAAAATGAAACATTACAAACGGAAGTGAATACATATGATAATATTTGGAATTGACCCGGGCTTTGCGACTACCGGGTATGGAGTAATAGAAAAAATAGGAAATAAGTATAAAGTTTTAGACTATGGAGCCATTATAACAAAAGCCGGACTTGACTTCTCTGTCAGATTAGATATAATGTACAGGGAGATTACTGAAAAATTTAAAAAGTTTTCTCCGGATTGTGTTGCTATGGAAGAGTTATTTTTTTGTAAAAATATAACTACGGGAATTAATGTTGCACATGGAAGAGGAGTATTACTACTTGCAACAGCACAACTTGGGAAACCATTTTTTGAATACACACCTCTTCAAGTAAAACAGGCTATTACCGGTTACGGTAAGGCTGATAAAAAGCAGATGCAAAAGATGGTGCAGGTATTATTAAATCTTGATTCGATGCCTAAACCGGATGATGCAGCAGATGCTCTTGCTATAGCACTTTGCTGTGGAAATAGCGAACGATTTTAAGGAGGTAAGTTATGGGTAGATTATTTGGTACAGATGGAGTAAGAGGAATTGCGAATAAAGAACTTACAGCAGATTTAGCATACAAGATAGGCAAGGCAGGTGCATATGTTTTAGCCGGAGAATTAAAACATAAGCCTGTTATTATAATCGGTAAAGATACAAGGCTTTCAGGAGATATGCTAGAAGCAGCACTAATTGCCGGAATTTGCTCGGTTGGTGCTGATGTTGTTAGAGCTGGAGTTATTCCTACACCCGGAATTGCATATCTTACTCGTTTATATAATTGTGATGCAGGGGTTGTTATTTCTGCTTCCCATAATTCTTTTGAGTTTAATGGTATAAAATTTTTCAATAGTAAAGGATATAAGTTATCTGATTCTATTGAGGAAGAAATTGAGGCTATAATTTTTGGAGAGGCTGATGAGCCTGAGAATGTTACTCATGAAAAATTGGGCAGGTGTGTAGAAAAAGGCAATTGTTCTGAGGATTATGCTAAGTATTTGACTTCTTTAGGGAAAAAATTGAAGGGAAAAAAAATTGCTTTAGATTGTGCGAACGGTGCATCTTATAAGATTGCTCAAAAAGTTTTTGCAGAGCTTGGAGCTGAAGTCCTAGCAATCGGAAATGCACCTAACGGGATAAATATAAATAAAGACTGCGGTTCTACTCATATTGAGGCATTAAAAGCTTTTGTAAAAGAAAAAGATGCTGATGTAGGTTTTGCTTTTGACGGAGATGCAGACAGATTACTTGCGGTTGATGAAAACGGTAATTTTATTGATGGCGATAAAATTTTAATGATTTGTGGTATTCAGCTGAAAAAA
The DNA here is from genome assembly GCA_964631135.1 of uncultured Eubacteriales bacterium. Classification (GTDB taxonomy): domain Bacteria; phylum Bacillota; class Clostridia; order TANB77; family RGIG9151; genus RGIG9151. The sequence goes on from CAZVVZ010000035.1 coordinate 2,024, forward strand.
GAAGGTAAGCTAAAGAACAATGCAGTTGTTGGTACTATTATGAGCAATTTGGGATTTGACCTTGCAGGGAAAGAGCATGGTATAAATACTATTAGAACAAAAGTAGGAGACAGATATGTTCTTGAAGAAATGCTAAATAAGGGATATGTTTTAGGCGGAGAACAGTCGGGTCATGTTATTTTCTTAGAGCATAATTCTACCGGTGACGGAATAATGACTGCTATAAATTTGCTAAATGTTATGACTTCAACCGAGAAGCCTTTATCTGAACTTGCAAAGTGCATGAAGTCATATCCTCAAGTTGTTGTTAATGCTAAGGTTACTAATGAAAGAAAGGCTACATATAAAGATGACGAGATTATTTCAAAAGCTATTTTAGAGCTTGAAAAAATTTTTGAAGGAAACGGAAGAGTTGTAATAAGGCCATCGGGGACAGAGCCTTTAATTAGGGTTATGATTGAGGGAGATGACCAGGAATTTATTGAGAAAAAAGCTCATGAAATTGCAAAATTAATTGAGGGATAGATTTAATTATATTGAAAGGGGTGGTTCTATGATTGAATTACCTTTTTAGCGCCAGGACCTATTGATATGGTTGACGAGGTGAAGACTTATCGAAATATTCGGCGGATGGTCTTCCGGCTTAGTTTTAAGTCGTAAGTGTTTTTACAAAATACTTCGGAGACGAGGAGACAAAGGAAAACACAATTAGTTTGATAATTATTAACGTGTGAATATATACAGAACTTAATATTGTTTTGTAGGGTACATAAGGTACTCTTGTTTTTGTAGCCTAAATTTGGCATTGCGGTTTTATTGATAATGAGAAAGAAACTTAAAATATAATTTAAAAAGGAGAAATTGATATGTGTGGTATAGTTGGATATATAGGTAAAAAAGAAGCTGCGCCCATTTTAATAAATGGTCTTAGCAAATTAGAGTATAGAGGATATGATTCAGCCGGAATTGCAGTTTTATCCGGTGGAAAAATAAATGTTATAAAAACAAAGGGAAGGTTAGCCGATTTACAGTCAAGATTTGAAGGAAAAATTCCTACTGGGAATGTTGGAATCGGTCATACAAGATGGGCTACTCATGGTGCTCCGTCTGATGTTAATTCACATCCTCATGTAAGCAATTCGGGAGACATTGCTGTTGTGCATAACGGTATTATTGAAAATTATTTAGAATTAAAGAAAATGCTTATTGATAAAGGGTATAAGTTTGTCTCTGAGACAGATACAGAAGTTTTAGCACATCTTGCAGATATGTATTATAATGGGAATTTAGTAGATACACTTATTAAAGTAGTAAAAGAAATTAGAGGTTCTTTTGCGATAGGACTTTTGGATAAGAACAATCCTGATGAATTGGTGGCTGTTAGAAAGGACAGTCCGCTTATTGTAGGTTTAGGAAAAGAGGAGAATTTTATTGCTTCAGATATTCCGGCAATTTTAGAGCATACCAGAAAAATATATTTATTAAATGATTTGGAAATTGTACATTTAACTAGAGACAAAGTAGAATTATGCGACTTAGATAAAAATGCTATTAGTAAAAATATATTTAATGTTGAGTGGGATGTTGCTGCTGCTGAAAAAGCCGGGTATGAGCATTTTATGCTTAAGGAAATAAATGAGCAGCCTAAAGTAGTGCAGGACACAATTAAGTCTCGAGTAAAAGACGGCTTAATTGAATTCGATACAGTAAAAATTACTGCTGATGATTTGAAAAATATAAGCAGGGTTTTCATAGTTGCATGTGGGACTGCTTCTCATGCAGGTATGGTTGGAAAATATTTGATTGAGAATTTTGCAAGGATTCCTGTGGAGGTAGATATTGCATCTGAGTTTAGATACAGAAATCCTATTATAGATAATAAGACATTAGTTATTATTATAAGCCAGTCCGGAGAAACAGCAGATACTTTAGCAGCATTAAGAGAGGCTAAAAGCAAGGGAGCTAGGGTTATTGGTGTGGTTAATGTTGTCGGAAGTTCTATTGCAAGAGAAGCAGACGACGTTATTTACACTTGGGCAGGGCCGGAGATTGCAGTTGCTTCTACAAAGGGGTATACAACTCAACTGGCAGCAATGTATATGATTGCTATTAAATTTGGAATACTTAGTGGAAACCTCCCTGAAGATGAGGCAAAGAAACTAGTTCAAGAGTTATTGACTATTCCTGAAAAGTTAGATGTGCTTATGGGTAAAATTAAGGTTATTGAGGAAATGGCAAGACGTCATCACTGCGAAAAGGATATTTTTTTCCTAGGAAGAGGACTTGATTATATGGTGGCTATGGAGGGCTCTCTTAAGCTAAAAGAAATTTCATATATTCATTCAGAGGCATATGCTGCAGGTGAATTAAAACACGGAACTATTGCTTTAATTGAACATGGAACAGTTGTGTTTGCTTTGGCTACACAAAAGGCTTTATTTGAGAAAACGTTGAGCAATATAAAGGAAGTTAAGGCTCGTGGAGCTACAGTTATTGCATTGGCACAAGAAGGTAATACTCAGATTGAGGAAGTTGTAGATCAGGTATTTTATCTGCCTAAAATAGACGACAGGTTAGCTTCAATTTTAACGGTTGTTCCTTTACAGATGTTTGCATATTATTGCGCAGTTGATAAGGGATGCGATGTAGATAAGCCTAGAAATTTAGCTAAGTCTGTTACGGTTGAGTAAAATAATTTTTAGAAGAATTTCTTATTACATAAAAAGGAATATGCTTTAATATAAAGTAAAAGGGGCTGTAAAAAAATTTCCTTAAATATATGAGATTTGCTATTTAAGGGATTTCTTTTTACAGCTCATTCTATTATGAATCCTGAATTCGGATAAAATATATATCTTATTTTTTTAGCAAAAATTTTAACATAATCACATTTTGCTTAAAGCTATTTCTTTATTTTTTAAATAATTTAGTATTCCTGCATCTGATGAAAAGCAAAATACCAGTTTGTATGCAAACAATTCCTGATATTTTTTATTAAACTTTTTATTTGCTTCGTAGTCTCCATATTTGCCATCTCCTATAATAGGATGACCTATATATGCGAGATGAGCTCTTATTTGGTGAGTACGACCTGTTATTAGTTCTACTTCCAGATAGCTTGTTTCTTTGTCTTCCGATATTACGTTGTATTTTGTGGTTATAGGCATATAGCCTTCTTTTTTTGCACTGCTTATATAGACTATGCTTTTTTTACTGTCTTTAAATAAATAATCATTTAATGTTGCTGTTTTTGGGCTTAAATGCCCTAATACTCTGCATTTATAAAATTTTCGTATTTCTTTTGTTTTTATCTTTTCTTCAAGTATTTTCAACACTTCGTCATTTTTGGCAAACAATACAACTCCGGCAGTATTTCGGTCTAACCTGTGACATGGATATACGGTTTCTGAGTTTAAATATTTTTTTACTAAGTCCAGTAGGGAAGTGGTAGTACTTTTTAACACTTCAATGCCTTGGGGCTTGTTTACTGCTATAATGTTATCATCTTCATATATAATATCTAATTTTTCTTCTGCTTCTTTATAGTAAATGTCTACAGTATCTCCCGAAAAAACATTTATATTTTCTGAAATCCTTTTACTATTTACTTTTATATCTTTTTTCCTTAAAAGCTTTTGAAGGGTAGAGTAAGGAATCTGTGGGTATACGAGAGATATTATTTTTAGTATTTTTAAATTATTGTATTTTTTTATAACGGTAAAAGATAGCATTTTTCCTCCTTTCAACCGGTATTAGCCGGTATCTTACCAAAAACGTCAATAATAAAATCACTTTAATTCGGCGATTGTTACTCCGAAATCTCCTTCACCGTACTGTCCAAGTCTATAACTTTTTACATTAGGATGCTTTTTCAGATATTCATGTACGGCTTTTCTTAAAATCCCTTCACCTTTGCCGTGAACTATTCTAATAGTAGTAAGATTTGCAAGTAAAGCATCATTTATATATTTATCTAAAGTATATAGTGCTTCGTCAACATGCATATGGCGAAGAGATACTTCGGTTGAAATTTCCTGAGCTTTCATTTTTATATTTGAAGAAATTTTTACATTATTTATTGTTGTTTTATTTTCTTTTTCTAATGGTCTTAATTTTCTTACATTTATTTTTGATTTTATTATTCCGGCTTGAATAAAGATATTTCCATCATTATCCGGAAGGGACAGAACAGAAGCCTCCTGGTCTAAAGAAGGTATATATACATTCATTCCTATTTTCACATCAAAAGGCTTATATCCGGTATCTTCATCAACAGAATTCTTTTTATATGTCGCTGAAAGCTGCCTTTTTATTTTACCACGAGCATTATCCAACTTTTTAGCCATTTCTAAATCGTTTAGTTTTTTAGCCTCTTTTATTTCTTTAATACTTTCTTTTGCGGTTTCTTCAGCGGATAACAATATATCTGTTGCCTCAGCTTTAGCATTATCTATTATTTTTGCTTTATAAACTTCAAGTTTATCTTTACTTTCTTTTAGCTCCTTCTTTAGAGCGGTTATTTCAGCAAGCTGTCTTGTAATTTCCTCTTTTTCTTTTGAAATTATTTGTTTATCTTTTTGAAGTTCGGATATTACGTCTTCAAACTTTACTTGCTCATGGGCTATAAAAGATTTTGCATTATCTAATATTTCATTACTTAAACCAAGCTTTTGAGAAATTGCAAAAGCATTGCTTTTTCCGGGTAGACCTATCATAAGTCGATATGTCGGTGAAAGAGTATCGACATCAAATTCACACGATGCATTCTTTACACCGTCTGTGCTAAGTGCATATGTCTTTAATTCACTATAATGTGTACTGGCAACTGTGCAAGCCCCCTTTGAATATAAGTAATCAAGTACAGACACTGAAAGTGCAGAACCTTCTACAGGGTCAGTACCGGAGCCGAGTTCATCTAAGAGGACAAGCGAATTTGAATTTACTTGTTTTGTTATTTTAATAATGTTTGTCATGTGAGAAGAAAAGGTACTTAAACTTTGCTCTATGCTTTGTTCATCACCAATGTCCGCAAATATTTTATCAAACACTGCTATTTCAGAGGATTCTAAAGCAGGGATAAACAAACCGGAATATGCCATTAAAGTAAGTAAGCCTATTGTTTTTAAAGTTACAGTTTTTCCGCCTGTATTTGGACCTGTTATTATTAGAGTATTAAATTCTTTTCCAATATAAACGTCTATAGGCACAACCTTATTAGGATCTATTAGCGGGTGTCTTGCTTTTTTTAAGTTTATATACTTATTTTCGTTTAATTTTGGCATAAAGGCATTCATATCTATTGCAAGTTTTGCTTTTGAAAAATAGAAATCAAGTCTTGCTAAGCTCTTCATAAGGTAATTAAGTTCTACAGAGATATTTTGAACCTTTATAGATAATTCAAGTAAAATTTTGTCAATTTCAATTTTTTCTTCTAAATACAGTTCATGTATTTTATTGTTAGCTTCAACTATTGCCATAGGCTCAACAAATAGGGTAGAGCCTGTCGAAGAAGAATCATGCACTAAGCCGGGAACATTTGCACGATATTCTTGTTTTACCGGTATTACATATCTTCCATTCCTAAAAGTAACAATATTCTCTTGAAGATATTTTGAATATGAGTTACCATGCACAATTGAGTTTAGCTTTTCCTTTATTACAGATTCTTGAGATTTTATTTGGGTACGAATTCTAGACAGTTCACCTGATGCATGATCTGACATATGGTCGGCATTATCTATACATCTATATATTTCATTTTCAATTCCTTGATTGACATAAAGATCATTAAAAATTTCTTCTAATATGGGGTAAGTTTCTTCACACTGTTCAAAATATTTTTTTAAACTTCTTGAGCCTCTTAAAGTATCCGCAATACTTAATAGCTCCTCCATAGATAAAGAAGAGCTTATCTCCGCACGTTTTATAACATTCCTAATATCATGGATAGAAGAAAATGCAGGGGTTCCATAACGTAAGATAATAGAAACGGCTTCGTTTGTTTCGTTTAAAGATTTACTTATTGAATGAATACTAAAAGACGGCATCAGTTTTTCACATAGCTCACGTCCTAACGGAGTTACGGCACATTCAGTTAATTTACTTATTATTTTATCAAATTCTAAAATTTTTATTACTTTTTTCATATTAGCCTCCATATATATTTTACAGCAGGAATAATTGGTTACTACTGTTCATTTTTTTTGCCAAACAAGAAGGATTTTCCACTTATCATAAAGAAATTATAACATGAACGAAGTGAATGTTCAATGACTTCCTACCCTACACCGAAGGTG
>CAZVVZ010000035.1:8419-11682 GCA_964631135.1 uncultured Eubacteriales bacterium
TATTATAACATGAACGAAGTGAATGTTCAATGACTTCCTACCCTACACCGAAGGTGGATAAAAAAGGTAGGAAGTATTATAACATGAACGAAGTGAATGTTCAATGACTTCCTACCCTACACCGAAGGTATAAGGGTAGAAGTATACTAAGGAGGAGTTCAACATGGACGAGAAGGAAGAATTAAACAGTACTGAGGAATTAAACAATGGCGAGCAGGTAACTGTAGATGAACCTACAGAAGAGAATAAAAGGAAATCTAATTCTGCAGCAAAAATTATAGCAGCAATTTTAGGCGGAATAGTTTGTATTGCTCTTGCTGCATTAGTAATGATATCTCTATTATCACCAAAGCACAGATTTTTTAGTCTTGTAAGCTCAGCATTCTCAGATGCTTCAAAAGAAATCAATAATTTTGAAAAGAGCACTTTCGGGCAGATGTTGATGCTTGATACAGGCTCTAAATTAGCCGCAAATGTAAAAATTTCGGGGAAAATAGAAACTGATGATGAAGATGTAAAGGAATGGCTGGGAAATTTAGAGAGCTTTGAACTTAATGCCAAAGAAAATTTAGACATTTCTAATGATTATAGTGATACCGTTGCTGATTTTACATTAAACGGGGAAAAATTTTTGTCCGGTACACTGATTCAAAATAAAAATATTATTTCTGCTAAGCTAGACGATATTACGGATGGATATATAACAGTGGATGATAATGCTTTAGCTGAACTTTGGGAAAAAATAGGGTATGATGGGCCTACATCATTAACTTCCCAAACAGATATGCTAAAAGAGTTAAATTTTTCAAAATCTGATATAAAAGACTTAAAAAATGCTTTAGAAGCTTTTGCTTCAGGCTTTTCAACTGCTTTCAGCGATGAGGATTTTGCATATGGCACCGGAACAGTTTCATATGATGAAGGAAATATAGAGTGTAAGAGTATGGACTTTATTGTTGATGCTAAAAAATTAAATGACGGACTAATTTCAGGATTAGAAAAAGTTTCCAGTAAAGAAAAATATATTGATGCTATTTATAAATTGACGAGTGCTTTGGATAAAGTGAACGGTTATCAGCCTCTTACAAGAGAAGAATTTGGGACAAATTTTGAAACGATGCTTCAGGAAATTAGCAACTTAGAATTTACAGGTGAAGAGCAAGGCTTTATAATAAGAATTTATTATAAAGGAAATGACATATTAAAAACTGAGATGTTATCTGAGGACTACAATACAAAAATTCTTGAGTTCACAATAATTAACAGTAAAAATTCCGGATATTACAGACTCTGCGACGGTTCGATTGTGTATGAAGATAAAAGCACCACCATTGATAAAATCACTACTCACACAGTTAATGTTGACTATATTAACTATGAAACCGGCGAGATAGAAGAAGGATATGGCAGTGAGATTGTTATTAAAATAGATAATACTAAGAAAAACGAGCAGAACATCAATTTAAAAGAAAAGGTTAGATTATTGTCGTATGACGATATGACAGAGGATTTTGATATAATGTCGATTGAGCCTACGGTTATAAGAGACTACACATTAAAAGGCAAAATTGATGGAAACAATAATAACATAGAAATTACAATGTTAGATAATAATGAAACTTTAACAAATACTTTTTCAATCAATGCCACAATCGAAGAAAAAGCTAATTTTGATTGCATTACTGTTAACGAGAATGAGAATTTTAATGTTACGGATAAAACTGATGACGAGCTTATTGCTAAGAAAGATAAAATTATTGATAATTGGAAAAATACAGCAGGTAAAGACAGTTCCAAAGTACAGCAGTTTAATATGGCAATATCTATGTATTTAAGCATGATTATGCCGGTAGAGTATTACGACGAAGGCGATTATGAGGATCTAGATTTGAACTCTGTCGATTTAGAAGGTATAGAGGGAGTTGAATAGGAGTTATTATGAGGCTAGACAAGTTTTTAAAAGTTTCACGAGTTATAAAGCGAAGAAGTGTGGCCAATGAGGCTTGCGATTTAGGAAGGGTTAAGATCAATAATAAGGTTGCAAAAGCTTTTACTGAGGTAAAAGTCGGTGATATTATTGAGATTAAGTTTGGCGAAAATTGGGTTAAGTTTGAGATTTTAAACTTAACTCCAAGTATCAAAAAAGAAGATGCGGAAAATATGGTTAAGCTAGTTGAGGGATAAAATATGGTAGAGAAAAACAAAGAATATGTTACTAATATAATAGATATGACACACGACGGTGCCGGTGTGGCAAGAATTGAGGGTATGGCCGTTTTTATTGACGGAGCTATTAAAGGAGAAACAGTTAAGGTAAAAATTGTTAAAGTTACTAAGAATCTTGCTTATGGGAAATTACAGGAGATTATTGAGGCTTCAGGCAGTAGACGGCCGGTTACATGCGAGAATTTTAAAAAATGCGGTGGCTGTAATTTATTACATATGTCATATCCGTCAACTTTGGAATTTAAAAGGAAAGTTGTAAAAGACTGCTTTTTAAGAATAGGACATAAAGATGTAGATGTTTTACCAACTATTGGTATGGAAGAACCTTATTTCTATCGGAATAAGGTTCAATTTCCTGTTGGAACTTATGATGGCAAGGTGGTAACGGGGTTTTATTCTGAAAGGTCTCATAATATTGTGCCGATAAATGACTGCTCTATTCAGTCTAAGATCGCTAATAAACTAATTAACAATATTAGAGAATTTTTTAGGGCCAATAAACTTACGGCTTATAATGAAAATACTTGCAGCGGATTTTTAAGGCATGTTGTTATTCGCAATTCCGAAAAAACCGGGGAAGTTATGCTTATTATTGTTACTAATGGTGAGGAGTTTAGCAAAAAGGATGAGTTTATTCGGTTTATGCTGGATAGATGCTCTAAAATAAAGTCTATTATTCAGAATGTTAATACTAAAAAAACTAATGTTATTTTAGGAGAGAAAAATATACGGTTGTATGGCAAAGATACTATAAAGGATTGCATAGGTGAGTTCTCTTTTAACATTTCTCCTAATTCTTTTTTTCAGGTTAATTCTGTTCAAACAGAAATTTTATACAACAAAGTTTTAGAATTTACTGACCTCCGTGGGCAAGAAACTGTGTTTGATTTGTATTGCGGAATAGGTAGTATATCTTTATTTTTAGCTAAAAAGGCTAAGAGAGTATATGGAGTTGAAGTGGTAAAACCGGCGGTGCAGAATGCAAAGGAAAATGCGAAAGAAAACGGAGTTACAAATGCACTGTTTTACTGTGGAAA
>CAZVVZ010000036.1:0-11511 GCA_964631135.1 uncultured Eubacteriales bacterium
AACTATATGACATCTGTGCTATTTTTTTATTTACGAAGACTTTTTCAGCAGCCTCAACTTCGGAGTCTTTTTTATTTTTCGGCAGTTTCGTATAGAATTTCTACATTCTTTCCGGTACATCAATCGCTAAAACGTCCATATGAAGTTTCAAAACCTTTAATACATACTCGCTGAGTGCAAGTAAATTACCTCTTCTTTCATCATCTTCTTCTGCCAATATTTTATTTTCATAATAAAACCTATTAGCTAAAGAGGCAACCTGATAGGCATTCTCGCATACAACACTCGGTGCCTTATCGTTAAATGCTTGAGTAAAGCTTTCGTTTATCGTTAAAAGCTTTAGCATCAAATCCCTTTCCACATCAGTCTTAGGTATTCCGATTTCTCCTATCTTTATTCCCTTTTCTTTAGCCTTATTTAATATGGATTTTAATCTTACTATCGTATAAAGAAGATACGGTCCGGTTTTCCCTTCAAAAGACATAAATTTATCTAAATCGAAAATATAATCTTTCGCTCTGTAATTGATTAAATCTCCAAACTTAAGTGCCGCAATTCCCACTTTTAAAGCTGTTTCTTCTTTTTCCTCGTTCGATAAGTCTGCTTCGGTTTTAGTTTCATTCATCTTTTTTAGAGCGGCATCACACACCATCTCTATTAAATCGTGAAGCTTCATAACCCCACCATCTCTTGTCTTATATGGTTTTCCGTCTTTGCCGTTCATAGTCCCGAATCCGTTCCACTCTAATTTTATATTATCATCAACCAATCCTGTCTTTCTCGCACATCTGAATACCTGCTCGAAATGCAAACCCTGCCTGTTATCCGTAAAATATAATATCATTTTAGGATCAAAGTCTTTAACTCTTTGAACAATAGTCGCTAAATCTGTTGTAGCATAAATCTGTGAACCGTTTCTCTTTCTCACAATAACAGGTGGCATAGGCGCTTTATCGTCAGGCTTTTCCACATCAACAACAAGCGCTCCGTCACTTTCATAAGCAAATCCGTCTTTTATGAATTTATCAATCATATCCGGTATATATTTCTCACTATCGCTCTCTCCATACCAATATTCAAAATTAACATTTAGTTTTTCATAGCTCTTTTTAAGGTCAGAAACTGAAATTCTCATAATTTCTTTCCAAAAAGCAGTATATCCCCGTCTGCCTTTTTGAAGGTCAAAAGTAGCCTGCTGAGCCTTTTTCATATATTCTTCATCTACTTTGCTTCTTGAGCTTGCTTTAGGATAAATTTCATTTAATTCATCCAACGTTATATTAAGTTCAGGGTAATCCCCTTTATATTCACTATCTAAATACACACTTTCAGGATTTTCTTCCGCATACTGAGTTATGATTAAGCCCATTTGGAGTCCCCAGTCCCCTAAATGCACATCTCCAATCGCATTATATCCTAATGCTTTGGCTAAACGTTTTACGGCTTCGCCGATAATAGCCGACCTTAAATGGCCTACATGAAGAGGTTTCGCAACGTTCGGCCCACCATAGTCTATAACTATTGTGTCGTTATCAGATATTTTATTTAAACCTAAAGATTTATCTCCGGCCATTTCAGAAACATATTTAAAAATATCTTCATCTTTTAAGGTTATATTTATAAACCCCGGAGGTGCAATTTCCAACTTAGAAAACATATCTTTATCTAGTTTTTCAACAACCTCACCTGCTATCTGCATAGGACTTTTTTTATACTGCTTTGCCCCGATCATAGCTCCGTTGCACTGAAACTGGCATAAATCAGGTCTATTTGATACAGCTGTTTTTCCGTATAAAAAGTCATATCCACATTCTTCAAATGCATCACCTAAGATATTAGTCAATTTATTTATAATTGTTTCCATAAAATCACCTCTAAAACTTTAAAAGGCTGTCTTAAAACCGGATTATTATATTTTAAGACAGCCTCATATATTTTACTGCTACCGATCATACTACCTATTATTTCATATAGTCTGACCGATAATATTTTACTTAATAATATCTTTACCTACCCATTTTCTTAAAACTTCAGGAACAACAACACTTCCGTCTGCCTGCTGATACTGCTCTAAAATAGCAGGAAGAATTCTGCTTGTTGCTAATCCGGATCCATTTAAAGTATGAACATATTCTAATTTACCTGTTTCTTTATTTCTAAATCTCGTATTATTCCTTCTTGCCTGATAGTCATGTGCATTTGATACCGAACTTACTTCTTTATAATCATTCATGCTAGGAATCCAAACTTCAATATCGCAAGTTCTAGCCATAGCATGGCTACAGTCCGCAGCAGCGAGTTTAGAAATTCTGTAATGTAAGCCTAATCCCTGTACTAATTTAGATGCTTTATTAACCAACTCATCAAAAGCTTTCGGAGAATCTTCCGGTTTTGTATATTGCACCATTTCTACTTTATTAAACTGATGGCCTCTTATCATTCCACGTTCTTCTGCTCTGTAACTGCCGGCTTCTTTTCTGTAGCACGGAGTATAACCTGCATACTTAATAGGTAATTCTTCTTCTTCTAAAATTTCGTCAGCATGCATGTTTACTAATGCAGTCTCAGCTGTCGGAAGTAAAAAGTGAGTACTGTTTTCACTATCCGCATCTAAATGATACACGTCGTCAGAGAACTTAGGGAATTGACCTGCACCATATCCGCATTTTCTGTTTAATAAATGTGGCAATAATACAAACTCGTATCCGTCATTTAAATGGGTTTCAATAAAATAATTGAGTAATGCCCACTCTAATTTTGCACCGTCATGCCTATATACCCAAAACCCGTTTCCGCCGAGCTTTGCTCCTCTTTTATAGTCTATCATTCCAAGTTTTTCCGCTAAATCAACATGATTTTTAAACTCAAAATCAAAAGTAGGCTTCTCACCCCAAGATGCAATCTCTTTATTATTTTCTTTTCCGCCCGGTAATAAGTCTTCCGCCGGCATATTCGGTAAACAGTCTAAGAAATACTGTAGTTCTGCTTCAATTTCATTGATTTTTTCATCGTTCTCTTTTATTTTATCTCCAAGTTTTTTCATATTTTCAATTACTTCTGAAGTATCTTTGCCTTCTTTTTTCATCTGAGGAACCAAGGCTGAAGTTTTATTTCTCTCGGATTTTAAGGAGTCATTTTCATATCTTAAAGCCTTTCTTACTTTGTCCTTTTCTAAAAAATCTGTAAAATCAACATCGTATAGCTTCTTTGCTAAACTTGCTTTTACCGCTTCCGGATTCTCACGAATTAAATTAATATCTATCATATATACCACTCCTTAAAAAAATCTTTACACTAGATAATATCACCAAATTTTGCTATGGTCAAGTGCCGGCAAATCGCAAAAATGCAAATTTACTGAGCAAACCTTTCGGCAAATATTCGTTCCTTTCAAAACATATATGTTATTCACATATAGTAGTAGCACAAACAGCTTACCGGCCAAGCCACCATATCAATCTACTTCTTTACAGCTTATTAACTTCCTCAATAGCTTTTTGAAGCTGTGCTTCCGCCCCATCAACTACAACGTCCGGAACTATTCCGACTTTATCGATACAAACACCTGACGGAGTAAAGTACTGACCTGTGGTAATTTTAACAGATCCGCCGTCTTTTAACTTATACACGTTCTGGAATACTCCTTTTCCATAAGTAGTTTTTCCTATCAGCTTAATACCGTTATCTTTTAATGCACCTGCTAAAATTTCAGATGATGATGCAGAATTTTCATTAACCAATACCACCATTTTATAAGGATTTTCAGCTAAATTGGACATATATTCAGTATCCTTGTTTGAATTTTTATATTTTAATGTTGTTATTATTCCCTTCGGTACAAAGTTTCTTGCAGACATTACAGCCTGGTCAACATATCCGCCCGGGTTGTCTCTTAAGTCTAAAATCAACTTGTTATATCCTAAAATCTTCATAGAGTTTAAGTATTTTGACAATTCTTCAGAAGTACTTAAATTAAACTCTTCTATTTTTATGTATGCAATATCATCGTTTAATATATTGAAACTGCACGATTCAGCCTGAATATTCGCTCTTTCCACATCAACATCAAAAGTCTGATTTCCTCTTAATATTGTTAATTTTACAGTCGTACCTACTTCACCTCTAATATAAGATGCGGCTTTTGTTGTAGTCCAGTCGGATACGTCTTCTCCATTTATTCCTATTATAAAATCGCCGGCTAATAAATTTGCTTTATATGCTGGAGAACTGGTAAACACCTTAACAATTCTTAAATAGCCGTTGTATCCCTCAAACTTAATGCCGATTCCTGAATAATTACCTGAAACGTCTGTGTTAAATTCTGTCGTTTCTTCTGCATTATAATAATTGCAATATGGGTCCAAAGACTGGAACATTCCCTTTAAAGCTGCCTCATATAATTCTTTGTCCGTCACGTCTTTATAATATAAATCCTGTATTAAAGACTTAAACAGTTCCAAGTTTTCAGTATTAAACTCCGAAACGGTTGAATCTGCTGTACTCGCCAACGACACATTAACTAACATCAAAACACATACAACTAAACTTACTATTCTTTTTCTCATTTTTCTTCCTCCTGCCTCTTTACACAAATCGGTGTTTTTACCATATATTTGACATATTCTTCTTTTTCTTTTAAATACCTTGTAACAATGTTTGCCAGATAATTATTCGGCTTTCCTTTTTTATTTTGAATTATAGAATATTTTAATTCTCCGTCTTCCGAAAAATCCACATCGAAGTAGCCATAATCGGCTAATAATTTACTATATGTAGATATAAACTCCTCATCTACCTGCAATATAAAAGCCAAATTCTTAGTATTGGTTTTCCCTTCAGAATTATTGATTATATTTTTTATAGCTCCCATAAATGTTTTTTGAAAAGATAACATGTCATACTTTGGAATATATGAATAATTTAATACAACACAATTTGGGCTGGTATTTTCTATCAATTCATGTAGAATTTTATTACTTTTTGGTAGAGAATACAATACAAGTGACGAAATTTTTTTGTCATAATTATGACTGATTGTAGGTAAATTCGGTTTAAACATCATAGGGCCTTCGTAAAAAATTTCACACCCATTATATTCTTTTATGATATCACTTATATCTTTATTTCTCCTATCAACCCAATTTATACTGTTTTCGGAAATTTCCACAGGTTCAAATATAATATTATGAATTTTTATTTTAATTTCATTTCTGCCATTATATGTATCTCTATATATGTTATATATTATTGTACATTCTCTGCCTTGTAACGATTCATCGCCGTAATTCCATAAAGTAGTTCCTATTTCCTTTTTTGTATTATCCGCTAAAGTCATAAAGTGGTGTGTACCTTTATTTATCGTTTCTTTCAATATTTTTACATCAGTCGTTACAAACATAGGCTCCGGGAAATCTGCTCCGTACGGTTCCCCAAGAGTTAAAGTTTCCAATAATTCAAAAGATATTTTATTAAACGGCAGTATGTAATCAACAAAAATCGTTTCTTCAAACTCATCTGTTAAATATACATCTACATACTCTTCAATTTCTTTGGTAAATTTTTCTAAATTCTCTGCTTTTAACGAAAGCCCGGCAGCTTGTGAATGTCCGCCAAATTTTATTAAATAATTTGAAAACTTTGTTAATGTTTCATAAATGTTAAGGTGTTCTGTAGATCTTGCCGAACCGACTATATCTCCGTTTTCGTTTTGAGATAAAATTATACAAGGTTTTTTATATTCTTCGCATATTTTCCCTGCCACTATCCCGATAATGCCATGATGCCAGCTTTCACCGAACAGCACCAATATTTTTTTATTCTTCTTTTGAGTTTCCACAATCTCTTTGGCCTGTAAATATACTTCGTTTTGAATATTTTTTCTGTCAGTATTAAATCTATCTATTTCTATAGCTAAGTTTTCAGCCGCCTCTTTATTATCTGTAAGAAATAGTTCAACTGCAGTTTTTGCTGTATCCATTCTGCCAACAGCATTTAATCTTGGAGTGATTTGAAATCCTATATCCTCAACACTCATGTCTTCGATATGTATTAGCTCTAATAAAGCATTTAATCCTAATCTTTTTGGAGATCTTAACTTTTCAAACCCCTTTTTAAATAAAAACCTGCTTTCATCTCTTAACGGAATAACGTCAGAAATAATTGACAATGCAACTAAATCTAAATAATCGTCCTGCATTTCTTTATTCAAGTATTTATAAAGTGCCTTTACTAAAAAATATGCGGTTGCACAGCCCGAAACATTTCTTACGGGATGATTGTCAGGTAATAATTTATAATTTATAACAACATCAGCGCAGGGAATTTTCTCTCCTATATTATGATGGTCTGTAAGTATTACCTTAATTCCAAGCTCCTTAGCCCTAGAAATTTCATCAAAATTAGATATTCCGCAGTCACAGGTTATAATAGTTTTTACTCCCTCGTCATATAATTTTTCCACGACCTCCAAATTCATCCCGTATCCTTCCGAAAACCTATCCGGGACATGATAAATCACGTCTGCTTTTAGTTCCCTTAAACCTAAAACTAAGACACTCGTTGCAGTAATACCGTCAACATCGTAATCACCGTAAACAGCAATTTTTTCTTTATTGTCCACAGCTTCTTTTATCATTTCACAAGCTTTAACCATAGGTAAAAATTCCATAGGATCATACGGATTATAATTTTTATAATCCATGCATAGTTTTAAATCGTTTACGGATCTAATACCTCTGTTATATAAAATTTTTGCAAAAATTTCATTATTATCGCAAGCCTTTAGCAGCTCATTTGATACGTTTTTATCTCTGTTATTTACAACTATTTTCATTATTTTCCCCCAAAATTTATCTATTTACAAAGGTAAGATTATCATTTTTAATTTTATTATTCAATGTTATATTTTCCCAATATGCCAAAAAATCCACTGTTCGGACTACTAGCTGAAAAAATATATACGTTTTAAAAAGAACTAATATTTGCAGAAAGACTTCCCATATTTTTTAGTCTTTCGTCGCAAATCCTAAGTTCCGATAAAACATATATATTTTTTCAGTTAGTAGTCCGAATAGTAGTAAAAAGGCCTGTGTACACTGAGTTACACAGACCTTTTCGTATATTCGTTTTATTATAATCCTTGTAATAATGATAATACTGTTTGAGGCTGTTGATTTGCTTGTGCCAACATTGTTGTAGCTGACTGGTAAATGATATTTGCTTGTGTGTAAGTAACCATTTCTTTAGCCATATCAACATCTCTAATTCTTGATTCTGCAGCCGTTAAGTTTTCTTCTGATGCCGCCAAACTGTTTAACGTATATTCAAGCCTATTCTGGTAAGCACCAAGATTACCTCTAACACTGTTTAACGTTGTTAATGCTGCATCAATCTTCTCCATTGTTTCTTGTGCATGCGCCGTTGAACTTATATTTAAGTTATTGATTCCAAGAGCTTCTGCCCTTAAATCAGGAATTTCTATTTTTAACGGAGCATCTTCCGAGTTAGCTCCTATATGAAGTTTGGTTTCTCCGCCTTCTGAAGTCTTTATCGTTATACCGCTTAATGACTCTAAGTTTATATATGACACATTCAGCTTAATACCGGCATTTACATCATTTTCATTAGAGAATAAAATAACTCCGCTGAATGTATTTCCGCTGCTAACTCTTGTGTAATCTATCTTTCCTGTAGCTGTATAAGCAACACCCGGCTCTAATATATTGCCTTTATCGTCTCTCTTATACACCGTATATGTCATTGTTAATTCTGTTTTTCCGCTAACAGTATCTGTCGTAGCTGTTATACTATATTCTGTATTCTGCTCTGCAGCAGCTATGTCCACACTATTTATTCCTGTAATAAAAGTACTTCCGTCAGCCTGGTATAAACCTTGTGTTGCTTCCTGATCTATACTCATGCCCAGTGTTCCTTTTAACAGATATGTATTATTAAATTTACTTGTTTCCGCAATTCTATCGACTTCTTGTCTTAACTGTGTCAACTCAGCAGCCAATGCATCTTTTTCAGTATCTGAAAGTATACCGTTCATAGATTGAACAGAAAGTTCTCTCATTCTTTGTAAGATATCACTTACTTCTTGTAATGAACCTTCTGCAGTCTGTATCATAGAGATACTATCCTGTGCATTACTTTGTGCTTTTGCAAGACCTCTAATCTGTGTTCTCATTTTCTCACTGATTGCTAAGCCTGCCGCATCATCTCCGGCTGAGTTAATTCTCAAACCTGAAGAAAGTTTTTGCAATGATTTTGATGTTGAACCTTCACTTGCTGATAACTGTCTGTGGGCATTGATTGCCGTAATGTTGTGATTAATCCTCATGATTAATTCCTCCTTAATTTTTACCGTCTTTTCTTCCCTGATTTCATCCTTTTTTAACATCCGTATTTATGACATCTTGAAATCCTTTACAAAAGCATTATCGTATTTAATTTTTTTTTCTTAACACTTTTTTAAAAAAAATTAAAAAAAATTTAAACTTTATTTACAACCGGCAATTTCCCTATCACATCTAATGTTTTAATTGCAAAACTCTTTCTCATAGTCTTTCCTATCAGTTGTTATTAAATTATATTCAAATTTATTTGCTGCTACTTTAGTAACAACTCTGTTTTTATTTGAAAATAATAATCCGTATCCTCTTTCAAAATTTTTTAGTTTTAACATTTCTTCATCTGAAATTTTTAATACTTCTTTCAATATTTTTATATCTTCTTCCTCAAGTTGTAATATAAATTTCAAAGCAGAATTATTGACAACCGCCTTACCGTACTTTCCGCCTTCTAATGCGAAAAAATCCGATACATCCTGAGTTATTGCCGTCGCAGCTCCTCCATATTTCCTTATGGTTTTAAAAATTTTATATATAAATTCCGCCGTTTGCAGATTACCTGTTCCGCCTATAAGTCGCCATATTTCATCAATATATATTACTTTTTTCTCTCCTTTATTTTTCTTTATTCTGTCCCAGAATATATCAACAATTAAGTACATTCCAACAGCCACATCTTTATCTTCCATTTTACTTATATCAGCTATTACCAACTTATTATTTAAATCAACATTAGTACGATGATTGAAAAAAGACAGACTGCCGTTAACATACGGTTTTAGCTTTAATGCCAGATTCTTAGTTCCCTCATCTAAGCATAAAATTTTATAAAGTTCCTCCAAAATCGGCATATCTTCCGGCCCCTTAAACTCTCTTTTCACTCTTATTTTGTCATCAGTTTCTTTATACAAAGACTCGTCATCGAAGAATATTCCTTTTTCTCCGTAACATTCTATTATTTTTTCTTCTAAAATTGCTTCTTCTTCATAAGTCATGTCTTTAAATAATAAAGAAAAAAATCCTTTTAATTTAGATAACTTATCTACTAAATATCCTGCTTTTTCTTCATTATCCGAAAAAGCATTTTCACGAATATCCATAATATTTATATATTGGCGATTATCATTTCCTAATTTTATAAACGTACCGTTTAATTCATTACAAACCTTATAATATTCTCCCTCCGGATCTATCACAAACTGGCTTATCCCTAAATATCTGTTTCTTAAAAGCATCAATTTTACAAAAAAAGATTTACCCGCACCGCTTGTTCCAAGTACACACATATTAGGATTTTTATATTTCCCGCTATCAAATCTGTCTATAACAATCAAAGAACTGTTCTGAACATTTTCTCCAACAAGTATTCCCTCTTCATCATACAGTTCTGAAGATATAAACGGATATGTACTCGTCAGTCCGTCTGTAAGCACATTTCTTGCCGCACTTTTTTCTAAATCTTTACTGTTTTTGCATATTGGAAGCATCGTATTTAATATCTGTTCCTGCCTAAATAAAGCACGTCTTGTCTGTAATCCCATAGTTGCACAAATACTTTCTATTCTTGTAAGATTAAACTTAAGCTCCTCCAGCTCTCGCGAAAAAACAGATAAATATAAGCATAAATTATATAACTCTTCCTTTTCAACCTGTAATTGATGTCTTATATACTTTGCATCTTCGCATGATTTCTTTATTATATCTATATCCTGCTGATTATTATTAACCGTTTTTATTGCTCCGCTTATATCTCCTATATAATATGTAAGCTCTTTTATTATCTTAGCTGAATTTAATTTTTCATAAAACATACTTATATTTACATCAAAATCCAAATTAAAAAGTGGCAACAGCCAGCCGGATTTCTGCCTGGTAGCATAATTTGTAACAATAATCCCCGAAAAATACATACCGTCCATGCATAAATACAATGGATTTGTAAAATCCATGGAACTCGGTAATATGCAATCTTGGATATCGTTTAACCCCTTAAAATAAATATTATCGCATAATCTTTTTTCTTTAATTTTTATATTCATAGCTAAACTCCTTAAAATTTTGTATTTGCGAAGTTATAGGATTCATGTATGTATATATAACATCCACTAGTTCATCATTGTTTTCGTTAAAATCCTTTATTGAATTTCCGCATTTGGAAAGTGTGTTTTTTACTTTTACCGTTTTTTCTTGAAGCTCTATTAAAGCCTGTTCTTCAGATAACCTCTTTTTAACGTTTGCAGTAGAAAACACTATAAAAAAACGTTTCGTTATAGCTGATTTTAATGTTTCATTCCTTATCATCTCTATATACTCATGCATCAAATTTACTATTTTTTTATCTTCTTCTTTCTCTATACTCTCTTCAACTTTTAAAATATGATTATCCAAATTACCCTTCCTACTTTGCACAAGTATCTGAATGTCGAAATTACAAGCATTAAGAAAAGTTTTATACTTGTACAAAATATCTTCCTGTTCCGCCTTGGACTTTAGTGAAAAATTTATCGGATATACTTCAATAACCTTGCAGAATCGTCCGTCCTTCATTTCAATAATTCCTTTTTTAATATTTTTAATTTGAAACCATGTTTTAACAGCCTTTCGCATATACCGTAATCCTCCTTATCATCTGTTTTTCTATACACATAAATTTTTTCATTTATTAAATACTTAATAATAAAGTACAAAAAATCCAGCATATTTTCTCCGTTTACACCTACTAAAATTAAAATTGTAAAAAATCCTACTATTATTATGAATATGCTTACTTTTACAGCCACTTTCATTTCCAGTCCTTTTAATATAAAAAAAGTCAAAATAGCTAAACAAGCTATCGCAGCTAATGTTTTATAATCAATAAGTCCTAAAAATTTTTCCTTGCTTTTATAATTCATAGGGAAAATAAAGTCTCTTTCTTTGTCCATTTTCTTCACCTCTTTTTCCAAATTTTACAATATAATTTGTGCAAAGTTTGTCGAAACTCATACTAAGAAAATAATATATTCTTATTTCGTATCTGAACAGATATGTTACTGGGCAGAGTACTTGCTATTGGGCAGAGTATATGTTACTGGGCAGAGTATATGAAATAAGATATATGTTTTGAAAGGAACGAATATTTGCAGAAAGACTTCCCGTATTTTTTTTAAAGTCTTTCGTC
>CAZVVZ010000037.1:0-11502 GCA_964631135.1 uncultured Eubacteriales bacterium
TCTGACCAGTAGCGAAAATATTTATGCAATATTGAAAAAATCATTCTTTTTTGATAATATATTTGTCAGAAAAGGGTGATTTTTTTATGAGAAAAGTAGAATTAGATATATCGTGGGAAATAGAAGAGGATGCAGATATAGAGAAAAAGATAGAAGAGGTTGTAAAATGTGCATTGGAAGTAGAAAATGCGAAATGTGATATAAATTTGAGTGTTGTTGTAACGGATAATGATAATATTCGGGAGATAAACAGTAAGATGAGAAATGTTGATAGTCCGACGGATGTCCTTTCTTTCCCGGGGTATGAAAAAGATGAGTGGGAAAAGCTAAAGAAAATTAAAGATGAAATGGTATTTATAGGCGATATAGTTGTTTCCAAAGAGAAAATAATAGAGCAAGCTGAAGAATATGAAACCGGATTTTGCCGTGAATTTTGTTATTTAATTGCACATGGGATGCTTCATCTTATGGGGTATGATCATATGCAAGAAGATGATAAGAGGATTATGCGTGGAAAAGAAGAAGAAATTATGAAAAAATTAAATTTGGAGAGAGAGTAAATGCTAAGAAAAGGTCAGAAAGAGTTAGTTGAAACATATAGAAGCGGATATTGCGGAGTTCCTGCGATACCCGGTGGGGGAAAAACCTTTGCTTTAACTCAGTGGGCGGTAGAAATTATTAAAGAAGGAATAAATCTGCCGGGTAAAATATTGATAGTTACTTATATGAATTCTGCTGCTAATAATTTTAAACAGAGGATTGGTATGGAACTTGAAAAGAAGGGAATTACTTCCAGAGATTATTATGTTTCCACTATACATAGTTTGTGCCTACAGATTATTAAAGAAAAACCGGATTTGGTTGGAATAAATTCGGAAGTTTCTACAATAGAGTCTTTTCAAAAAGATGCACTTATAAAAGATGTTGTTATGAGCTGGAAACGTGAGGAGGCAAATAAAAAGTTATATATTTATTATTTAGATGAATTGAAAATTCAAAAAGACGGATATGATAAAATAGCTAAAAAATGGGATGGCGACTTTTGCAAGTTAATGGGTACAGCTATTTCTAATTTTAAGACTAATGAAATTTCGCCTAAAGAGGCAATTGAACTCACTGATAAGCTTTCAGACGTGTCTTTACTGAAAGTAGCTGCAAAAGTGTACTATGAATATGAAAAGAAATTGAAAAGACGTGGGCTGATAGATTTCGAAGATATGCTTGGGAAGGCTAAATATATATTAAAAAATGACAGTGCTGTTTTAAAGAAATTTAGGAAAAAATACACGTTCGTTTGTGAGGACGAAGCTCAAGATTCTAATAAGTTGCAGACAGATATATTAGCTCTTATAGCCGGCGAAAACGGTAACTTTTTAAGGGTGGGAGATAGCAACCAGGCTATAACGGCTACGTTTGCTAATAGTGATATGAAACTTTTTAAAGAATTTTGCGAAGGCGAAAATGTTAAGGTTTTTCATATTACACAGTCAAGTAGAAATACAAAACAGATAATAGATACAGCGAATAAGTTTGTAAGGTATGTAAGGGAGTGCCATCCGACTGTTTCATGCAGAGAGAGCCTTTTACCTCAATATATCGAAACAGTACCGGAAGGTGATGAATTTCCTAATCCGGTGGTATCCGGAGACGGAGTTTTTTACTCTGAATTTTCTAAAAAACTTGATGAGGCTGAAGCGATTGTAGATAAGTGTGAAGAGCTTCTAAAAGAATTCCCCGATAAAACGACTGCAGTTTTAATGCCTAGCGGAAGCAAAATTGCTAATGTTATGAAGATTTTTGACTCTAGGAAAATTCCATATGATTATTTAGATAATTCATCTACGGAGAGAAATTGCACGTTAATAAAACTAGGCAGGGTTATTGATTTTATTGCTAAGCCTGAGGATAATGAAAAGCTTATTCAGGCAATAAGCATTTTTATAAGCGAAGAAACGGCAGGCAGAGATTTACTTCTGGAATATTTGAAGTATGTAGAGGTAGAGGAATTGTTTTACCCAATTTCAGGGGAATTAAATGAAACGGAGATTCCTAAAGAACTGACTAATAGTGTGGCTTGGACGATTTTTTTAGGAGTTAAAGATAAATTAAAAGATTTCTTAGAATTTCCTTTTACAGTTCCTGAAAAGTTGGTTTTATATATTGCCGAAAAATTGGAATTTTCTCGTGAAGAGATGGCAATTGCTCAGAAAGTTGCATCAGGTATAAAATTTTTAGTGGAGGAAAATTCGAGATACAAGTTAAGCGATTTGTCCTTTGAGTTATTGCAAAATAAAAATTCATTTAATTATTTTGCTAATTTGGTGTGGGAGCTAAAGGGGTATGAGGCTAAAAAAGGTACTGTAACAATTGCTACATACCATAAATCTAAAGGGTTGGAATGGGATAATGTCCTGCTTGGAGGACTGACGGCGGATGATTTTCCTACTTTGGTGACAGATAGTTTTAGAGATGATTTGCCGTATTTGAAGTCTGCTTGTAAAAATCCGTCTGCTATGATGAAGAAAGATTTAGCTATAATTTTAGGACAGGATACCAATAAGGACTTTGCTTTAGAGGCAAAACAGGAGGTAATCTCAGAGAGGGCAAGGCTACTATATGTCGGAATAACAAGAGCCAAAGAGAGATTATTTATATCGGGGGTTAGAAATTTTAAGACAAAGATTTCCGGATATTTTGATGCAATGAAGAATTAAAGTTTTATTAAGAGTAAAGGGAGAGTAAATAATGGAGTTAAAGGATAAGAAATATTTTTATTTTACACAAAATTCTTTAAGTACTTTTAAAAGTTGCCCGTTTAGGTTTAAGAAAAAATATATTGATAATGTAAAATGGCAAGATGAAGAAAACACTAATCTTAAGGAACATGCTGAATTCGGAACCGATTTCCATAAAGTTGCTCAGCGATATTTTATGGGGGTATCGGTTTATGAAGAAAGCTTTAAGGACAATACCGAGCTTTACAATGCATTTAGCAATTTAAAGGAGTACTTTCCGATCCGAAGTGAGTTTAAATATTATCCGGAGTACACTATCAGGTATTCTGACGGCAATGTTAGATTAGAAGCAAATATTGATTTAATAATTGAAAAGGAAGATGAAATAGAAATTTGGGATTGGAAAACTAATGCTAAAAGTGACGGAAGTAAGTATGCCGATTCGTTGCAGACTCAAATATATATGTTGGTGTTGAAGAAATGTTGCAAAAAGATTTTTAATAAGGAGTTTAGTAGTTTAAAGATGGCTTATTTCAGCCCTGAAAAGAAAGAGGGAATTGCCGTTATTACATATTCTGATGAAAAATATAAAAAAGACGAAAAAGATATAACGAATTTAATAGAAAAAGTGTATAATTTTGAATGGGAGAAGTTTGATAGAAGTAATTATATTAAGCAATGTAGATTTTGTGAATTCAGTTTGTTTTGCAACAGTGTTAAAAAAGAGACTAAGTATGAGTTTTCAAGTTTAGATTGGAATGATATAGAAGAAGTTTTCTAAGGAGGACCGATTATGTACACAAGAAAATTAAGATGTATAGATACATTAAAAGAATTAAATATTCCTAAAGATGATTTTGTTATATATGGAAGTGCACCTATGGTTATAAGGGGACTAAAAGAAAAAAATAATGACCTGGATGTTTTGGTTAAAGATATTGTGTGGGAAAAGTTAAGTGTAAAGTATCCTAATAATATAAATGGGGATTATATAGATATAAACGGAATTAGTTTTACACATACAGATATGAATTTCCTTGGAGATATGAATGAGGTTATAAAAAAATCAGAGATTATAGACGGATTTCATATTTTAAGTTTATCGGAAACTAAGCGGTGGAAAGAAAAAGTAGGCGGCGAGAAGCATTTAAAAGATGCTAAAATTATTGGTGAGTATCTTAGTAAATTAGAAAATAAAATGTGATTATATTTTGTACTTTTAGGAAAGTAGGGTTGAGATAATGGATAGATTGGTAAAAGGTTTTGCATTTGATGGGCAAGTTAGACTAATAGGAATTGAGGCAACGGATTTAGTACAAACAGCACTGGATATTCATAAATTATCTCCGGTTGGGACTGCAGCCCTTGGCAAACTTTTGACTGCGGGGGCAATTATGGGTAGTATGATGAAAAACGATAAAGATAGACTTACTCTTATGGTAAAAGGCGACGGCCCGCTTGGGAATATTGTTGTTTGTGCAGATAGCAAGGCTATCGTTAAAGGGTATGTCCAGAATCCTATGGTAGATGTCCCGTTATCGAAATCCGGAACTTTGGATGTGGGTACTGCGGTTGGAAGAAACGGACTACTTACAGTTATAAAAGATATTGGCTTAAGAGAACCTCAAGTTGGAAGTGTAGAGTTAAAAAGCGGAGAAATTTCGGATGAACTTACTGACTATTTTTTAGTTTCCGAACAGATACCGTCTGTTATCCAGCTTAGTGTATCCGTAAAAAAAGATGCTACTGTAAGTAAGGCTGGAGGCTATTTATTACAGCTTATGCCTAATACCGATTCTGCGATTATTGATATGATTGTTGGCAGAATTAGTAATATGAAGCCTGTTTGTGAGTTATTAAAAGATGAATTTTCTATTGAAGATATACTAATGGCAATTTCAGGAGATGATAAAATTACTGTTTTAGCTGAAGAAAAACCACAGTTTTTATGTGATTGTTCCAGAGAGAGAATGGAGCAAGCACTTAGCACGGTTTCGCCTGATGAACGTAAAAAGATGCTGGATGAAGACGGTTTTATTGAAATGAAGTGTAGTTTTTGCGGAAAAGTTGAAAGATGGAATAAAGATTAAAGAAGGGGTGTGGCAAAAATGAAACAGATGATTGAAATTTTAAAAAAACAGCTTGAAATTTACAAAGAAATACTTAAGATTTCTGAGGACAAAACCGATATTATTGTGGAAGATAAAGTGGATTCTTTAAAACCTATGGTTGAAAGAGAAGAAACTTTAATCGGTCAGTATATTTCTTTAGAGAAGCAGAGGATAGGAATTATAAAGGAGTTTGCTAAATCAAAGGGGATAAAAGAAGTTTTAAAGGTGGACGATTTATGTAAGTTTTTCCCTGATGATGCTGAAGAAATGAAAAAGTTAAAAGAAGAAATTTTGGATGTTACTAAAAAAATAAAAATTAAAAATGCATTAAATCAAGAACTTGTAAAAAATTCTTTAGATTATATAAATTTTTCCGTGGGACTGATTAGCGGAACTAATACGGGAACAGGAACTTACGGAAAAGGAGGAGCTCAGCTTAAAGGTGAGGCAAGGAAATTTTTAGACATATCGTTATAGATTAGGAGATTCTAGAGAATAAAAGAGTAAAGAAAGAAAAGGTCGTTAAAAAGGGGTTGAAAAGATGATTGCTTTTAGTAGAGCGGTTACCGGACTTAGGATAGCAGAACAAAATTTATATGTTACGAGTAATAACCTTTCAAATGTAGAAACTGACGGTTATCATAGGCAACGGCTAAATCAGTATTCATTTCAGTCGGTGTCGAGAGGTAATTTGTCTATTGGAATGGGTGTTGATGCCGATACAGTCGGCCATGCAAGGTTAGAATTTTTAGAAACTAACTACAGAAATGAGTTAGCTTCTTATGGTGAATATAAATATGAGGATAAGGTTTATACAAGCTTACAGTCTATTGTGGGAGATGACGGAAGCTATCTTCAGGACTCTTTAAACGACATGTGGGAGGCTTTTAATGAGCTTGCCAAGGAGTACACAACTACTATTGCGGGTAGTTATTTAAGAGAGAATTCTGTTTCGCTTATTGCGGAATTTGACGGAATAAATGACCAGTTAGATAAGATGCAGCAGGAATTGGATAGTGAAGTAATAAATACAGTTAATAAGATAAATAATTATTCAGAGCAGATTGCTGAATTAAATGAACAGATAACCAGGTCCGAGGCTGACGGTTCAATGGCTTGCGAACTTAGAGACAGCAGAGACAGTATAATAGCTTCGCTTAGTGAACTTATAGATATATCGGTTGAGAATGCTACAGATACATGTGTTAATATTAGGGCTTCAAACGGGTATCTTGTTGTGAGAACTACATCGAACAGAATTGGTGTGGAAAAAAATATTACCGGAAGTGTATTTCATTCACCGGTATGGGAAGACTCCGGAGTGAATTTAGAACTAAATTCCGGTGAACTAAAGGGCATTTTAGATATGCGCGGCGGAAATGTTATAGGAAATTTGGAACATTCTTCTAACGGAGCTCCTAAGGAAAAGATGGATATTGTTGTTAGTATTGATACTGACATGGACTTTGACACAATTCAAGATATGGTAAAGAATTTTAGCGATATGCTGGATATGTTCGACAGACAGTCAGTAAATTATCAGCTATATTTGACAAATGGCAAGAAGGTTATGGCAGAAGATGTAAGCAACTTTGTAAGCCATCTATATGCTGAAACTGCAAAACTTCAAGTGGACAATTATGCAGCAGCAAGTGCGGGAGCCACCACACTTAGCGGATTACAGAAATATATAGAGAACTTATATGGAAGCGATTCCCAATTATCATCGGATATTTGGTCTTATATGGAAGATAACGGTGTTGACTTTTCCGGTTTTGAAACGTACTTGAATGCGAATATAGCCGATGATGACACACTTACAAAAATGCAAGAACTGATTACTGAATTTAAAGATAATGGCGGTACTTCACTTCAGGAATTTTCTGAGTATTTAGCTAAATCTAAAGCAGATGTAGCAACAGACTTACAGGTAAATATGTCTGCCTATATAAATAATACTTTAACTTTTAATGCAGACAGTATTAAAGCATATATAGATGGGGAATATAATACCGGAACTGTTTTGCCTGAGATGCTTACAGCAAATTCAGAGAATGCTTTGGGAAATGTTGCACAGGCAACTCTTATCAATTTCAGAGATGATAGTAATAAGTATATGATGGTATTTACAGATGACAAAATAAATAATGCTGTGACTATGGAAGATGCGGCTGCCAGAATGAATGAAATTGGCATGAGCTTGATTGCTGTCACAACCGAAGATTCAAAATCAAGCTGGAGTGAGCTGGCAGAAGAAACAGATGGAAATGTGTTTGATATTTCAGAACTTAATACTGAGGACGGAGCAGAAGGTTTAGGGGTATCAATTACCAGAGATTTTAATTCAAAATTGATTGGTGCAGATGAAGAATCGGGTATAGCATATTTCAGAGCAGGGCTTAATTCTTTACTAAATGGTTTAGTAAGAGAGATAAATGGAATAATGAGGCAGGGTACAAACGGATATGGAAACCATCATGGAGATGTTATGAAAGATGAGAACGGAAACGTGATTTATGATGAAGAAACCGGCGAGCCGAAGACGTATAATTTAGATTTGTTTGTTAAGATAGATGAGGACTTACCTCTTCAGATGGGAAATATTAAAATAAATCCGGAATATGACGATGTAATGAATATGCCACTATCATTAACAGGGGCAACAGGTGATTTCAGAATAGGTAATATGTTGGTTGAGTTAACGTCTGCAGATGTGTTTAACAGTAATGACAGCTACTCAACGATTGAGGAATACTATGCCGATTTTATTCTGAACTTTGGTCAAGCAGCCAACAGAGCTTTAACAGGTTATGAAACACAAAGTACAGTTTTAGATACTGCGAAGGACAGAATATCTCAAGTAAGTGCGGTTTCTATGGACGAAGAATTAAGCAATATGGTTAAGTTTCAATATAATTATACAGCAGCATCTAAAATGATACGAGTAATTGATGAGATGTTGGAAACTGTAATCAATATGTAATGGGAGTGAGGACGTATGGTAACAGGATCATTTACCGGATTAAATTTATCTTTAAGAGCTTTATATTCAAGCAGAAAGGCTTTAAACATTACAGGGGAAAATGTTGCGAATGCTAATACTGAGGGATATACCAGAAGAGTGGCAGAGTTCAAGACGTTTGGGCAGAATGCTGCGGGAGTTTCCGAGCCTGTGTTTGGGCTTGGTGCTGACTGCGTAACTGCAACAAGAATGAGAGATACATATTTAGATACAAAAATTTGGAATCAGAGTTCTATTTCCAGTGGCTGGGAAACAAAGAACGATTACTACACGGAAATTGAAAAGATTTTAAATGAGTCATCTATTTCAGATCTTACAGGTGTTTTAGATGAATTTTATTCGGCTTGGGACCAATATGCTAATAATCCGTCAAGTACTACATATCGGTATTTGGTTCAAAACAGAGGATTACAGCTTACTACTTTTTTTAATGAGACTTCGACACAGTTGGAGGAGCTTCAGGTAGAATTAAACAATGATGTAGTAAAAAAAGTTGATGAAGTTAATGATTTAGCAAAGCAAATCAGTTCTCTTAATGCACAAATATATAATTCCGAGATATTAGGCGGAGAAGCAAGCACTTTAAGGGACGAGAGAACGTTACTTATAAACAGATTATCGGAATTAGGAAATGTTGAATATATTGAACAGGAATATGGTGAACTTACTAACGGAAGCTTAGATAAGAAAGTTACAATTAAGTTTGGCGGAACTGCAATAGTTACACATGATAGGTATGAGCAGTTAAAGGTTAATAAAAGGGTTGAAAAGAAGAATGAAGAAGATATAGACGGATTATACGATATTAGTTGGGACGATGGAACCAGAGTGGATTTAGCATCGGGAGAATTAAAGTCTACCATAGAAATAAGAGACGGTACAGGTCAATCGGATGATGGTTGGGTAAAAGGTGTTCCTTATTACATAGGTCAGTTAAACGATATAGCCAGAAAGTTTGCACTTGCTTTTAACGAAGGAATTGTAAACGGAGAACGAAAAGGACAAGGACATGCCGGTGGCTTTACATTTAACTCTGACGTCGATGCAACGGAAGCTGAAGGGATAAGATTTTTCTCAGTAAGCGGGCTTTCTTCTGAAGAACTTATCAATGTTAATACGACGGATGACGAAATAATAAGTGCATATAATGAAATAACAGCTAAAAATATAGGACTTTCAACCGATATACTTAATGATATAGGAAATATGTTTAGGTCGTTTACAGATCCTACGAATAATAATGATACAGACGGAATTGATTCGCTATTAGATTTTACAGACGATAAAACGATGTTTGGCTCTTATAACTTAGAGGATTGCGTGTCGGGGCTTATAACAACACTTGGTGTAGATGCTGAGATTGCAAAGAATTTGAATGAATCTCATGACTCTATTATGACACAGTATGAGAATCAGAGAGATGCATATTCTGCAGTTAGCTTAGATGAAGAAGCTACAAACTTGATAAGATATCAAGAAATGTATAATGCGGCTGCTAAGGTGATGTCGGTATTTTCCGAATTATATGACACTTTGGTTAGTATGGTTTGATTAGGAGGTGTGAGAAATGAGAATAACAAATAGCATGACAATAAATACTTTTTTAAGAAATGTTTCACTTGTTTCCGGAGATATCAATAAATATCAGAATCAAATTTCTACAGGTAAATTATATCAATATGCATCAGAAGCGCCGGTTGCGGCTGCTCAGTCTATAAGATATAAATCGAGAATTGCACAGCTTGAGCAAAGTAATTCAAATATTGAAGATGCAAACGAGATTCTAAAAGTTACAGATACAGCATTAGAAAGCTATGATGATATTCTGGCAAGAATAAGCGAACTTTCTACTCAGGCTGCTAACGTAGGTACGATGGGAAAAGAGGACAGAGATGCTATAAAAGTAGAGATGGAACAGCTTAAAAAAGAAATTGTAAGCTTAGCCAATACTCAGTATAACGGTAGATATATATTTTCCGGTTATAAAACAGACACTCCATTATTAAATGATGATGGCACATATAAAGCTAATGTTGTGACTCAAGGAGAAGACAAAGAGGCAATAAATTATAATATAGGCTTTGGAAGCAAGATTCAAGTAAACACACTTGGACCGGAAGTATTCGGTGCTGCAAGCGAAGAAGGCGGAAAAAGCGGAATAATTGCGAATATAGACGACTTGATAAGTGCTATGGATAATGCAGATGCCAGTGCTATTGTTGATGCAAGTGCTAAGATAGACCTCAGCTTACAGATAAGTGTTGATGCACGAGCTGACGTTGGTGCAAGAATGAATAGATTAGAGCTTACTCAAAATAGGGTTGAAAACAGTACAGCTAATTTAGAAGAAGCATTAAGCTTAAATGATGATGCTGAATATACAGAAACAATTACAAAATGGACAAGCGCAAAGAGTGTTTATCAAGCTTCTTTAGCGACAGGTGCCAAGATATTACAAATTTCGTTATTAGATTACTTATAATTTTCAAGTGTAGGAATTTAAGACGAAAAGGTTACAAGTCACAAATCTTTTATGAGTGAAATTTTAAACAAGATGGGCTGAAAAAAATCCATTAAATAGCCAGTGTCTCATATATTTAACGATGCTCAGGATTCACGACGGAAAGCTTTTATTCTATATTGTAAGATGCTTTCCTGTGAATATTCGCATCTTTTAAATATATGAGATACTGGCTATTTAATGGATTTTTTTCAGCCCATTTATATATTAGCAAAAATTTAATGCCATTTATATTTCAACAAATTTTCTGAACTTTTTTGCTTTATCAATGCTTTATAATATTTCATTTCGCTTGTACTATAATTCATATATTCTAAATCTTTAATTATACCGCTCGCCACAAAGTAATCTTTTTTCATTATAGACAAATCTAAGTTTAATTTTTTTGAATACAAATAAACATCAGGCAATTCTAAAGCTGCAGACAAATAAGTGAGAATTCTTGCAAGAGCAGAAGTGATTTCTACTGAGTAGTTTATTCCGCTTCCTAAAATTTCGCACACATCTTTTAAAGCCTCTTCCAACTCATTATTATAAATTTTCTTTAGCAGTTCAGGATAGCTTAATATAAATTCCGGATTATTAAGATCATAAAGATAAATATTGTGATGCATTACGTCCAACAGCTTATCTAACGATTCTGAGTCACGTTCACAGATAGAGTAAGCATCTAACATTTTACTAAAAACACTAAAGTAAAATTTATCTATATTTACTTTTTTAAATATTTTTTTAAAATTATTTTTTGAAATGTGACTAAGCACAGATGAAATGACGGAATCATTTATAATTTTGTACAAAATAGAAATTCGTTGACCTAGTGTAAGCGGGGAAGAGGTCAACTCGTTTGTGAAGTCAACTATTAGGTTATATGCATTTAAATATATTTCATTTAGCTCGCTTGGCGTTTTAGCCACAGCAACTCCGTTATTTAGCATTTGCTTTACAATTTGAAGTTTGGCATTATAGTCAAATAACTGCATCTTATCTACCTCCACTCAAAAATATTCTATATAAAAAAAAAAGTAAAGTAAAGACTTGACTTTTATTAAAAAAACGGTTACTAGTCAGACTACCTGCTGCTGGTCAGAGTACATGAAATAAGATATATGT
>CAZVVZ010000038.1:0-11134 GCA_964631135.1 uncultured Eubacteriales bacterium
AGCCTCGTAAAAAACTTGTTTTGTCTTATACATGTCTAAATAGTAATAAAGTATATATTTGACTGGCAAATATATACTTTATTACTGTCATTTATTTTTAAGTCTTACAATACCCACTTAACAAGTCCCATATCCTGCTTATTTATAAGCATAGGATTCTTTGGTACAACTCTATAGGTAAAACCATAATTTCCACCATTTTTCATAGGTATCTCCGCTTTGTACTCATACATATCTCCATTTTTTTGCACCAATTTCATAGTACATGAAGAAGAATCGTGTAGCTGACCATCTTCAGAAATTTTACCGTAGTAAACTTCTACAGAAACATCATCAGGATTTATATTGCCCAGATATGCAAGGCATGCCGGAGAGATACTCTGGTTTACACAAATCGGATTATTTTCATATGCAGTAAGGTTAATAGGATTTATATGAATATTATCCCAATTTTGCATAATATAATTTTTCCAACTGCATAAATTAGAAATCTTAGCAAAATTATCTTGAACTATAGACTTATATCTTTCCATTTGCGGAACATAAAAGTCATTTGTATAATCCTTTATCATTCTCTCTGTACTGAATTCAGGCGCTACAACTTTAATAGAAGCCTTCATCTTGTCAACCCAATCGTTAGGTATCCCATTCATATCAGTCGTATAATATAAAGGAACTATCTGCTTTTCTAATGTAGTATAAATGCTGTCACTATCAACATTGTCTTGATGGTTTAAGCTGGAATAATATTCGTTTTTACCGATAGACCATCCGCTGTTATTCTTATAGCCTTCAATCCACCATCCGTCTAAAATACTGAAGTTGATGGCACCGTTAATAGCAGCCTTTTGACCACTAGTTCCGCTTGCCTCTAAAGGACGTCTTGGATTGTTCATCCAAATATCAACACCATGTAATAAATATCTTGCAACATTCATATTATAGTTTTCTAGCATTATTACTTTACCCTTAAATTCAGGCATTTTACTTATGTCTACAATATTCTTTATTATCTCCTGACCAGGTCTGTCAGCAGGATGAGCTTTACCGGCGAAAATAATCTGTACCGGCATATCCGGATTACCTAAAATCCTCTTAATTCTTTCTATATCTCTAAAGATCAAATTAGCACGTTTATAAGTAGCAAAACGTCTCGCAAAACCAATTGTAAGAACATCAGGGTCAAGCATACTATCAACTTTCATGATTTCTCCCGGCTGTTCACCGTTACGTTCCATCTGTGTCTTTAGATTCTGACGTACAACCTCAAATAACTTAGCTTTACTATGACGATGTAGCTCCCACAACTTCCTATTAGGTATCTTGTCTATAGCTTTCCAAGTCTTAGGATCCGAAATATTCATTTCCCAATTTGTAGGTAAATATTCATCATATAGAGCCTTTAAATTGCTATCTAACCATGTTAATGTATGAACACCGTTGGTAACATAAGAAATAGGCACCTCTTCCTTAGGAACTAAAGGCCAAACATCCCCAAATATGTCCCTTGAAACTTCTCCATGCAATTTACTTACGCCATTCTTCTTCCCTGCAACTTTAAGCGCTAAAACTCCCATGTTGAAACTCTGTCCAGCATCAGCAGACTGTGACATACCAAGCTCCATGAACTCGTGGCGACTAATTCCCATCTGGTTCCAATAATTTCCGAAATACTTATCCATCAAGGCAATCGGGAAAATATCTATTCCGGCAGGTACAGGTGTATGAGTAGTAAATATTGTGCAAGAAGACACAATCTCTTTAGCATCTGCAAACGGAATGTGTTTGTCGGCGATTAAATTCTTAATAAGTTCTACACAAATAAATGCAGAATGTCCCTCATTCATATGATAAATAGTCGGAGCTATTCCCATCGCATGAAGAGCTTTTAATCCGCCTATGCCTAAAAATATTTCCTGTTGAATCCTCATTTCCTGGTCTCCGCCATATAATCTTGCGGTTATATCCCTATCATATTGAGAATTCGATTCAACATTTGTATCTAACATATATAACTTTATTCTGCCAATATTAACCTGCCATACTTTTGCAAATACAACTCTTCCCGGGAAATCAATATTTATAACTAGTTCTTCCCCTTCTTTAGTATAAACGGGCTTTACAGGCAGTTCGTTTATATCCAATTCTGTATAAGTAGCCTCTTGCCACCCCTCGCGGTTTATTCTCTGATTAAAGTAACCCTGTTTATATAAAAGGCCAACTGCAACAAAAGGAAGCCCTAAGTCACTAGCCGACTTGCAATGGTCACCAGAGAGTATGCCAAGTCCGCCGGAATACACAGGGAAAGATTCATCCAAGCCATATTCAGCTGAAAAATATGCAATTTTATTATCTTTTTTATCAGGGTAAGTTTTATTGAACCATGTATTAGTATCATTCATATAAGAATCAAATTTAGATAGAACCGAATCATATTGCGACAAAAAATCTTCGTTAACTGCTGCTTCTTCAAGTTTAGATTGTTCAACGTTGTTAATAAATTTTATAGGATTTTTTTGATATTGCTCCCATAAATCAATATCGATTGCTTTAAATAGTTTAAGTGCTTCTGTGTTCCAGGACCACCAAAGGTTGTATGCAATCTCTTCCAACCTGTTTATTCTGTCCGGCACTTTAGGAATTACTGTAACTTTACCAAATAAATACATATTTAGTTCCTCCCATGTTTAAAATCTATCGTCTTTATTTTATGATATTAATTTAGAAAAATCAATATAAAAACAAAAAAAGTTCTTTCATTTTGGTTACTAGTCAGAGTATATGAAATAAAATATATATTTATCAGGACTCAAAATTCACAGGAAGAATCCTGATTGGCAAAAAATTTATCAAATCACAAGAAGTACAAATAAATTCTATGCCTTCTTTCTCGTATCTTAAGCAGTCTGCCTTCCCATGCAAATGACCAAAAATACATAATCTTACCCCAAACTGTTTCAAAATATCAACATATTCGCTATTTACACCCACATTATAATGTGTCATGGCAATAATATTCTCATGTCCTGCATTTTTTGCCAAAGTAAGTGAACGAATAAGCCTTTCCTTTTCCCTTTCATATACTTTTTTATCCTGCTCGTCAGTAACTTCACCTGTTCCCAATTCCCAGCCTCTCGTCCCACAAACAGCATAATCATCAATCACATAGAAATTATTATGTAAAAAATCAACAGAATTAAAATTATTCTCCTTTTTAAAAATATTTAACTTATTTAAAGTTTCCCACCAATAATCATGATTACCCTTTATCATAATTTTCCTTCCGGGTAAAGACTCTAAGAACTTAAAATCTTCTACTGTTTCTTCTAAGTACATTCCCCACGAAAAATCACCTGCCATGAGTACAGTATCGTCTTCATGTATATTAGCTATCCAATTATTCTTTAATTTCTCCTCATAGTTGTCCCAATTTTGGCCAAATACATTCATTGGCTTATTTACTCCAAAGGACAAATGAAAATCAGAAATTGCCCATACTGCCATTTATATTTCTCCTTTATTCAAATCTTTTAAATTCATAATTTATACTTTGAAAATATTCTATAACACTTGCTAAAGCATCTACAGTTTTCTGTTTTCCGTAAGTATCATGCATAATTACTATAACATCGCCTTTTGACGGTTTTGTATTCTTCACACCTTCTAAAATCTGTTCGGGTGTTTTTGTTGCCACACGCGAATCATAACTTTCGCAATTCCATTTTACAATAGTTAACCCTTTTTCTGCAAGATAATCTTTATAGGCTTGTCCTATTTTTGTGCCATAAGGTATTCTGAAGAAATTAGTTTTCTCACCTGTTATTTCCTCTAAAACTGCCGTACTTTGCTCCACTTCAGATTTAAAACTGTCTAAAGAGTCAAACATAGTTTTTTTATGAGTATAGCTATGGCTCGCAACAGTATGTCCTTCATCAAAAACTCGCTTTACTAATTCAGGATTCCTTTTTGCATAACTTCCTATCATAAAAAATGTAGCCTTTATTTCATATTTTTTTAAAATATCCAAAATTTGAGGAGTAATCTCACTAACAGGCCCATCATCAAATGTTAAATATACAACACCATCATAAACTTTTTCCTCTTCGACAGGCTCAATAACAGCTTCTTCCTGCCTAAAAAACTGTTCCATAGTTTTATCTGTATTAACAATTTCCGGAGTAAATGTTTCAACATATTCTTTCTGGTATTCAGACGATGTAATTCCTACACAAACACTAAATAAAAGTAAAACACTAATAAATGAAATTAAAACCTTTCTCATTTTAAATCTTCCTTTCATTCAAAGACTTTTTCCAAGAAATATATCCATAAATAGAATTTATGAAATACACCGTCCACATAGCAAACAAATCAATGCTTCCCATATCATTCAAGCTTTTTGGGAAAAACAATATAATTCCCATAAAATTTGATACTATAAACAGCCACCACTGTTCAATATATTTTTTCGCAAGTAAAAACGTTGCAACACATACACACACCGAAACAACCGAATCCATCCATACATTGTTTCCTTTTAATAAAACTTTAGAAAATAAAGCTAATAGTATTACAGCAAAAGCCATTAAAAATATTCCGATTATTTTTTTACCAATTGAAAACTGCTTTACTTCCGTATCACCCGTTTTTTCAAGTTGTCCCCAATATATGTATCCATATACTAAAACCGGGAAACTGTATAATAAATTATATGCCGCACTTATATATAATCCCTTGTTGTAAACCGCAAAAGCATATAAAATAACGTTTGCTATGCCAAAAAAGTATGCCTTTCTCTCTTGCTTAGCTATACATATAACGTAAACCACTCCAAAAATTGCCGATAAGTCTGAAGCAACCGTAAGAAGTATTGACGTCGCATCACTTACCATTACATGTTTATACACTATTGCGCCAAATACGGCAGTTAGTGCTATAATAAGCCAAGCCACAGCTAATTTGTCCCATTTCTTTTCCATTTATTATCGCCTTTCTAAAATCAAAATTATACACAGTTATATTCGGCGAATAGCAAAAAAATTTTAATATTCAAACAAAAATAATCTTTTTTAGTCATTACTAACTAAAAAAGATTATCTTTTAATTTGCTAATTTTAAATATCTCTCAGTAATACCCAGCATTAGCTCTATCTCGCCTTTTCCTACATTCAATTCTCTTGCTATTTCAGAAACAGTATACCCTTCATTGTATAGCTTTTCTATCTCGTCCTTCCTGCTGTGAGTAACAGAGCTGCAGATATTTTTAGCAGGGAAGTCAACAATCTTCTCCTGTGTAACGTTCTGTTCAAACATCTTTCTACATTCCTCAAGTTTTTCATCTACCGTCTTTACCGTTTCATTTAATGCTTCTGTTTTTATCCCAATCATGTTGGCAACATAATCCGAAACATTATTCAGCTCATTAACCATATCACTTGAAGAATTTATTAGCTCATTCAACTCTTCTTTCTTACTTTCAAGTATTTTAATCTGTACCTTCATCCATTTCTTCACCGAACTCATTCTTACTGTAGAAATTAAAAACATAATCCCAGTAATTATGCAAAAAAACGTAGCATATACCATTAAATCAAATCCTCTTTTCTTTTGTATTTTAAATTGAAGCATCAAAATGCTTGCCTACTATATTTTCAGGGAATTCCTTTTTATTTTCCTCTTTTTCATCTTCCTCATCATTATTCGATTTCTTGTTTTTATTTTCCTTTTTATTTTGATTATTATCTTCTTCATCAACATAAATTCTTTCAGAAGTGTTTCTGTCATGAACTTTTTTAGTGTTGTCTTCCTGCCTCTGATTTTCCTGCTCAGAAACTTTCTGCTGGTCAGCAACAGTTTTATGCAGTTCTGCACTATGTTTACTTGCTACTTCTGTTGTTTTTGAAATCGTAACTTGCATATCTACCGGAGAAATACTCATAAATTTCCCTCCATTATATAGTCTGTTTAATCTAATAATATGTTTTTTTGTCTGCTTAATTTTCCTTTTAGTCTAAGTATTGCTTTTGTATGCAACTGCGAAATTCTTGACTCTGAAACATGCATAATTGCACTTATTTCTTTTAATGTCAAATCTTCATAATAATATAATGAAACTACCAACTTTTCTTTCTCAGGCAATAAATCTATTGATTTCCCTAAAATATTCTTTAATTCATTTTTCTCCATGTACCCTTCAGGTTGCATGTCTTTAGAAGTCTCTCTCGGTGAAACACCATGGTCGTAATTTTGCTCTAAAAATTCATCTAAAGAAACTAATGAAGATATGTTAATATCATTTAACATCTTCCCAAATTCTTCAGTAGAAATGCCGAGTTTTCTCGCAACATCTTCATCTGTAGCCGAGCGACCCAATTCGTGCTCCAAATCGGAATAAACCTTTTCGAGTTCCTTGCTTTTCTGCCTTAAAGAACGAGGTATCCAATCCAAATTTCTTATGCTATCTATAATAGCTCCTCTAATTCTAAGCGAAGCATATGTTTCAAATTTTACACCCTTATCTAAATCAAACTTTTCAATAGCATCAATAAGCCCAAACACTCCATAGCTTACTAAATCTTCATACTCCACATTGCCGCCAAAATAAACTCCAATTCGGCCGGCAACACATTTTACCAATGATGCATATTTTAGTATCAATGCCTCTTTACTTTCAGGAGAATGCATCTTTTTATACTCATTCCACAAATCCAAATCTTCACTGCTATATTGAAGTTCTTCTTGCATTTTACTCCCTCTCAATCAATTAAAATTTTAATTCTTTCTACATAAATACTACATTAGATGTCAAAAATCCTTCTTAATTCACATCATTTGATGCAAAAAATCTGTTAAAGAATCCCTTTATTCCCGACTCTTTAGTAGTTTTATCAGAATTTTTCATTATCTTTTTAGCAATTTCCGATAAATTTTTACTTGCAACACATTCAGGATATAACGTTATAAAAGGTTTCTGCTGCTTTACAGCCTTTGATACAAATACGTCATTTGTAATATACCCTAAAAATTGCAACTTTACTTCTAAGAACTTACCGGAAACATTATTTAACTTTTGCATAACTGTCTGTGCCTCAATCGCAGTTTCAGTTTTGTTTATAATAAGACGTATTGACTTGTTCTTATTCCTAACCCCAATAGCCTTAATAAGTGCATACGCATCTGTAGTAGCTGTTGGCTCCGGGGTAGTTATTACGACCACATCATCAGCCGCCATAACAAATCTTATTACATTTTCAGCTATTCCTGCCCCGGTATCAATCAATATTACATCTGCTATTTTGTCCAACAATGCAATATTTCTCACAAAATTCTCTAATTCAACCTGAGTTAAACGTGTAAGTTCTTCAACTCCGGAACCGCCCGAAATAAACTTTACTTTATTCGGTCCGGTACAAAGAACATCCAAAACATTTTTCCCATTCTTTATTACATCTACTAATGAATATTTTGGCATTGTTCCCAAAGCAACATCAACATTAGCCAGTCCCAAATCCGCATCTATTACAACAACTCTGTAACCCAATTTACTTAAAGCAACTGCTAAATTTATAGTAATATTTGTCTTTCCGACTCCACCCTTTCCACTAGTAATTGTAATAACCTTTGCTCTTGTTTTTAAAGTTTCAATTGACGTTTTTATATTATCATTATTAACTTTATTAACAATCTCTCGAAGTTTATTAGCTTGATCACTCATCGACATTTCTCCTCTGTATATCTTTACATGCTTTTACCAAATAAACTATCCTAGCTATTTCCCAACAATTTCTTTGAAATACTTTCAATATCCGCAATCTCAATATCGTCCGGCACACTTTGGCCTGTTGTAACATAAGAAAGCGGTTTACCTGTTAATTCTCTTACATTAAGCAGCACACCTAGTGAAGACGTCTCATCTATTTTTGTAA
Organism: uncultured Eubacteriales bacterium; assembly: GCA_964631135.1. Classification (GTDB taxonomy): domain Bacteria; phylum Bacillota; class Clostridia; order TANB77; family RGIG9151; genus RGIG9151. Next base: position 7,926 of record CAZVVZ010000038.1, read on the forward strand.
AAATCAGTTTATAATTATCTATAAAACTATATGCATTTATAATCTCCTTGCAGTCCTTTAATTTTGTTGTAGCACTAATCAATAAGTATGTTTCGTCCGGCTCGGCGGCCTTGTAAATCTCTTTTATCTCATCAAAGTGCTTTTTATTTTTATGGCTTTTACCCGGTGTGTCTATCAAAATCAATTCAGATTCTGAATTCTTCTTAATCGCATCTTTCATTTCTTTAGGTGAATAAATTACCGTTATCGGAGTACCCATTATTTCAGAATACGTTTTTAACTGCTCAACCGCAGCGATTCTGTATGTATCCGCTGTAATAAGCCCTACTTTTTTCCCTTCTTTTATCATAAAATTAGCGGCAATTTTCGCTAATGTGGTAGTCTTACCTACACCGGTAGGGCCTAAAAACATAATAACTTTAGGCTTTGATGCATCAACTTTTATTTCTTCAGATGCTCCCAGGCGCTTTATAAGCTCCTTTTTAAATATTGCAAAAACTTCATTTACATTAGAATTATTATCTATTCCCTGCTCTTTTAATGACTTTAAAATTTCGTCAATTACCGACTCGTCAACATCATTTTGCTTCATATTATCTATGAAAACCTTGTAAATTCGAGAAGTCGTGTCCTCTTTTTCTGCTTTTATGGAATTGGTGTAAGAATTTTTCTGCATATCCGACATCTGCTGATAAATTTTATCAAGCATAGTCTCTAAACCTTTAACTTTATTCTCAAGTTCTTCGACTTTCGGATTTGTAACTTCTTTTATTGTATTTATCTCATTTTCTTCTTCCTCGACAGAAGCTAAAACTTCTATAAGCGGTGACCTTAAAAAGCTAAAAAATCCCGGCCTTTTTACCTTTCGTGTATTAAGGATAACAGCATCTGTGCCTAAATCCATTTTTACTTTCTGTATGGCCTCCTGCATATTATTAGCCATATATCGACGAATTTTCATTATATAACCCCCATTTTTCAATTATGCAGATAACATACCTATAGATTTAACATTCGCATCCGCATCAATTTCATTATAAGATAATACTACCACACTAGGTAAAACTCCTTCTATCATCTTCTTAAAATACGGCCTTAATGCAGGTGAAGTCAAAATTATAGGCTGTTCGCCGTTAGAAATTGCAACTTTAACTTGCTTAGTTAAATTATTGATAATACTTTCCATTTTCCCCGGTTCAACAGCAATGTATGAACCAAAATCTGTTTTTTGAACAGAACTTACAAGCTCCTGTTCTAACGACGGCTCAATAGTAATAACACCGTTTGTCCTATTTTTTTCAATATATTTCTGCGAAATAGACCGACTTAATGCCTGCCTTACATACTCGGTTAATACCTCGCTGTCTTTTGTAATAGGAGCATAATCTGCTAAAGTTTCTAAAATAGTGACCATATCTCTTATGCAGATTTCCTCTTTTAATAAATGGCTCAAAACCTTTTGGACTTCACCAATATTCATAATCTTAGGAATCAACTCTTCAACAATAACCGGATTCCTTTCTTTAACATTATCAATAAGTGTCTGAACTTCCTGTCTGCCAAGCAATTTATATGCATTAACTTTAACAACCTGAGTTAAATGTGTAGCAACTATAGAAGGTAAATCAACAATAGTATAACCCTTCATTTCAGCCTTGTCCTTATCTCTTACAGGAATCCATACCGCCGGTAATCCAAAGGCAGGTTCAACAGTCTGTTTACCCTGTAAATCTCCATCTGCTGTTCCCGGATCCATTGCCAAAACACAATCATTTTGTAACTCACCGCGGGCAACCTCAACACCTTTTATCTTTATGCAATACTCATAAGGTGCAAGCTGAATATTATCTCTTAAACGGATTACAGGTACTATCATTCCCAGTTCTAGAGCCAGCTGACGTCTAATCATAACTACTCTGTCAAGCAAGTCTCCTCCTTGCGCGGTATCTGCTAAAGGAATTATTCCATATCCGAATTCCAGTTCAATAGGGTCTACCTGCAATAAAGTTACCACATTTTCCGGCTTTCTAATTTCCTCAACAGCTTCTTCCTGAACTTGGGTTTGCTCAACCTGTACTTCTTTAGTTTTTGATGTTTTTAACTTATATGCAACTAAAGCAAGTACAATCCCCAGCATCAAAAACGGAACCGTCGGCATACCTGTAAAAGCGAATATACAGCAAACTACAGATGCGATACTCAAAACATTAGGATTAGAAAATAACTGACTTAAGAAATCCCTACTTAAATTAGACTCCGCACCGGCACGAGTAACAATAATACCTGTTGAAAGTGAAATAATAAGTGCAGGAACCTGACTAACCAGACCATCTCCGATAGTAAGCAATGCATAATTATTAAGAGCTGTCATAATATCTGTTCCGTTCATAACCCCTAAAATAATACCACCTATTAAGTTTATAAACGTTATTATAATACCGGCAATGGCATCTCCTTTAACAAACTTACTGGCACCATCCATAGAGCCGTAAAAGTCCGATTCTTTCTGAATATTTTTTCTACGAATTTTAGCTTCTTCTTCATTGATAAGCCCTGAATTCAAGTCAGCATCAATAGCCATTTGCTTACCGGGCATAGCATCCAACGTAAACCTTGCAGCAACTTCAGCAACCCTCTCAGAACCTTTTACGATAACTAAAAACTGAACTACCATTATAATTATAAACACTATAAAACCAACAACCATGTCGCCGCCGGCAACAAACTTTCCAAAACTTTCTACAACTTTTCCTGCTTTGTCCGTACCTTCTCCATCACCTAAAATAAGTTTAGTAGACGTAAGGTTTAAGCCTAACCTAAACATCGTCATTATAAGTAGCAATGACGGGAAAATAGACATATCAAGCGGGCCTCTACTATAGATAGCATTTAAAAGTATTATTATTGATGCGGTAATATTGATCGTTAATAATACGTCAAGTAATGTGCTTGGTAACGGGACAATGAACATTAAAATAACACCGATAATTAAAATACCAACCGTTGTATCTTTTAACTTCATTTTTTCACCGCCTTTTCGTATGTATTTAAATATTGTTTTTTCTTACTAAATAATTGTATATTTTTAATTTTAAAATTTCAATAAATTTATATAATTTTATCCATGCCAAATTTTAGCAAACAATAGAGTAAAACTCAAGCTGTTATAAAAAAACTCGCCCTAAGTAATAAATACCTTATATATTTAA
>CAZVVZ010000039.1:0-11125 GCA_964631135.1 uncultured Eubacteriales bacterium
TACTCTGACCGATAACAAAAAAATAGCCAAAATATTGGAAATATATTGACAGCCACTATATGTCAGTGATAAAATATGCTCTGTATGTTAGTGTAGCTGGTTATGAGAACAGCTGACTAATTACTGCGCAATCAATATTAAGGAGGTGAAAAAGAAGTGCCAACCTTTAATCAATTAGTAAAAAAAGGAAGAACTACAGTTGAGAAGAAATCTACTGCTCCTGCTTTACAAAAGGGTTTAAATTCTAAGAGAAAAATTGAAACAGACATTAGCTGTCCTCAAAAAAGAGGTGTTTGTACTGTTGTTAAAACAACTACACCTAAGAAACCAAATTCTGCTCTTAGAAAGATCGCAAGGGTTAGACTTACAAATGGTATGGAAGTAACATCTTACATTCCAGGAATTGGTCATAACTTACAGGAACATAGTGTTGTTCTGATCCGTGGTGGAAAAGTAAAGGATTTACCAGGTGTAAGGTATCATATTATTCGTGGAGTATTAGATACTGCAGGGGTTAATGACAGAAAACAAGGTAGATCTAAATACGGCGCAAAGAGACCTAAGAAATAGTTCGTACAGTCTTAACGCAAAGTAAAGCTTGTACGATTTCGATATATAATAATATTTTTGCTTTTGAAGTAAGAACAGAAATATTGAATCATAATATTTATATTGTGATTGTAGATAGTACGAGCGCTAACGGTCATATATGACCGAGTACCTTAATAAACAGTATGTTGCTGTTTATAATTTAAGAAAGGGGGAAGTAAAGTGCCAAGAAGAGGAAATATTTCACAGAGAGAAGTGCTACCTGATCCGATTTACAATAACCAAATTGTTACAAAGTTAATCAACAAAGTTATGTATGATGGTAAAAAAGGTGTAGCACAGTCAATTGTATATGATGCATTTAAAATCGTTAGTGACAAAACTTCTAAAGATGCACTAGATGCATTTAATGAAGCATTAAATAATGTTATGCCAGTACTTGAAGTAAAGGCAAGACGTGTTGGTGGTGCAACATACCAAGTTCCTATGGAAGTAAGACCGGAAAGAAGACAGTCATTAGGAATTAGATGGTTAGTTGAATATTCCAGAAAACGTAATGAAAGAACAATGGCTGAAAAACTTGCTAATGAAATTATGGATGCTATAAATAATGTTGGCGGAGCTGTTAAGAAGAAGGAAGAAACTCATAAGATGGCTGAAGCTAACAGAGCATTCGCTCATTACAGATGGTAATATGAGACCTTAAGCCGTTTGAAATAAGCAGACGGACTATAGGTATTATGCAATAGGGAGTTAATTGCACAGCGATTAGTGAATTACTGTTGCATAGATTAGAAAATTTATACTACAGCTTAAATTAAATAAGGAGGATAATTATGCCGAGACAATTTCCACTAGAGAGAACTAGAAATATCGGTATTATGGCTCATATTGATGCTGGTAAAACTACTACAACAGAAAGAATTTTGTTCTATACAGGTAGAGTTCATAAAATAGGTGAAACACATGAAGGTGCAGCAACTATGGACTGGATGGCTCAAGAACAAGAAAGAGGTATCACAATTACCTCTGCAGCTACAACTTGTCAATGGAAAAATCATAGAATTAACATTATTGATACTCCGGGACACGTTGATTTCACAGTTGAAGTAGAAAGATCACTTAGAGTATTAGATGGTGCTGTTGCAGTATTTTGTGCTAAGGGTGGTGTTGAACCGCAATCTGAGACTGTTTGGAGACAGGCCGATAAATATAATGTTCCAAGAATAGCATATATAAACAAAATGGATATCATGGGTGCAGATTTTTATGCTGATATTCAAATGATGAAGGATAGACTTGGAGCTAATGCAGTTCCTCTTCAATTACCAATCGGTAAAGAAGATACATTTAAGGGAATTATAGACTTAATCACAATGAGAGCCGAGGTTTATTATGATGAACTTGGTAAAGACGTTCGTGATGAAGATATCCCTGAAGATATGAGAGAACTTGCAGAAGAATATAGAAATAATATGTTAGAAGCTATTGCTGAAGAAGACGAGGACCTTATGATGAAATATTTAGAGGGTCAAGAAATTTCAGTAGATGAGATAAAGAAAGTAATCAGGAAAGCAACAATTGCTGTAAGAATGACTCCTGTTCTTTGCGGATCTTCATATAAGAACAAGGGTGTTCAGATGATGCTTGATGCTGTTATCGATTATTTACCTGCACCAATCGATGTTCCTCATATTAAAGGAACAGTTGAAGGTGTTGAAGGTGAAGTAGAAAGAGCTTCAAGTGATGATGAACCGTTTGCAGCACTTGCATTTAAGATTATGACTGACCCATTTGTTGGAAAATTATGTTTCTTCAGAGTATATTCAGGTACATTAGAAGCAGGTTCATATGTACTAAATGCTACAAAGAATAGTAAAGAAAGAGTTGGACGTATCGTATTGATGCATGCTAACCACAGAGAAGATGTAGAAAAGGTATATGCAGGAGATATTGCTGCTGCAGTTGGACTTAAAAACGTTACAACAGGTGATACTCTTTGTGACGAAGCTAACCCTATTATACTTGAATCTATGGAATTCCCTGATCCGGTTATTTCAGTAGCTATTGAACCTAAGGATAAAGCAAGCCAAGAAAAGATGGGTATTGCACTTTCAAAACTTGCTGAAGAAGATCCTACGTTTAAAACTCATACAGACCAAGATTCTGGACAAACTATTATATCCGGTATGGGTGAATTGCATCTAGATATTATCGTTGATAGAATGAAGAGAGAATTCAAGGTTGAGTGTAATGTTGGTAAACCTCAAGTTGCTTATAAAGAAACAATCCGTAAAAAGGTTAAAGCAGAGGGCAAATTCATACGTCAGTCAGGCGGACGTGGACAATACGGACATGCTATTATTGAAGTTGAGCCACTTGAACGTGGTAAGGGCTATGAATTTGTTAACAAAATCGTTGGTGGTGCGGTTCCTAAGGAATACATCGGACCAATCGATACTGGTATTCAGGAAGCTATGGAAACAGGTATTTTAGCAGGATATCCGGTAGTTGACTTAAGAGTAACATTAGTTGATGGTTCTTATCATGATGTCGATTCATCAGAAATGGCATTTAAGATTGCCGGTTCTATGGCAATTAAGGATGCTCAGAAACTTGGAGAATCGGTATTACTTGAACCTATTGAAAAGGTTGATATTACAGTCCCTGAAGAATATATGGGCGATGTTATTGGGGATATTAACTCACGTCGTGGCCGTCTAGAAGGAATGGAAGATAGAGCAAACACTAAGGTTATTCATGGTTATGTTCCACTTTCTGAAATGTTTGGATATGCAACAGACCTTCGTTCCAGAACACAAGGCAGAGGAGCATATACAATGCAGTTTGACCATTACGAAGAAGTGCCTAAGAATGTTCAGGAAGCTGTTATTGGTCAAAGAGCAGCGCTTAAGAAAGACTAATTTTATGTATTGAGAAATTTATCTTGCTTTTTTTGTACTAATAGTATAAAATACAAGCGAGTAATAAAATAAAAGGAGGAAATTTAAAATGGCTAAAGCAAAATTTGAAAGAACTAAGCCACACGTTAATATTGGTACTATCGGTCACGTTGACCATGGTAAGACATCTTTAACAGCGGCTATTACAAAAGTATTAGCATTACAAGGAAAAGCTCAATATGAAGCTTATGATCAAATCGATAAGGCTCCAGAAGAGAGAGAAAGAGGAATCACAATTTCTACAGCACACGTAGAATATGAAACAGAGAACAGACACTATGCACACGTTGACTGCCCGGGACATGCTGACTATGTTAAAAACATGATCACAGGTGCTGCTCAAATGGATGGTGCTATCCTTGTTGTTTCTTCTGCTGATGGCCCTATGCCACAAACAAGAGAACATATCTTACTTGCTCGTCAGGTTGGTGTTCCTTACATTGTAGTATTTATGAATAAAGTAGACCAAGTTGATGATCCTGAATTGTTAGACTTAGTTGAAATGGAAATTAGAGAGTTATTATCAAGCTATGAATTCCCTGGAGACGAAATTCCAATTGTTAAAGGTTCAGCACTTAAAGTTCTTGAATCTACATCTCAAGATCCTAATGCTCCTGAATACAATTGTATTAAGGAATTGATGGATGCAGTAGATAGCTACATCCCAACTCCTGAAAGAGATACAACAAAACCTTTCTTAATGCCAGTTGAAGACGTATTCACAATCACAGGTCGTGGTACAGTTGCTACAGGTAGAGTAGAAAGAGGAACATTAAAGATCAATGACGAAGCTGAAATTGTTGGACTTGCTGAAGAAGCTAAGAAAACAGTTGTTACAGGTATTGAAATGTTTAGAAAACTTCTTGACGAAGCTCAAACAGGTGATAATATCGGTGCATTACTTCGTGGTATTCAAAGAAATGAAATTGAAAGAGGTCAAGTATTAGCTAAGCCTGGTACAATTCATCCTCATACACACTTCAAAGGTCAAGTGTATATCTTAACAAAGGAAGAAGGAGGACGTCATACTCCATTCTTCAATAACTACAGACCACAATTCTATTTAAGAACAACAGACGTTACAGGTGTTATCGAACTTCCTGAAGGAACAGAAATGGTTATGCCTGGAGATAACGTAACAATGACAATCAAGTTAATCAGCCCTATCGCTATCGAAGAAGGATTAAGATTCGCTATTCGTGAAGGCGGAAGAACAGTTGGTTCTGGTGTTGTTTCTCAAATTATTGAATAATTAAGTGCTCAAGCACTGATAAAAGCAAGGTTTTCAGATTTTACTGATTACCTTGCTTTTTTTATTTAACACTTATTTAACACTTTAGTTTTTGGTGATGTTAAATTTTTGGATATATTTCTGTTTTCATCAATTTAAAAACAATTTTAGAAAGATGAAATTGAATGACATGCAAAAAAGTATTACATTGATACTGTGAAGATATCTTAATCAAATACTCATCCTTTGTGTAAAATATATTAGCCAGAAAAATAAGTTTAAATATTGAAGGAGCGATTTTATTTTGGTACAATAACCTCTGAATAGAAAAATAATTGATGAAAGAGGTTTTATTATGGACAAGAAAAGAATTGTAATTATTTGCCTTGGAATATTATCAATAGTAGGAGTAGCCATTGGAGCATATAACTTTGCTGATAGTTTAAATAAAACGGCTGTGGCCCAAGAAGTTGATGAAGTAAAAGAACCGGACAGGCTTAATATAAAGATGGTTGGAGATAATTTAATACATAATTCAATTTATTTTGCAGCCAAAACCGAAAATGGATATAATTTTGATATGATGTTTGAAAATGTAAAAGATGAGATAGAAAAAGCGGATATTTCTATTATAAACCAAGAAACTATCTTAGTAGAAGACCCTAGCAGATATAGTTCTTATCCGACTTTTGGAAGCCCGACGGAAGTTGGTGACTCTGTAGCGAAAGCAGGGTTTGATGTTGTTGCACATGCTTCTAATCATACATATGATAAAGGGACAAGCGGTATAACTGATACGTTAAATTTTTGGAAGAAAAATTATCCGGATATAACAGTATTAGGAATACATGAAAATGAGGAAGAGAGTGATATTTCTTATTTAGAGAAGAATAATATAAAAATTGCTTTTGTTAATTATACTTATGGATTAAACGGATTTAAGTTACCTGAGGGAAAAGAATATATGATAGATATTTTGGGAAATAATGATGAAATAAAGGAAACACTAAAAGAGGCTGAAGAAAATAGTGATATTACTATTGCTATTTTACATATCGGCACCGAATATGTATATAAGCCGACTAATTACCATAAAGAGTATGTTGACTTTTTTGTAGATAATGGAGCAGATATTGTATTATGTGCTCATCCACATGTTTTAGAGCCATATGATATGGTTACTACTGAAAATGGTAATAAAGGTCTTGTGTATTATTCATTGGGAAATTTTATTTCTAATCAGGACGAAGTGCCAAGGCTTCTCGGAGGAATGGCGGATTTTACTATTGAAAGAAATGAGCAGGGAAAGATTTCTATAAAAGATTATTCTTTAGTACCATTAGTCACTCATTACAGTGATAAATATTACACTACATATAAACTTTCGGATTATACAGATGAGCTTGCCAAAAAGCATAAGATAAGCTCAAAACGTGAGTTTTCTGTAGATGTACTTTGGAATCTTTATAATAAAATAATGGATAAATAAAGGAGTAAGTTATGAAAGCGTTAATTACCGGTGCAAGTTCAGGAATTGGAAAAGATATAGCCAGAGTATTAAGTAAAATGGGGTATGATTTAATATTAGTAGCCAGAAGAAGAGACAGATTAGAAGAACTAAAAAATGAACTTAAAGTAAATGTGGAAATTATATGTGCAGATGTATCTAGTAAAGAAAATTGCTTTGAAATATACGAAAAGGTAAAAGGGCAAGATATCGACATTTTAATTAACAATGCCGGCTTCGGAATTTTTGGGCCTTTTTTGAAAATTGACATTGAAAAAGAATTAAATATGATAGATGTAAACATAAAAGCTGTAGACATTTTAACCAAACTATTTTTAGCTGATTTTAAAAAGAAAGATAAAGGATACATATTAAATGTAGCATCTTCGGCTGCTTTTTTACCAGGTCCTTTACTTTCTAGCTACTATGCTTCTAAAGCTTATGTTTTAAGACTTACGGAAGCTGTTTATGAAGAACTTAGAAGAGAAAAGAGTAAAGTATATATAGGGGCCTTATGCCCGGGGCCGGTAGATACTGAGTTTAATAATGTAGCAAATGTGAAATTTGCATTAAAAGGACTTACTAGTGAATATGTAGCTAAGTATGCTGTAAAAAAGATGTTTAAGAAAAAGTTAATTATTGTACCCGGTTTTATTATGAAATGTGCAAGAGTTGCATCTAAAATTATTCCGGAGAAATTATTATTAAAGATTGCATATAATCAGCAGCGTAAAAAGGCATAGCAGTAGCAATTTTGATGTTGACCGAAATATAATTTTATGATAAGATGTAAGAGCTGAGATGAGAAATAGTAGATTTTTTGGATTTTTTAGAGAAAAGTTGGTTGGTGAAAAACTTTAAGTCGAAATTATCGAACCGGTCTCGGAGCTTTGAGCTGAAATAACAGTAAGCTTGACGGATTCTACCGTTATCTAGAGAAGTGAGTGCAGAAAGTTGTTTTTTCTGAAATTAGGTGGTAACACGGATTTATTCGCCCTAAGTTATTTTGACTTAGGGTGTTTTTATACAAGGAGGAATTTTTATGAAGAACAAGGCAATTACAAGTCGTGATGTGGATTTTGCTAAATGGTATACTGATGTTGTACGTGCAGCTAGGCTTGCTGCATATTCTAATGTTAAAGGGTGCATGGTAATTGAGCCTAACGGATATGCAATTTGGGAGAAAATACAGGCTGAAATGGATAAGATGTTTAAGGCTACAGGACATCAGAATATTTACATGCCTGTTCTTATTCCGGAAAATTTAATGAAAAAAGAAGGAGAACTGATCAACGGTTTCGCACCGGAAGTAGCATGGGTTACTATCGGAGGTCAAAATGAGCTAGAAGAAAGAATGTGTATAAGGCCTACTTCTGAGACGTTATTCAGTGATTATTATAGTAGTGTCATCAATTCATACAGAGATTTGCCTAAAAAATATAATCAATGGTGTAATGTTATGAGATGGGAAAAGGAAACAAGACCGTTTTTACGTAGTAGAGAGTTTTTATGGCAAGAAGGACATACAGTTCACGAAACGGCAAAAGAAGCAGAAGAAGAGACAAGAAATATGCTTAACGTTTATAAAACGTTTTTTGAAAAGTATTTAGCTATTCCTGTAGTTACCGGCAGAAAAACTGAAAAGGAAAAGTTCGCTGGGGCTGAATATACGCTTACGATTGAAGCTTTAATGTATAATGGGGTATCTTTACAGTCCGGTACGAGTCATTATTTTGGGCAAAAGTTTTCTAAGGCATATGATATAACATTCTCAAATAGAAATAATGAATTAGAATATGTATATCAAACATCTTGGGGATCAACAACAAGGATGATTGGTGCTTTAATTATGGTACATAGCGATGATAACGGGTTAGTTTTGCCGCCAAACATAGCTCCACGCCAAGTAGCGATTATTCCTATTGGTGTAAGTGACAGAGTAAACGATAAGGCATATGCAGTTTGTGATAAGCTTACTAAAGCGGGAATTGTTGCATATGTAGACAGCACAGAAAGGTCTCCCGGATTTAAATTTGCTGAAGCGGAGGTTAATGGAATCCCGGTTAGAATTGAAATTGGGGAAAGAGATTTGAATGAAAACAAGATTACATTTGCCAGACGTGATACTAGAGAAAAACTGACAGAGTCACTTGACGTGGATGTTGTTTCATACGTTAAAGACTTAATGAATACTATTCAACAAGATATGTATAATAGGGCTAAGGCTAGACAGGAAGAACTTACATATGAGTGCCATAATTTAGACGAGGTTAAGAAGATTATGGAGGAAAAACCGGGTTTCGTCAAAGCTATGTGGTGCGGTGATGAAGAGTGCGAGCTTAAGATGAAGGAAATAAGGGGAACTAAGTCTAGATGTATTTTAGAAAATCATGAGCATATTGATGATAAATGTATAGTTTGCGGTAAACCTGCTAAGGAGCTGGTTGTTTGGGGAATACAATATTAAGGAGAATTTTTATGAAATATATTGGAATTATTGTAGCGGAAGATAAGGAACTAGAAGCTGTTCTTGATGTTATGAGCGATATTTCTGATGAGAAAATATATGATATAGATGTTCATTTTGGAAAGATTGGGGATGTTTCTTGCTTAGTTGTAAAGGCCGGAATTGGGAAAGTTAATGCTGGTCGCACAACTCAAATTATAATAGACAAGTTTGAAATTTCTTCAGTGATAAATATTGGGGCTGGAGGAGCTACCGACAGTGTGTTAAAAATCGGAGATGTTGTTATTTCAAAAGGTCTTGTACAGTATGATTTTGATGTTACAGCTTTTGGCAGAGAAAAGGGTTTTATATCCGGAGTTGGTAAGATTTTTGAAGCAGATAAAACATTGATTTCCTTGTGCGAAAAGGCTTTTGATTTGTGTGGAATACGATACGAGGAAGGGATTATTGCGACCGGAGATAAGTTTGTAGATAGCAAAGAAGAAAAAAAGGAAATAGGGGATGAATTTGATGCAAAGTGTGTTGAGATGGAAGGAGCGGCTATTGCACATGTTTGTACGTTATGCAATGTTCCGTTTGTTGTAATTCGATCTATTTCAGATGAATTAGATGGTGAAGCTAAGGTCGATTTTGAAGAGTTTTTAGAAACAGTTTCTAAAAAATGTGCTGATGTTTTAAAAATTGTTTTGCCAAATTTGATGTAATATTTTATATGAGGAGTTGATTATTATGAAAAAGATTTTAACTGGTTTGCAGCCTACAGGCGTTATTACTTTGGGTAATTACATAGGGGCTATTCAGCAAATGAAGGCATATCAAGAAGAGTATGAGTCATACATGTTTGTGGCAGATTTACATTCTATTACTGTTCCACAGGATCCAAGTACACTTAAGGAAAATATAAGAAGCTTAGTTGCTCTATATATTGCATGCGGAATTGACCCTAGCAAGAATACTATATATGTTCAATCTGATATTCCTTATATCCCGTGTGTTTCATGGTTGCTTGAGTGCAATTCTTATTACGGTGAGCTTAGCCGCATGACTCAATTTAAGGATAAGAGTTTAAAACATGCTAATTTTACTTCTGGATTACTTACTTATCCGGTTTTAATGACAGCAGATATTATTGGGGCTGATGCGGATTTTGTTCCTGTAGGGGCAGACCAGAAACAGCATGTTGAGTTAGCTCGTGATATCGCGATTAGGTTCAATAATAAATATGGTGATACTTTTGTCATTCCTGAACCGCTTATTAAGAAAGTTGGAACTAAAATTATGGATTTACAGACTCCTAGTATTAAAATGAGCAAGTCTAACGACAATAAAAAAGGTGTTATTTTAATGCTTGATGATATAAGTATTACAAGGAAGAAAATTATGTCTGCGACTACAGACAGTGAAATGGAAGTTCGTTTTGATACTGAAAATAAACCGGGTATTTCTAATTTAATTAACATATATGCAAGTTTAACAGGACTTAGCACTGAAGATGTTGAAAGAGAGTTTAAAGGATGCAATTATGGGACTTTTAAAGGAAAGGTCGCAGATACAGTTACTGATGAGCTTCAGAAAATTCAAGATAAGTATAATGAAGTTGTTAATAGTGAGTATTTAACGGATATTTTAAATAATGGTGCCGAGAAGATGCAAGATGTGTTTAAGAAAAAATATGAAATCATGAAGGAAAAAATGGGGTTAGTTAGGTAAGACAAAAAACATATATTTATTTGTGCTTGAATAATAACTAGTTAAGAAAGGAGTTAATACGGAAAGTTTGTCAAAGTAATGTTCACATAATATTATTATTGCTCATAGAATAGTATTGTGATTAACATAATCATAATTTTCTATGAACGGAAGGGATTTTTTTGATAAACGGAAACGAACAATTAGATAATCTCCCTTTGGCTATGGCATACGTGCCGCTACAAAAGTGGAGAAATATATATGAAGCAGATGTTGGGCTAGACAGAGGTACTATGTTTGGCGAGCTTGATTTACCGTTTTTAGGTGACAGGAGGAACGGAGAATGATGAATGAGAAGCAAATGATGTTAAAAAAAATTCAAGCAGCGGATTTTGCACTTGTTGATATAAATTTATTCTTGGATACTCATCCAACAGATAAGAGTGCATTAGAGTGCTTTGCAAAGTACCAAAAGATTTATGACAGCTTGGTTTGTGAATATGAGGAGAAGTTTGGAGCATTTATGGCAAAGAGAGTAGATACAAATAAAGGCTGGACGTGGATAGATAGTCCGTGGCCATGGGAAATGGAGGCAAATAACTAATGTGGGATTATAGTAAAAAATTGCAGTACCCTGTAAAAATTGCCAGACCAGATCCTTCAATGGCAAAGATAATCATAACACAACTCGGCGGACCGGACGGCGAATTGGGTGCTTC
>CAZVVZ010000040.1:0-10777 GCA_964631135.1 uncultured Eubacteriales bacterium
TGACTAGTAACAAATTTGTGCGAATTCGACAAAGTTTAAAATTTTATTGAATATTTTGTTGCTTTTTGGTACACTTGTAAAGTGAGGGAGGTGATATTATGGCGATTGCTTGGCTGATTGTTGCAGTTGTAATGTTTATAGGTGAGCTGATTTGTCCGGTTTTCTTTATGTTTTGGTTTGCTATAGGTGCTGTAGTTGCTTTAGTTGTTTCACTTATTACCTCCAATTTAGTAATTCAAGTTAGTGTATTTTTAGTTGTTTCTACGATTTTAGTAATTTTTATGAAACCAATTGCTAATAAACTGTTCAAAAACCAGACTAAAGATGAGCTGAATATGAACGGTATTATAGGCAAGAATGCTATTGTTATTAAGCCAATAGATAATGCAAAAGGTGTCGGAGAGGTAAAAGTTAACGGAGAAGTATGGCGTGCGGTTAATGAGAAAGAAAATGAAGTGATTGAGAAAGAAAAATATGTTGAGATTTTAAAAATAGACGGAGTTAAGCTTATAGTAAGGTACATAGACGAATCAAAAAAAGACTAAGTATATAGGCGATATTAGCCGATAATTAAATCGACTAAAATTAAACAAGGAGGAAGTATTATGGAAATTTTAACGTGGTTAATTATTTTATTCTTCTTAGCTTTTATAGTTCTACACAAATGTGTGAGAATAGTAAGAACTGCTGAAGAACAGATTGTCGAGAGATTTGGTAAGTACTCTCAAACACTTACTGCCGGATTGAATCTTATCAATCCAATAACAGATAAGGTTGTACGTGTTGTTGATTTGAAACAGCAAATTATGGATGTACCGCCTCAAGGTGTTATAACTAAAGATAATGTTACAATTAGAATCGATACTGTAGTATTTTATAAGATTACAGATGCTGTAAAAGCTGTTTACCAAATTTCTGATTTACGTACCGGTATTGCTAATATTGCTATAACAACAATAAGAGACATTATTGGTAAAATGGACTTAGACGATACTTTTTGCTCGAGAGATTTGATTAACGATCAGTTAAGACAAATTTTAGATGAAGCTACTGATCAGTGGGGTTGTAAGATAGAGAGAGTTGAAGTTAAGGATATTACTCCTCCGCCGGATATTAGAGATGCGATGGAAAAACAGATGAATGCTGAAAGAACAAAGAGAGCTAAAATACTGGATGCTGAGGGTGAAAGACAAAGTGCTATTACTCGTGCTGAAGGTGAAAAAGAGGCACTAATATTAAGAGCTGAAGCAGATAAGCAGTCTAACATTAGAAGAGCTGAAGGTACCAAAGAAGCTAAGATATTAGAAGCTACCGGTGAAGCAGATGCTATTCGTCAGATTGCTGAAGCTAAAGCAAAAGAAATTGAATTAGTTTATGGTGCAATAAAAGAAGCCGCACCAGATGAAAAGCTTGTTGCTATTAAGTCTTTGGAAGCACTTGAAAAAGTTGCTGATGGTCAGGCTAATAAGGTATTTATTCCATTCGATGCAACAAAGACATTAGCATCAGTTAGCGCATTATTTGAAGCTAAGTAAAAAAATTTAGTAATGGCTATTAGTCAGATTACTATTATATGAAAATAATATATATGTTTTATCGGAACTTAGGATTTGAGACGAAAGACTTTAAAACATATATATTATTTTCGTATAGTGACAGTCTGAACAATAATTGACTATGTGAGTGGGATACACTTTTTATTGACATTTTAGATAATACGTTGTAGAATAGACCCATAATAATAAAAAGCTGTGAAGAGAAGAGTAAATAATTAGATATGTTTTAGAGAGCCTTGAATGGTGAAAAGAGGCACAGAAGGAGTTATTGAAGATGGTCTTGGAGCTGTGTGGCTGAATTGTTAAGCCACATTGGGAACGCCCATTATAGCGGAAGAGTATTTTTAGATACTTATTAAGGTTCATATTGTGAGGTATGAATAAATTAAGGTGGTAACACGAGCTTTCGTCCTTTGTCTGACGAGGGCTCTTTTGTTTTTGAAGGAGGAGTAAAAATGAAAAAACCATACTACATTACAACTGCAATTGCGTATGCTTCTGGCAAACCGCATATTGGTAATACTTATGAGATAGTACTAGCAGATAGTATTGCAAGATTTAAAAGACTTCAAGGATATGATGTGTTCTTCCAAACCGGTACTGATGAACATGGTCAAAAGATTGAGGAAAAGGCTAATGCAAAAGGAGTAACTCCAAAAGAGTTTGTAGATAATGCAGCCGGAGAGATAAAGAGAATTTGGGACTTGATGGATACATCATACGATAAGTTTATACGTACAACAGATACTTATCATGAAGGGCAAGTTCAAAAGATTTTCAAGAAACTTTATGACAAAGGAGATATTTATAAAGGATATTATGAAGGAATGTATTGCACACCTTGTGAATCATTCTTTACTGCCTCTCAACTTGTTGATGGAAAATGCCCAGATTGTGGAAGAGAAGTAAAGGCTGCAAAAGAAGAAGCATATTTCTTCCGTATGAGCAAATATACAGACAAGTTAATTCAATATATAAATGAACATCCTGATTTTATTCAACCTGAGTCTAGAAAGAATGAAATGATGAATAACTTCTTACTTGCCGGACTTCAAGATTTATGTGTATCTAGGACCTCGTTTAAATGGGGTGTGCCGGTTGATTTTGACCCTAAGCATGTTATTTATGTTTGGATTGATGCACTTACAAACTATATTACAGGTCTTGGTTATGATGCTGATGGAAATAATGGCGAACTTTATAAAAAGTATTGGCCGGCTGATGTGCATTTAATCGGAAAAGATATTTTACGTTTCCACACAATTTATTGGCCTATTATGCTTATGGCTTTAGACATTCCTTTACCTAAGCAAGTATTTGGCCATCCTTGGCTACTTCAAGGTGATGGAAAAATGAGTAAGTCAAAAGGAAATGTTTTATATGCTGATGATTTAGTAAATTTCTTTGGTGTAGATGCTGTAAGATATTTCGTGTTGCACGAAATGCCGTTTGAAAATGATGGTGTTATTACTTGGGAACTTATGATTGAAAGAATGAATTCTGATTTGGCTAATACTTTGGGAAATTTAGTAAATCGTACTATTGCTATGAGTAATAAATATTTTGGTGGAGTAATTGAAAATAGGAATGTAAATGAAGAAGTTGACGAAGACTTAAAGAAAGTTACTTTAGATGCTGTAAATACAGTAATAAGTAAAATGGATAAGTTGCGTGTTGCTGATGCAATGACTGAAATATTTAACATTTTCAAGAGATGCAATAAGTATATTGATGAAACAATGCCTTGGGCTTTAGCAAAAGAGGAAGAAAAGCAAGGTAGACTAGCTACTGTATTATACAATTTAGCTGAAAGTATAATGATTGGTGCAAGTTTACTTGAACCGTTTATGCCTACAACAGCTAAAAAGATTGCTGAGGAATTAAATGGAAAGCTAAGAGCTATCGATGAATTAAATGAGTATGGTAAATTTGTTTCCGGTACTAAAGTGGCTGAGAAACCTGAAATATTGTTTATGAGATTGGATGAAAAAGAAGTTATGGAGAAGGTTAATAAAATGATTGAAGAACAGAAAAAAGAAAATGAAGTAAAAGTAGAAGAAAAGAAAGAAATCATTACTATAGATGATTTTGATAAAATTGACTTAAGAGTTGCGAAGGTTTTAGAAGCAGAAAAAGTTGAAAAATCCGACAAGTTACTTAAATTAAAGGTCTCTTTGGGCAACGAAGAAAGGCAGATAGTTGCCGGAATTCAAAAGTATTATGAGCCAAGCGAGTTGATTGGTAAAAAGTTAGTTGTTGTTGCTAACTTAAAACCGGTAAAACTTCGCGGAATTGAGTCCCAAGGTATGGTTATCGCGGCAGGCGACGGTGATGTAGTTAAAGCGTTGTTTGTAGATGATGCTATAGCTGAAGGCGAAAATGTTCACTAATTGTATAATACGGATTGAAAAAAATACCGGTTATGATAAAATAATTTCTGTGAATTATTTTATGGGAAGGAAGAAAGTATATGTTAGAATTAAAAAATATATGTTTTTCAAGGGATAATAAAAAAATATTAGACAATGTAAATTTAACGATAAACGGAGACAAATTTATTGCTATTACCGGCCCTAACGGTTCTGGAAAGTCTACTCTTGCAAAAATTATTATGGGAATTTACAAGCAAGATTCCGGACAAGTTATTTTAGACGGTAAAGATATTAGTAATTTAGGAATTGATGAAAGAGCAAAGCTTGGAATAGGGTTTGCTTTTCAGCAACCTGTTAAGTTTAAGGGTATAACCGTATATGATTTAATAAAATTATCTTCAGGAAAAGATATAAATAAAAAAGAAGCATGTGACATATTGTCTAATGTGGGGCTATGCGCAAAAGAGTATATAGACAGAGAAGTTAATTCTTCATTATCCGGTGGGGAACTAAAGAGGATAGAAATTGCTACTGTTTGTGTGAGAAATTCAGTTCTTACGATTTTTGACGAGCCGGAAGCCGGAATTGATTTATGGAGCTTTAACAGTTTAATAAAGGTTTTTGAAAATATGAGAAGTTTAGTCAGTGGGACAACTATCATTATTTCGCATCAGGAGAGAATCTTAAATATTGCCGATAAGGTTATTTTGCTAAATTCGGGTAAGGTAGAAAAAGTAGGAAATAAGGCTGATTTTTTAAGCCAAATTCCTAATGTTCATAATTGTTGCAAGCTTGGAGGTGTGGTAAATGAATGATACGGATAGAGAGCTTTTAAAACAGGTTGCAGACATTGACGGAGAGCTGACCGGTGCATATAATATCAGAAAAAACGGTAAAGGGATTGAACGTAAGGTTACAGATAATGTTAATATTGTTACTAAGACTGATGTTTCCGGGATAGATATTTTTGTAAAAGAAAATACTAAGTTTGAAATTGTGCATATTCCCGTAATAGTTACTGAAAGCGGATTAAAAGATGTTGTGTATAACGATTTTTACATTGGTAAAAATGCAACAGTTTATATAATTGCCGGTTGCGGTATCCATAATGATGAGCATGCGGATTCGGAGCATAATGGTGTTCATAGATTTTTCCTTGAGGAAGGAGCTAAGGTTACTTATGTAGAAAAGCATTATGGAGAGGGAAATGGCGACGGCAAGAGGATATTAAACCCTGTAACAGAAGTTACGTTAAAATCTAACTCTGAAATGAAGATGGAAACCAGTCAGATAAAAGGTGTTGATTCTACGGAAAGAATTACAAAGGCTGAATTGGGAGATGGGGCAAACTTAATTATAACGGAGAAATTACTTACCCATGGGAGTCAATTTGCAAGGAGTTGCTTTGAATTAAATCTAAACGGAGAAAATTCTTCGGCACAGCTTACTTCTCGTGCTGTTGCAACGGAGAGTTCAAAACAGGAATTTATTTCTAAGGTTTATGGTAATAATAAATGCTTTTCGCATGTTGAATGTGATGCGATTATTAAAGATAGTGCTAAAGTTACGTCTATTCCGGAAATTACTGCAAGCTCGGTTGATGCTAATTTGATACATGAAGCTGCTATAGGGAAAATTGCCGGTGAGCAGGTCATTAAGCTGATGACTTTAGGACTATCTGAAAAAGAAGCTGAGGAAGAAATTATAAGTGGATTTTTAAGATAGTATATAAAATTAAGTGATTAGGAGGAATTTTTATGATACCTGATAAAATAAAAAGCGGTGATGAGATTAGAGTTATAGCGCCATCTAGAAGTATGAAGATAATAAATAAAGAAACTAGAGATATTGCAAATAAAAGGTTTGAAGAATTGGGGTTAAAGGTTACTTTTGGGAAACATGTTGATAATTGTGATGATTTTACCTCTACACCTATTAAAGATAGAATAGAAGATTTGCATGAAGCTTTTGCTGACAAGAACGTTAAAGCCATATTTACAGCAATTGGAGGCTTTAATTCTAATCAATTATTAGCACATATAGATTATGAGTTGATAAAAGCGAATCCTAAAATATTTTGCGGCTTTTCTGATATTACTGCTTTATCTAATGCAATATACGAAAAAACCGGACTTGTTACATATTCCGGCCCACATTATTCAAGTTTCGGAATGAAATATGGTTTTGAATATACGATGGAGTATTTTAAAAAATTGCTTATTGATGGTGGAGAGGTAGAAATAAAATCTTCTGATGTTTGGAGCAACGACTCATGGTTTATAGATCAGGAAAAACGTGAATTTTTTAAAAACCATAAGATGTTTTGCATAAACAAAGGAAATGCAGAGGGTAAGATAATTGGAGGCAATCTTTCTACATTTTCATTATTAACAGGAACTGAATATATGCCTAAATTTACGGAAGACACTATTCTATTTATTGAAAATGATGCTTTAGCAACAGGTTCTATATATTTGGCAGAATTTGATAGGATGCTTCAGTCACTTATTCATCAGCCACATTTTGAAAATGTAAAAGGTATAGTTTTAGGCAGAGCAGAAAAGGCTGGCGATGCAAGTCCGGAAAAATGGAAGATGATGATAAAAAATAAAAAAGAATTAAGCGATATACCGGTTATAGCAGATGCTGATTTTGGTCATACAACCCCTATTTTTACATTCCCAATAGGTGGGAAAGCGGAAATGTCTGCAAATGAAAATGAGGTAAGACTAATTATTAAAGAATAATGGGAGGTTTTTATGAAGCCTGAATTGATGACGGAGTTAAATAAAATCCGCGAGGAATTTATTATTTCTAATATTACATTGTCAAAAATATCTGAGGACTTCTATAATGATATGTTTGAAAAGCATATGCTAAAGATGTTAAAAACATATGTTAATACAACTTCGGATAAGGTTTTACCTAATGAATATTTATCCATTGATATTGGCGGAAGTAATGTTAGAATTAGTAAATTGAAAATATCCGAGGATAATATTTTAATCGAAAAGATGATAAAGCTTCCGTTAAGGACTAAATTATATGATTATACAAAAAGTAAATATACATTAAAATATTTATTTGTAATGGCACTAAAAAAGATTATACCGTTTTTAGATAAAGAAAAGATGTACACTTTGGCTGTAACCGTTTCTTTTGGATTAGATTCTAAAAGCAAGACAGAAGCCACAAT
Source organism: uncultured Eubacteriales bacterium (assembly GCA_964631135.1). GTDB lineage: Bacteria > Bacillota > Clostridia > TANB77 > RGIG9151 > RGIG9151. Next base: position 7,125 of record CAZVVZ010000040.1, read on the forward strand.
AATAGAACTTTCCAAAGGATTTGAGCTGTCTGAAACTTTGGGGGAAAATATATATCAAATACTGTCGGAAGCAATAAAGGAAGTAGGATTAAAAATTATTCCCACGGCAATTATTAACGACTGTGTGGCTACTATGGTTACCGGCAAGTTTTACAATCCTAATGCGGATATTTCATTTATCGTCGGTACAGGACACAATGCTTGTTTTATCGACTCAAGTAAAGAGATAATAAATATAGAAAGTGCAAATTTTAATAAGAATCTTCCTTTAACTCAATTTGATAAAAAGTTTATATCTAAAATTCCAAAAGAATCAGGTCAACTTCTGGAAGTTCTTATAGGCGGTAAATATATATGCAAAATTGCAGAAGTTATTATAAAAAGTTGTGCCGGAAAAGGACTTATTAAAGATTTTAAGGATATATCTACTGAAGATCTGATAAAGAGTTTAAATGGGGAGGCAATTATAAAGTATTCTGCTGAACAAAAAGCATTTCTAAAGGAAGTAGCAAAGTTACTTTTTGAACGTTCTGCCAGATTGGTTGTGGCGGAAATTTTGGCTATTTTGCGGTATATTGATCCGGAATTAAATACTAACCATACTATAATTTTTGACGGTTCGGTTTATGAAAAGTGCGAATTTTTTAAGGAAGAAATATCAAGAGTGTTGGAAAGTGTTTTACTTGAAAAATCTAAACAAATATCGCATAAATTGATAAAAGATGCTTCTAGTATAGGACCTGCAATAGTTTCAGCATCTGTCTTGAACTAATAAAAAGCTATAAGAAAGGTGGACGAAGTGAGGCCTTTTCAGTAACCTCACCTCGTCCACTTTTTTTATGCTGTAATAGGAAATCCCTAATAGTTCGATTATTTTATATTACAAGCTGATATTAACTATTTCAAATGTATCTATTTCTTTTACATTTGCTTTTAAGTTGTTAATTGATAATGTTGCATTAAAATCTTGCGAAGCTGTTTTTAATGCGGAATTTAATTTCTCAGGTACATTTATTTCAAGAACATCAATAGGTGTTTTTAATGAAACATTATTTTCAGTTTTGAATCCTCTAACATTACTTAATATATCAACTATTAAATCGCCATAGTGGTCAACATCTCCAAAATCATAATTTAATTCTTCTAGTCTTGTTAAATGTATTGATTTTTCTTGCCCGAAAATGTTCTGGTATAATTCTTCGGTTATGAAAGGGAAGAAGATGGAGAAATCTTGTAAAAGTTTATAAAGTAAGGTATAGCAGGTTTTTTGACCCGAGTATCTTGCTTTTTCACCGAATATTTCCGGTTTGTAAAGTCTGTTTTTAACAATTTCAATATAATTATCACAGAAATTCCAGAAGAATTTTTCTAAGTGGTTTAGAGCAAGACCTACTTCATATTCATCTAAATATTTTGTGAATTGCTTTTGCATCTGAGTAAATTTACTTATTACCCATTTGTCCATATATTCATAATCATTGAATTCTTTATCTTTATAGTCCTCCAGATGCATATTTATGAAGCTTGCCATGTTATACAGCTTATTTATCAGCTTTTTACCACGAAGGAAAGTTTCATCAGAGAAAAGAATATCTGTCCCTAAACGACCACTGCCGGCCCAATACCTAACAACATCAGCGGAATATTGCTCTATTAGCTCATTTGGCCCTTGCTTACTGTTAGCTTTGCTCTTGCTTATTTTTTCACCTTTTCCTGCAAGAATGAAACCTGAAATCATAATATTTTTCCAAGGAATTTGGCCGAAATGATAAAAGCTTTTTACAATAGTGTAGAAATCCCATGTCCTTATTATGTCGTGCGCATTTGCTCTAAGTCCCATAGGTTTTAGCATTTCTTCGTAATTATTTTCTTCACCGTATTTCATGTTAATTAGTGGTGTAACGGAAGAAGTTGCCCATGTATCCATAACGTCTGATTCAGGGGTAAATTCTGTGCAACCACATGAACAAGGTGATGAAGGAGATGTTGTTAATGGGTCTACAGGTAATTGATCCTTTGAAGCAAAAATTGGCTTGCCACAGTCTTTACAATACCAAACAGGGAACGGGACACCAAAGTAACGTTGCCTTGATATACACCAATCCCACATTATATTTGCAACCCATTCGTTATATCTTGAGTGCATATGTTCAGGATACCAGTTTATTTGATCTCCAAGCTTTAAGAAATCTTCTTTATGATTCATTATGTCTATGAACCATTGCTTTATTATACTATATTCAATTTCTTTTCCACATCTTTCGTGAATTTGCACTTCATGAGTCAGAGGCTCTATTTTTTCTACAACTCCTAGAGCTTTTAAGTCTTCAATAATTTGCTCTCTAGCCGCTTTAATTTTTAATCCTCCGTAATTAGGAACAGAATCAGCAATACGTCCATCTTTTGTAAATATATTCTTTAATGGAAGATTATATTTTTGCCACCATTCAATATCAGTTTGGTCACCAAAAGTACAGCACATTACGACACCTGTGCCTTTATCTACTGCAACTTTATCGTCTGCTAAAATAGGTACTTCTATGTTTAGCAAAGGAATTACAGCAGACTTTCCTATGAGATGATTATGCTTTGAATCTTCCGGATTTACAAAAACAGCAACAATTGCCGGAAGTAATTCTGGCCTTGTGGTTGCGATAGTGAAAGTTTCGCCTTCATTCGTTTTAAAATGGATATAATTAAATGTTGTATCTATTGTTTTGGTTTCCAATTCTGCCTGTGCAATAGATGTCATACATTCATTACACCAAAGTGCCGGACTTTCCTTATGGTAAGCATGATGTTTTTCTATTAGATCTAAAAAAGATAATTGACTAATTTTTACAGTTGAAGGGCTTACCGTTTTATATGCATGCTCCCAATTTGCACTTACACCGATTCTTTGAAATAATTTTTTAAAATCGTTTTCATATTTGTCGGTAGTGTTATAGCACAAGCTTTGGAAATCTTTTCTGTCCATTTGATGTGCTTTTAGGTTATTTTCTTTTTCAACTAGTCTTTCTGTAGGCAATCCGTTATCATCGAACCCAAAAGGATAGAAAACGTTGTATCCGCACATCCTTTTATACCTAGCAATCATCTCAGTTTGTGAAAAAGAAAAAATGTGCCCTATGTGAATCTTCCCGCTAACTGTTGGTGGGGGAGTATCGATGGAATAAACTTTTCTTTCATCTGGCTTGAATTCATAGATTTTATTATCATTCCAATAATTCAACCATTTTTCTTCCTTTTCTTTAAAATTGTATTTTTTGTCTAACATTCAAAAGACACCTCCTAAAAAATGTGGTTCAATTACATAAAAAAACGGCAAAACCTCCAAAGGACGATTTTACCGTGGTACCACCTTAATTTACAACATATAATGTTGCCTCAATGTATTTAACGCATACAAACGGCATACTTTACTTAAAATTTCAAATATGCAACTCCCAAGCTACCTTCAATTATTTCTGTTGAGAAAAGCTTTCAGCCGATGACTTTTCATCTCTAACAACATAGATAATTTACTCCTCTTGTTCAAAGTTTTTGTACAATTACTGATATAATATCAAATATTTTACCAAAATGGAAGACTTTTTTAAAATTTTTCGCAATATTGGTTGCTAGTTAGAGTATATGAAATAAGATATATGTTT